>JAGBBQ010000040.1 GCA_017938425.1 Clostridia bacterium | reverse complement strand
GCAGGGGCGGCGGCGGGCTGCGCCTGGGGCTCCTTCACGCTGTCAAAGCCGGTGGCAATGATGGTCACGCGCATCTCGTCCATCATATCGGGATCGAAGGTGGTACCCCAGATGATGTTGGCATCGGGATGTGCCTCCTCGTGGATCATCTGAGAAGCCATATCGACCTCCTCGAGCTGAATGTCAAGGGAGGTAGTAATGTTAACGAGCACGCCTCTTGCGCCTGCGATCGAGGTCTCGAGAAGGGGAGACTTGATGGCAGCCATAGCGGCAAGCTGTGCCTTGTCCGCGCCCTTGGCGGTACCAACGCCCATATGAGCGAAGCCTGCATTCTTCATAATGGCAGTTACGTCTGCGAAGTCAAGGTTAACAAATCCGGGGCAGTTCACAAGGTCGGAAACCGACTGCACGCCGCGGCGAAGCACGTCGTCTGCGATCTCGAATGCATTGGCGAGAGTGATGTGCGTATCCTCGACCTGCTTGAGTCTCTCGTTGGGGATCACGATCAGGGAGTCCACGTATTTGGAGAGCTCCTCGATACCGAGCTCGGCCTGCTTCATTCTTCTCTGGCCCTCGAAGGCGAAGGGCTTGGTAACGATGCCGACGGTCAGGATGTCAAGCTCCTTTGCCGCCTTGGCGATCACGGGAGCCGCACCCGTACCGGTGCCGCCGCCCATACCGGTGGTGATAAACACCATATCCGCGCCGGAGAGGACCTCCTTCACAGCCTCGATGGACTCCTCCGCGCTGCGCTTACCAACGTCGGGGTTGGAGCCTGCGCCCTTGCCGCGGGTGATCTTCTCGCCGATGACGAGCTTCTTTGCGGCACAGGAGGTGTTCAGCGCCTGGTTGTCGGTGTTCACGGCGATAAATTCAACGCCGCGGATATTGGTAGAGATCATGCGGTTTACGGCATTGTTTCCGCCGCCGCCAACGCCGATGACCTTAATATTCACGCCACTGTCATATACTTTTTCGAAATCGAATTCCATTGCTATTCCTCCGATAAAATATTTTAATACTGAAAATCAGATAATTTTATATATTTATATACTTTATCTTAACATATCGGAGGTGTCAATTGCAATAGATTTTGAAAAAGATTTTTTTTGTTAACAATGCACCGCGGAACCGCTATTTATTATCGGGCAGAAAAGAGACGACAGCGTTCGCTATTTCTCTCGCCGCATCCCTGCTTCCGCAGCGTGAAAGTGCCTGCCGCATCGCGGATAATCTTCCCCGGTCGGATAAAAGCCCGAGCGCCATTTCTTCGAGCGAGGAAAGCTCCTTCTCGTCGCATATCAAAGCGCCGCCGCGGGCTGCAAGGCTCTCGGCGTTTTTTCTCTGATGGTCATCCGTCACGTTGGGCGAGGGGATGAGGATCGAGGGCAGCTTTGCCGCCGTAAGCTCTGCCACGGTCATAGCGCCGCTTCGGCAGATGCAGAGATCGGCGGCGCACATATAGAGCGGCATATTCTCGAGGAAGGGATATACGCGCAGGCGCCCCTTTCCGATCGTGAAGGCGGGATTTGATTTCCTTATGTCCTCGAAATATTTTTTTCCTGCCGCGTGAACGTGATAGATTCCGCCGTCACCCTCGGCCGCCTTTCGCATCAGGGAGAGCATCGCGGCGTTCAGTGCGCCCGCGCCGCCGCTGCCGCCAAAGGAAAGGAGAAGGCGGTCGCTGTCACGAAGACCGAGCGCGTGCCGAGCCCTCTGCCGCGAATAGCGGAAGAAGTCCTCTCGCACGGGGTTGCCGGTATAGATACAGCGCGTGTCTTTGGGCAGCCTCTCTCTTGCATCCTCAACGCCGAGCAGCACGCCATCGCAGCTCCTCGCGAGCATACGGCAGGCGCGCCCGGGCACGGCGTTGGATTCGTGGATCAGTGTGCGTATGCCCATGATCTGTGCCATGCGCAGAACCGGATAGCAAACGTAGCCTCCCGTGCCGAAAACGAGATCGGGCGCGCTTTCTTTCAGGACCCTTCTCGCGAGCGAAAAGCTTCGCAAAAGAAGAAGCATTGCGCGTGCGCTTCTATATATGCTTTTGTGCCCGAGGCTTTCGATCGGGATCTCGTAGAGTCGGTAGCCGTGGGAGCGGATGCTTTCGTTTTCCGCCCCGTCCCGCCTTCCGACGAAGGCGATCTGTGCCTCGGGATGCATCTTCCGTATGGCCTCGGCCGCAGCGAGCGCGGGGGCAACGTGTCCGAACGTGCCGCCGCCGCAAAAAAGTATATTCAAGCGTTTTACCTCCGTATCATTTTTTCAGGGATGCGTAGCGGGAAGCGGAGAGAAGGATCCCCATTTCCAGAAAGAGCATCACCAGAGAGGAGCCGCCGTAGCTGAAAAAGGGCAGAGAGATGCCGGTATTCGGGATGGTGTTGGTGACCACGGCGACGTTCAGCAGGACCTGCACCGCGATCTTCGTCACGATCCCGAGGGAGGCAAGCCTTGTGAAAACGTCCTCGCAGCGCAGGGCGATCGCGTAGCCGCGATAGACCAGAAGCGAAAAGAGCAGCAATACCGAGATCGCACCGAAGAAGCCGAGCTCCTCGCAAAGCACCGTGAAGATCATATCGTTGGCAGGCTCGGATATGTAGCAGTATTTCAGAAGGCTCTTCCCGTATCCGAGACCGAAAAGGCCGCCCGAGCCGATCGCCATCAGCCCCTGCAGGGTCTGCCAGCCGCCCGTAAGCGCATACGCCTCGGGATCGAGCCAAACGGTGATGCGATCCTTTGTATAGTCGGTGAAGAGCGCGAGGCAGGTGACGGCGAGAACGCCGATCAGAGCGAAAACGCGCAGATATCTCGTATCGGCGCCGCTCATCAGAAGGAGGCTTACGCCGATCAATCCGAGAATGATGATGCAGGAAAGATGCTTTTGGAGCATAACGGGGACGATCACGGAAAGCATAAAAAGCGCGGGAATCAGCGTTCCGTAAATGAAGATCCGCCGCTTGTTCTTCCGTTCGAGTGCCAGCGGCTCGTATATGGCAAAATAGCGTGAGAGCATCAGCACCATCGTCACCTTTGCGATCTCCGAGGGCTGGACCGTGATCGGACCGAGCGAGATCCAGCGCTTCGCGCCGTTTCCGACAAGTCCGATCATCAGCACCAGGACGAGAAGCGCCAGCGTGAGATAGTAAAGCAAAGGTGTGATCCTCTCGATAAAGCGCACCGAGATGCGCGAAACGAAAAGCATGGCAAGCAGTCCGATAAAAAGAAAGACCGTCTGCCGCTTCATAAAATACGCACCGTCACCGTATCGGAAGTCGGCGTACGCATAGCCTGCGCTGAAGACGGTTGCCGTGCCGAAAAGCGCAAGCGCAATCACCGTAAAAAGGAGGAGGGGATCCGGCATCGGCGCATCTCTCGGTATCAAGGGGGAGGCTTTTGGAAAGCGAATGGCGAAGAGCCTTTTTCGCAGAGCGCGCCCTGCCTCTTTTTCTTTATTGTTCTCGGTAAAGCGTTTGTTCATGGCAGATAGAGCATATAAGCGGTGAGCGATGAGATGAGAGTGAGAAAGATCGCGACCAGGCAGATCCTGTTTTCACTCCAGCCGCTTTTTTCAAGATGGTGATGCAGCGGTGCCATTTTGAAGATGCGCTTTTTCGTTGCCTTGAAATACAGCACCTGCAAAACGACCGATACTCCCTCGATGATATAAACGATCCCGAAGGAGAAGATAAGAAGAGGATTTTGAAAGGAAAAGCTGAGCCCTCCGACAAGCGCACCGAGCAAAAGCGAGCCGGTGTCCCCCATAAAGATGCGCGCGGGATGAAGATTGAAGCACAGGAAGCCAACCGTCATTCCCATAAGAGCGGCGGCAAGATAGGTCGCGTGCGCAATGAATGCGGAGGAGATATAAAAGACCGAGAGTCCGGCGCCGAAGGCGACCGAGGCGGCGAGTCCGTCAATGCCGTCGGTGAGGTTTGCACAGTTCACGCAGCCAAGCAGCATCAGCATAGAGAGCGGATAATAGAGAAAGCCGAGCGGCAGCCATCCGAAGGAGAAAAGCAGAGCGCTCGTATCCGAAAGCAGATGATGCCGAAGGAACAGAAATATGGCCGTCGCCACCGCCTGCAAAAGCAGCTTCTGCGCGGGCGTCAGCCCCTCGTTCTGCTTGCGCTTCAGCTTTTTCATATCGTCGAGAATTCCGATCGACGCATTGGCGAGCGCGTAAAAGAGCAGAAGGGAGAGGGAGATCGCATCCTCGCTTTGTCCCTGCAAGAGAAAGATCAAGAGCGCAGGCGCGGAGGAGAGCAGGAGCGCGAGTATGAAGGCGATACCGCCCATCGTCGGTGTGCCGCTTTTCTTCTCGTGCCAGGAGGGGCCCTCGGTGTAGATCGGCTGCTTGGCTTTTTCAGAAAGCGCAGGGATCAGCCGCCGCTCCGCGAGCAGGGTGACCGAGAGCGAAAGAAGGAAGGCGACGACGTACAGAGGAAAATATTTATCTAACATCCGCGTTTTCTCCCTTCTCCCCGATCAGTATGTCAAGAATGCGCTCCATACGCATTCCGCGCGCGCCCTTGATAAAAAGGCAGGTGCCCTCACGGCAGATCTTTCGGATATCCGCCGCCGAAGCCTCGGGACGATCGGCATCCGCGTTCGTAAATATGCGGTCGGAGGGGAATCCCGCTTCGCAAGCGTGCGCCGCGATCCCATTTGCATTCTCTCCAAAGAGGAAGAGAAATGAGATGCGCTTTCTTCGCTCCGCGATCGCCTCCGCAACGTATCGGTTCAGCCGATCCGTATGCACGCCAAGCTCCTGCATATCCCCGAGAAGCAGCGCGCGCGTCTCGCATTCTTTATCGCAAAGCTGCCCGATCGCGTTCATAACCGACTCGAAGGAGGCGTTGTAGGCGTCAAAGACGATTTCGGTTCCATTCTTGCAAAATGTTTTCTGCCTGAAAATATTATCCTTTAAAACAGAAATTCTCTCTTCGATCAAAGAAGGAGAAAGACCAAGCGACAGCGCCGCCGCAACGGCGAAGGCCGTGTCGCAGATCATAGCGCTGTCCTGCATTTTTTCGGGAAAGAAAACGCGCGCTCCGCCTTTTGTACAAAGGCAGAGCCTGCCGTCCGCTCGGCAAAGAGAATATTCTCCCGTGCCGCAGTTGCCCACGCGCTTAGCCCCCTTGATGCCGTCGAGCAGCGGCTCGCCCTGCGGTATCAGAACGGTCGCATCCTCTGTCGCACCGAGAAGGATCTCCTTTTTTGCCTCTGCGATTGCTTCGCGGCTGCCAAGGTTTCCGATATGCGCGTGTCCGATCCCCGTGATGATCGCGAGGCTTGGATGCACGAGCCTTGAGATGCGCGAAAGCTCTCCCTTGTGGTTCATTCCCGCCTCGAGCAAAAGAAGCTCGGTGTCCTCGGGTGCCGCCAGCACCGTGAGGGGAAGTCCGATGTCGCTGTTTTGGTTTCCTACGGTCGCGTGCAGGCAGAGGCTTCCCGAGAGCACGTGCCAAAGGATCTCCTTGGTCGTGGTCTTACCCACGCTTCCCGTAATGCAAACGGTGTGTCGGAGCCGTCTCAAGGATCGGAGATGTGCATTGGCAAGCCGATACAGCGCCTCGGTCACGGAAGGAACGAGCAATCCTTTTTCCGTCTTTTCTTGCGCCATCGTATAACCGCCGCGGCGCAGGACCTCGGAGTGAAAGCGAAGTCCGCTTGTGTTTTCTCCCTTCAGCGCGAGAAACAGCGTGGCCTCCTCCACCTCGTCCGAGTGTGTGGCAACGGATCGCACGGGTGCATCCCACGAAAGATCGGGAGAAGGCGAAGCACCCGTGACGTGTGCGATCTCACGTACGGTGCAGGGGTGTGTCAGTTGGATCTTCATATAAAAGAGTATGCCCGCCTTTCCTTTCTTTTAGTGCGTCCAGAACGATTTTTCTCTCGTCAAAGGGGTGGTAGCCGTCCTTATCGATGCTATAGCTTTCGTGTCCCTTTCCCGCAATGATCAGGGTGTCCTTCTCATCCATTGCAAGCAGCGCGTGTCGGATCGCTTTTTCGCGATTGCTGATAATACGTACGCTGCGTATGCCGGCGAAGCCCTGTACCGTATCGTGCAGGATCTGCATCGGGGATTCCGCGCGGCAGTTGTCAAGCGTGAGGATCACGCGGTCGGCAAGGCTCTCGGCGATCCTTGCCATCTCCGGGCGTTTTTTTCTGTCGCGCTCGCCGCCGCAGCCGAAAACGAGCCAAAGGCGCTGGTGGCGCGAAAGTCCCTTTCGTATATCCGTCAGCGAGGAGCGGAGCGCCTCGGGTGTATGCGCATAGTCAAGATATACCTTAACGCGGCTTTCCGTAATGCGCTCGAGCCGCCCCGGTACGCGGCGGATCGATTCGATCGCACGTCTTGCCTGGCAGGGCGGCACGCCGAGCCATATGGCGGCGGCGAGCGCAAGCATGGAATTATAGACCTGATAGGTTCCGGAAAGCGCGAGCTTCACCGAAAAGGTTGGGCCTACCGTTTTATAGATATAAGAAGCGCCCGTACCGCCATCCCCGAGAATGCTTTTTGCCATAATATCCGCCTCGTAAAGCGCTCCGATGCTCACTTTTTGACAGGTGCATTCGCGATAGAGTCTTTTTCCGTAGGGATCGTCCGTATTGATGAACGCCGTCTCGGTCATTTTGAAAAGGCGTGCCTTCGCTTGATAGTATTCCTCCATATCGCGATGAAAATCCAGATGCTCCTCGGAAAGATTGGTGAAGATCGCCGCGTCAAAGTGAAGCGGGGCGAGCTTTTCAAGCGCAAGCGCGTGGCTCGAGGCCTCCATGATCACTGCCTCGCAGCCGTCCTCCCGCATCCTTTTCAGCGCGGGATAAAGGATCGCGGGATCGGGCGTCGTCATAGAGTAATAGGGCGAGGCGATCGCCTTTCCGTCGGAAAGAATGCGCCCCGTGCCGATAAAGCCGACTTTTCTCCTCTGATGCCGAAGGATTGCGGCGAGCATCGTCGCCGTGGTCGTCTTTCCGTTCGTTCCCGTGACGGCAACGAGCTTCATTTTGCTATCGGCAAGACCGCAGAAGCGGCAGTAAGCCTCGGCGTAGGCGCGCCGCACACTGTCCGTGTATACGATCGGAACGTCCGTCTGCTGCTCCATATCCTCCTCGGAGGTAACGATGGCGAGCGGTTTTTTTGCAAGAATAAAGGGTAAGAGCTTTTTCTTTTCATAGCTCACGCCCTCGGTCAGAAAAAAGAGCGTTTTTCCGTCAATGTGACCGATGCCGTCGGTCAGCGCCTCGGCGTCGAGCGCGGCAATGCGGTCGGGTAATGGAAGGGTGGGAAGTAATTCGCGAATTTTCATAGTGCCCCCTTAGTCTTCAAAATCGCAGTAAACGATCCTTAGCGTGATCCGCTCGCCGCGCTTTACCGCCGTGCCCGGCGGTATGGATTGCGCCGTGACGGTCGCTCCCTCGGCGAGCGCGCGGTTTTCGATCCCCTCAAGCACGATCGAAAAGCCCTCGCGCATCAGTCTTTCGTTTGCCTCGGCAAGCGGCAGTCCGCAGTAGCTTTCCACGGTCACGTAGCTGCTCTGCGGCTCGGTGAAGAGCAGGACCGTCGTTTTATCGATCGGTATCTCGCCTCCCGACGGTGTCTGGGAAAGCACAGTCTTTCCGTCTCCGAATACCTCGCAGCGGATGCCGCGCTCCGAAAGAAGTGCCTTCGCCTCGGAGATCCCCTTGCCGATCAGCGAGGGAACCTCGGCGGTGCTTTCGGTCACGCTGCTTTTCTGTCCGAGATAGGGGAGGATCTCCGAAAAGAGATTCCCGATATAGGGTGCGGCAACCACGCTGCCGTATTTTACCGAGGTCGTGGGCTCGTCAACCATCAGAATGATCGCAACGCCGCCGTCGCCGACCTTGGAATATCCAACCGTCGAGCCGATGCGCAGATAGGAGTTGCCGTTCGCATCGAGGATATCAAACTTCTGCGAGGTTCCGGTCTTGGCTGCGATCTCGTAGCCCTCCACGGCGGCGTTCTTTGCGCCGCCCTCACCGCTGACGCCCTCGCAAAGCACCTTGGATATCTCGTTTGCAACCGACTCGGAAATGATCCGTTCTCCCGCGGTGCTCTCGTGCGCCTGTACCGTATTGCCGTCGGCATCGATGATCCTCTCCACGACGTAGGGCTTCACGGCGATGCCGCCGTTTGCCACCGCTGCCACCGCCGTCAGCTGCTGGATGAGAGTGACCTTGAAGCGCTGTCCGAAGGAGGCTGTCGCAAGCTCGGTGGATAAAAGTGCCTCCTTCTTATGAAAGATGCTGCTTGCCTCGCTTGGCAGATCGATCCCGGTCTTTTTAAAATAACCGAAGCGTGCGACGTAATCGTAAAAGGTATCCGCACCGGTCCTCTCGGCGATCTGCATCATCGTCGGATTGCAGGACATCTGCAGGCCGTATGCAAGCGTAAAGCCGCTGCCGTGCCCGGTGGTCTTATGGCATCGGATGCGCCGTCCCCCCACCACGTGGGAGCCGCTGCAGGAAAAAAGGTCCTGCATCGTTGCCGCGCCGCTGTCAAGCGCCGCCGCCACCGTGACGATCTTGAAGGTGGAGCCGGGCTCGTAAAGCTCGCCGACCGCTTTATTGGACCACATGATCTCCAACAGGCTCTTTTTATACGCCTTGTATTCATCCGAGCCCTCAGCGTATCCCGAGGTTAAAAGCTTTGCCGCCGAGACGCTGTCGAGTGTATAGGGATCGTTCGGATCGAAGGGGGAGGAGGTCGCCATTGCGAGGATCGCACCGGTTTTCGTGTCCATCACGATGCCGCAAACGCGGTTTTCAACGTCGTGGTTGATCCTTATTTGCTCGATGCGGTATTCTAACCGCTGCTGAATATAGCTGTCCAAGGTAGTAACGAGACTGTAGCCGTCCTTTGCGGGCACGTAGGTCGCATATTCGATCGGCAGCTCGTTGCCGGCGGCATCCTTGGCGTAAAGGTAGTGGCCGTCCTCGCCGCGCAGCAGGGAGTCGTATTGATATTCAAGCCCGTAAAGCCCTTGGCTGTCGCTGCCGACGAAGCCGAGAACGTGCGCTGCAAGCGTATTCTCGGGATAATCGCGGGCATACTGTGCCTCGGTGAAAACGAGATCCGAAAGTCCCTCCTTCCCGATCCAGTCGATCACGCGCGCATATTCCTCGCCGTCAAGCCCCTTTTTGACGGTCACGTCCAGAACGGCGGTGTTCCTAATCTTTTTCAGAAGCGTATCCTCGTCAAGCGAAAGCAGGGAAGCAAGCCCTGCGGCGATCCTCTCATCGATGGCGTCGCCGCTTTTTTCCTTTGCCGCCTTGATCTGCCGTGTGGAAACGAAAACGCGGAAGGTCGTCTTGCCGGTCGCGAGCACGTTCATATCGCGGTCGAGGATGTGGCCGCGCTGCGCCTTCAGCGTAGCGGTCGTGGTGATCTGATCAAAAACCTTGTTTCTGTAATACCCGTTCTTCACGGTCTGCAGCCGCAGGATATTGGCGCACAGATACAGCGCAAACAGTGCCATTGCCACAGAGAGCGCAAGCGTGCGCCTTTTCGTTGTATAAAGTGTGTTTTTTCCAAAACGATGACCTTCGATCTTCATACGTTACCGCCGAAAATAAAAAAATATAGCGACGACCGTAAGACCCGGTCATCGCTATATTATATAAAGCGCCGTATGCTTTTATGAATTAAATTTTCTCCTCGTAGGTATAGTCCTTCTCGGTCTCGGGGGCTTCCTTTTCCTCGGAAAGGGCAATGTAGCCGCCCTCCTCACCCTTGCCGAAAACAAGGCTGTTCAGCGTGCCGAAGGAGAACATCAGCGTGCAGATAACGAGTGCGGAGCAGGCAGCGGAGAATGCAGTGCGGAAGGGAAATGCCTTGATGGTCTTTTCGGGGGCGGGCTGCTCCTTCACGGCAAGCTTGCGGTTTACGAACGAGAGCACGGAGGCGAGCGCCGCCGGGCGGGTCTCTGTGATGGTGGCAGGGAGATTCTTCTTTTCCTGCTTCTCGTTTGCCTTCATCATCATATATCCGCCAAGCGTGTATTCCTTTTCACCGCTGACAACGGTGAAGCGTTGCTTCATATTATTATATAAAGAGTCGTAAACGTTCGTTGCTTCCATTTTTTGCTTCTCCTTGTTTTTTTAAACTTTTTCCGCCACGCGCAGCTTTGCGCTTCTTGCACGGGGGTTCATATTTAATTCCTCCGCCGAGGGAAGAATTGGCTTCTTGTTGACCTGGCGCAAAAGAGGCTTTTTGCCGCAAACGCAAACGGGGAAGTCTCTTGGGCAGGTGCATCCGGTCGCGAGCGCCTGAAAGGCCTGCTTCACGATCCGATCCTCCAGTGAATGGAAGGAGATCACGGCGATGCGCCCGGTGGGGCAAAGCCGTCTTGCCGCCGCATCCAACGCGGGGCGGATCACGTCCAGCTCGCGGTTCACCTCAATGCGGATCGCCTGAAAGGTGCGCTTCGCGGGATGGGGGCCGTCGGCTCTTGCCGCGGCAGGGATGGCACTCTTGATGATATCGGAAAGCTCAACCGTAGAATCGATCGGCTTTTCCTTACGTCTTTGGCAGATCGCTGCGGCAATGCGGGGTGCAAAGCGCTCTTCGCCAAAATCGTATATGATCCTTTTCAATTCGCTTTCGCTGTAGGTGTTAACGACCGCGTGCGCATCCAGCGGGGCAGTCACGCACATACGCATGTCCAGTCTTGCATCGTTCATGTAGCTGAAGCCGCGTGCCGCGTCGTCAAATTGAGGGGAGCTGCAGCCGAGGTCTGCAAGCACACCGCCGAGATTATTAATTTCAAGTCTGCCGAGCACGGCGTCGAGCTCGGAGAAGTTTTCATTAATAAATGTAATCTTATCAAGGTGATCCTTGAGTCTTATCTTGGCGGCGGCGATCGCATTCTCATCCTGATCAAAGCAGATCAGCCGTCCGTTCTTACCAAGTCTCTTTGCGATCTCCAGGGAATGACCGCCCGCGCCCGTTGTGCAATCCACGTAGGTGTAGCCGTCGCGGATATCGAGCGCCTCGATGCATTCGAAGAGAAGAACGGAGGTGTGAGAAAATTCTGTGTCAGCCATATCGTGCCTCCGTAAAATCTTGTCTTATAAGCCGTATTGGCGCATGATCTCGCGCATCTTGCTGTAGTCGCGCTTGCTTTCGCGCTCATTCCAGAGCTTCTCGGACCAGATACGGATCTGCTTGCCCGCACCGACGAAAACCATATTTTCGTTTTTGTCGATCTTGGCGTGCTCCATCAGTCTGTCGTCCAGAATGATCCTTCCGCTTGCGTCGGGAATGCATTTCTGCGCGGCGCCGAGAATGAAATCCTGGAATTCATCGGCATCGGCCTCGGGGAGCTTGCAGATCTTGTCCACGTACGCCTCCCAGTCCTCTGCCGTATAGATCGAGAGGTATGCATCAAATTTTCTCGTGATATAAAACTCTTTTCCCAGCTCGTCGCGGAACTTCGAGGGAATGAAAACGCGCTTCTTAGCATCCATGGAATGGGTATAAGAGCCCACGAAAGACATAATGCAGACCTCCTTTTTTGTAAATTTTGTATTTTGTGGGGAAATCCCCCCACTTGCGGTTCAAAATGGGAAAAATGCTTCACTTAGCCCCACTTCGCCCCACTTTGATAATATTATAATACACTTTTATAGAAAATGCAATACCTTTTGTAAAAAAAAATTGAAAAAAACCAAAAATTTTTTCTATATTGTAAAAGAGAATGTGCATTCGGTGGGACAGAATGGGAAACTTATTTTAAAAAACTCAAAAAAACACTTCCATTTTGACGTGGGATGTGGTAAAATAGAAGAAGAAAAAAACAGGAGGACCTCTATGGGCCTTTTCTCTCGGTTATTCAAGGTGGGGCAAAAGCCCGGAACCGTCGCCTTCCGCCGTCAGCGCGCTCTGGAGCTGCACGGGCAGGTGATCAAATATGTCACGGAGCAGAGAAACGATAACGAGGATGTCATCGGCCGCGGCGGCGCGCTCGCCGTGTCGGGAGACGAGTTTATCGTTGATTCGTCGGGAGACACTTTGTTTCGCTGTAAGGTCGATGCGCTCGATGCCGCGTATCTGATGAGCGGAGACGGCGTGATCGTCACAGGTCCGAATCTTCTCGAAAACGGCAGGATGCGTACGATTACCGTGCATTTTGTCTATTACCGTAAGTAAGGAGGCGACTATGCAGTATTGCACCGCCATTCTTTTGGCCGCAGGCAGCGGCACTCGTTTTGATCCGAATAAAACAAAGCAGCGGCATATGCTGCTCGGCAAGAGCGTGCTGCGCCGAAGCGCCGAGGCGCTTTGTGCCTCGGAATACGTGGATGCGCTCGTTGCGGTCGTTCGTGAGGACGAGTGTGAGATCGCGAGAAGGGAGCTTTCCTTTCTTTCAAAGCCGTATACGGTGGTGATCGGGGGGCAAACGCGGCAGGCGTCTGCCGCCATCGGCTTTCGGAATATCCCGGAGGAAACGACGGAGGTGCTCATTCACGATGCGGCGCGCTGTCTGATTCGCACCGAGGGGGTGGATCGGGTCGCTCTCGCCGTCCGCGCGCACGGTGCGGCAAGCGCCGTCAGCGCCGTGCACGATACTGTCAAGCAGCTGGACGGGGAGGGGAGGATCGCCTCTACCCTGGACCGTTCAAGGCTTTGCCTTGCGGCAACGCCCCAGGGATTTTCCGTGCCGATCTACCGCGAGGCGCTCGCCTGCCCCGCGTCGGTAACGGACGATAATATGCTCGTAGAGCATCTTGGCATGCGCGTGTATCCCGTATATGTTGCGGAAAACCCGAAGATCACGACGCCGGAGGATATGCATTATGCGGAGTTCCTTCTTGGAAAGCGAGGAGAAAGAGATGAGTGAGATCCGTATCGGTCACGGCTATGACGTGCACCGTCTCGTCAGCGGCCGCCCCCTGATCCTCGGCGGCGTGAAGATCGAGCATAGCATGGGGCTGCTCGGTCATTCGGACGCCGACGTGTGTCTGCACGCGGTGATGGATGCCATTCTCGGCGCACTTGCGCTCGGAGATATCGGCCGTCATTTTCCGGATACGAGCGAAGCGTATGCAGGCATCAGCAGTATGCATCTTCTGTCTAAAGTGTACGCTATGATGCAGGAGCGCTCTGCTGCGGTCGGGAATCTTGACGTCACGGTCATTGCGCAGAGGCCGAAGCTTTTGCCTCATATTCCGAAAATGATCGAAAATATTGCGTTCGCGCTGCACGCGGACCCCGCGAGGATCAATCTGAAG
>JAGBBQ010000039.1 GCA_017938425.1 Clostridia bacterium | reverse complement strand
TACGAATCGGTAAATGCAAAATCGTAGCTTTTCGGATCATTTTCATCCGCATCAAAATCGCGGAAAATATTCGGCACGTCAACAAAACGGCCGCCACCGTACGTTCCGCCCACGTCGTGCAGACGAACGTAAGGCACAGAAGCCTCGGAAAGATAATGAAAATGCTTGTAAGCACCAAAGCCGATGCCACCGCCCATCGGTGCCTGACCGGTGGCGTTCATCCGTTTGATTTTTCCGATTTTACTGTTCAGATCGAGTTTGATTTGCATGGCGTTTCTCCTTTTTTAGGATGTATTTACATTCATTGTAGCATGGTCGCAAGGGGTTGTCAATAAAAAATTATTTTATTTTAGATAAGACTTTAAAAACAAAGAAAATTGTGCTATACTATATAAAAAATCGTTTGAAAGGTTGTTTTATGAAGATCAACGACTTACTTCACGGCTTCCGCGTTTTGCGCGTGCGCGCGCTCCCCGAGGTGAACGGAACGCTTTACGAGATGGAATATGAAAAGAACGGCGCAGGGCTCTGCTACCTTGCGCGTCCCGACGAGAACAAGACCTTTGCCATCGCCTTCAAGACCGTGCCGACAAACGATACGGGCGTTTTCCATATCCTTGAGCATTCCGTGCTTTGCGGCTCGGAGAAATACCCCGTGAAGGAGCCCTTCGTGGCGCTGCTCAAGGGCTCGATGCAGACCTTTCTGAACGCCTTCACCTTCCCCGACAAGACGATGTACCCCGTCTCGTCGCGCGTGGAAAAGGATTTTCATAATCTGATGGATATTTATATGGATGCCGTTTTGCATCCCGCGATCCTTTCGCGCCCCGAGATCTTTTTGCAGGAGGGCTTTCATCTGACGGCCGAGGCGGACGGCTCGCACGCGGCAAGCGGCGTGGTCTATAACGAGATGAAGGGCGCGTATTCCTCTCCCGAGGACGTGATGGGCGAGTATATGAATAAGCTCCTCTACCCCGACACCTGCTACGGCTGCGACTCGGGCGGCGAGCCCGGCGCGATCCTCTCGCTGACCTACGAGCAGTTCCTGCAGGCGCACGCGACCTTCTACCATCCCTCGCAGGCACGGATCTTTCTGGACGGCGATATGGATATCGACGCCGCTCTTAAGCATCTTGACAGCTTTCTCTCTCCCTACGAGCGCTCCGAGCGCCCCGTGCCCGACATTCTCGATCAGCCGCCGCGCGGCCACAGAGAAGCAACGCATTATTACGAGATCACCCCCGAGCAGGAGCGAGAGGAGGGTGCCGCCAAGGCACGGCTCGCGCTCGGATATCTATCCTTCCCCTTTGATGCGAAGGAAAAGCTCTTCGCGCTCTCGATCCTTTCGGACGTGCTCTGCGGCTCTAACGAAGCACCCCTGAAAAAGGCGCTGCTCGACGGCGGCCTTTGCGAGGACGTCTCGCTCTATTCCTACGACGGCATCAAGCACGCCTCGGTCATCTTAGAGGTGCGCGGCGCGAAGGAGGAAAGCATTGAAAAAATAAAAGAGACCGTTCGCGCCGTATTCGAGAAGGCGGCCGAGGCGCTGGACGAGGAGCGGCTCGCCGCGGCGCTCAACCAGATCGAATTCCGCCACCGCGAGAAGGATTTCGGCAGCTATCCGCGCGGCCTGATCTACGCGATGAGCGCGCTGGAGAGCTGGCTTTACGGCGGAGATCCCGCACAGAATCTCACGCTGAACGATACCCTTGCCGCCCTGCGCGCGGCACTCGGGACCGACTACTATACGAGCCTTGTGCGCGAGGTATTCCTTGACAATCCTCATACCGCCGCCCTGCGACTTTTGCCCGACGGAGGGCTTGCAGAGAAGCGCGCCGCCGAGGAGAAGGCAAGGATCGAGGCCCTGCTTCTTTCTATGGGCGAGGGAGCGGAAGAGACCGTGAAGAAAAAGGAAGAGGCCTTGAAAAAATGGCAGGACACCCCCGACACGCCCGAGGCGCTTGCCACCCTGCCCTCGCTTGCGCTCTCAGACATTCCGACCGAGCCCGCCTTCACCGAGACCGAGGTGCTATGCGCTTCGGGCAGGCGCCTGCTCTATCATCCCGTGAACACCGACGGCATCCTTTACACCGATCTTTTCTTCGCCATCACCGCGCTTGAAAAGGAGGACTGCGCACTGCTCTCGCTGCTCTGCCAGTCGCTCGGCGCGATGGATACCGAGAATTATACGGCGCTCGCCCTGCAAAACAAGATCAAGGCGCACCTCGGCAGCCTCACCTTTACCGTTGACAACGTCAGCGAAAACGATCCCGAAAAAGCACGCGTTTACCTTCGTATGCGCCTGTCCCTGCTTCCCTCCCAGAAGAAGGAGGCGCTCGCGCTCTGCAAGGAGGTGCTCTACCGCACGCGCTTTGACAGGGATAAGGTGCAGAACCTGCTGCGCCAGATCCGACTCGCCTTCGAGGAGCACATCCTCTCCTCGGGACACACCGTGGCGTTGGGACGCGTTTTCGCGACCCAAAGCCTGCCCGATGCGCTGACCGAATACGCCGTCGGCTACGAGGGCTACCGATTCATCAAGGAGCTGGATGCGCGCTTCGAGGAGAAATGGCCCTATATCCTTGACAAGCTGAACGGCTACTGCCGCGCGCTTTTCACCAAGGGACGCGTCTTTGCCACTCTTACGGGCGAGAAGGACACCGCCTTCGCGGAGGATCTGATCGCTATCCTTTCCGAAGGAGAGGAGGCCGAGGGCGCGCTCTCGCTGCCGCTGCTGCCCCCGATGCGCGAGGGCATTGCCACCGCGGCACGCGTCGCGTAGATCGGAAGCACACGTCTGAACTC
>JAGBBQ010000038.1 GCA_017938425.1 Clostridia bacterium | reverse complement strand
TAGGGAGCGTTCGGGTTCTGAAACATCGGCGCGCTTCCCATACCGCCAACGCCTGCCATCCCCGCCATTTCGGAGATGATGTCGGTCAGCTCTTCCTGCATATCCGCGATCTCTCTTGCAAGGTCGGAAAGCTTCTCGGCGGCCATATCTCGGATGGCACAGATGCTCTGCAGCGTGGTGTCGAGAAATTTCCTCGTCTCGCGCACGCCCGCCTCGCCGTCGCGGAGTGCCTCCTCTATGCGTGTGCGCGCATCCGTGATCTCTGCCACGGTAAAATAAATGCCTTCGTTTTTTGGTGCCATACCGTGCTCCTTAACCGTTCACCGCAGAGAAGAGAGAATCGATCTGCGCGGCGATCCTTTCGATCGCGGCGTTTTCGCTCTCCAAGGCGCGGTTAAAGTCGGAAACGGCGCGCCTCACCTCTTTTTTCACGCGGCTGCCGACGGTGTCCTCCCAGGCGAAGCCGTCCGCACGGGAAATGGGGGAAAAGCGCGAGCGCGTGGCAAAAAAGTTGATGCCGCTCATTGCTGTCCTCTCATTTTGGCAAGCGCCCGGCGGATCGGAACGATCTTGGCCTCCACCTCGGCAGAGACTCTGTCCACCTTGGTGACGGAGGCACCGATCCCTCTCATATGCTCGCGCATCTGATATTGGAATTCCGCCTCTGCGTCGCCCTGCCAGCTTTTTTCGAGTGCCGTGAGTGCGCGGCCGATCTCTGCGAGCGCCGCCTCCATATCCGTTTTGTAATTTTCAAGATCCTTGATCATTGCGCTGAGGATCTGATCGTACCGCTCGGTCGCGGTCAGTATCGTAATATCAGCCACGGCGTGCCACCTCCTTGATCGCGCTTGTATCTCCTTCGATCCTCTCTAGCTCCTTTGCGCCCTGCAGCGTAATGCCTGCGCGCGCTTCGAAGATCTCGCGCACGCGCTCGAGCTGCTGCTTGATATAGGTCAGCGCCGCGATCGAATCGTTCATCGTCGGGCTGTTGACGAGATGGCCGTGCTTGCGAAGCGTTGCCTGCATATGCTCGGTGGATTGCTTCATCTGCTCGGAGCAGAGGAGCACGCGGGAAAGCTCTCTTTGGATCCTTTCGGGGACGATAAGCTGCTGCATAGTGTTCTCCTTTATAAAAATTTCTTAAGCTCGGCAAAGAAGGGATCTGCTCCGTCTGCCTCGTAGTGATAGAGACGGACCTTCTTCGGCACGGGGCTTTGGCTGCTCTCCATATAGCAGTAGCCCTGTGCGCCGCCGTTTGCATAAATGCGGTTGCTCTCGATGTGCATCGTACGGTAAGCAAAGGCGTCCGTGAATTCGGCGGCGATCTTTTCGTCGGATGCCGTAAGAAGCAGGAAGATGCCGTATTTCGAGCCCTCCGTATAGAGCTTATAGATCGCCTCGGTCAGATCTCTGTGGGTGAAGTACGCATCGTAGTCGTCCTCGGCGGCGGGGGCATCCTGCTCGCCCTGCATTTCCTGCATCAGCGCGAGGATATCGTCCGCGGGGAAGTCGTCACCGTCCTCGCCCTTGATCGCCGCGAGCAATTCAAGGTCCTCCTCGCTCAGCGGCATAGCGGGTGCCGCGGTCGGGTGCGGTGCCTGCTCCTGCGGTATTTTGGGAAGCCCCTGTCCTGCGGTGATCCAGGAAATATCGTCGATCACGAGCAGCTGCGGTGCAAAGCTCACGCTCTGCGTGTTGCGGTATTCCTGCGAGCGCCGATCCAGCATCTGCTTGTAGACCATCACGCATTTTGCCATCGACTCGAATTCGGAGCGAACGCGGATATGTCGGTCAAGGTCGGGGATCGCTTGGAAATAAGCCTCAAGAGATTTGCTGTAGGCACGGATGCTCGCACAGTAATCAATGCGCGGCGCGCCGTATCGGTAGTGGTCGGCCGTGCGGTGCAAAAAGGCAAGCATCACGTTTCTCTCGATCGCGGCGCAGGCGATCTCGTTTGCGATCGCGAAGCAGCCGGGCAGAACCCCCGCCTCGGTCACGAAGTCCAGCGTGCAGGGAATGCCGCCCGTGCTTTGCACGCCGAGCGAAAGCGCCATACGGTAAACGTCCTGCGCTCCCGTGCAGAGCTTATGCACGTGTGCCTCGCGGATGCCGTCAAGCCCATCGCGCGCGGGGAAGGCGGTCATGCTGCCGCCGAGGATCTGATTCGTCCTGATATGGGCGTATTTTTTGCGGATGGCGGCCGCTGTCCGTCTTGCCTCATCGCTCGTCGCGTTGCCGGAAAACGCAATACGGAAGCGCGCGTGCGCGCGCGTGTTACCGATCATAATACGGCCCTTCACGCCGCCGTTCAGGAAGGCGTGATCCGCGTCAAGAGCGGCGTCGATGCCCTTGTCCGAGGCATAGAAGAACCTCTGGATGTGCTCTCTCGTCGTTTCGCCGACGGCGAGGCGGTTGGGGATGTTGGTTCCGCTGCCGAAGATCTGGTTCGTCGTGCCCTTCATCTCCTGGTCCACGAGCACGAGCGCGATACCGCCCGAGCGGACGGTGGATATGATCCTCGTAAGCTCGGACTTGAGCCTGTCATAGAAGAGGTCGGCGCGCTTTTCGGCATCCTCGATCATGCGGTGATATTCATCGATGATAAAGAAGGTCATCGGCACGCGCGGCAGAGCGCCGCTCTGTATTTTTTCAAGATTGTTGCGGTGATAGGAAAGATAATCGTTGCCACCGTGCGCACGGAAGAAATCGAGCCTCTGCTTGTAAAGCGCTGAAATATTCTCAAGCATATCCAGCGCGTCCGCCGTATCGGTATGCACCTGCAGATACTTCACGTGAGGAACGTAGAGATTCTCCTCTCCCTCGATCCTTTGGTAGTGCGAGAATTCGGGGCTCACGTCGCCCGCCTTGAAGTCCGCAAGATAGAACTGCACCTCCTCGGGCGAATAGCAATGTGCAAGGCTGAGGATGAGGGTGTGCAGAACGCTGGATTTACCCGCCTGGCTGCCGCCGAGGATCAGCGTGTGCTCGTTGCCGCCCGCCTGGAAGGTGTAGTAATAGGGTGCGCCGTTGATCAGTCCGATCGGGGCGTGCAGCTGCATACGGGGGAGGAAGCCCTCCGCAGGCTCCTCGTCCGCCGCCTCCAGCACGTCGGCGAGAGGGAAGATCTCCTCCTTCTCCGCGAAATGGTCGTAGAGGTCGCTATAAAGCATTTCGTCGTCGGTATAGGGCGTGCGTATGTCAAGCGAAACCTCGCGTCCGTCAAGAAGCGCGCGTGCGGGATCGGTCAGATCCAGCGTGAGAAAGCCGTCTCCCTCCAGGTGCGGCGCTCTCTCGGGATGGAAGGAGGTGCTGTCCTCGTTCTGGAAAACGATCGGTATCACGCCGAGGCGCGGCCCGATGCCCGAAAGATAGTGCAAAAGGTGCGTGCTTCCGCTCTCACGGTAGTTCTCGAATCCGCTCGGATATTCGTTTATGAAGGAGAGAAGCATCGCTTCGGGTGCGTGCTTATTTTTGCGATTATGCTCATAAAAGTTTGCAAAACGGCGGCTTCTCTGGATCTTCGTCTCGGTAAGAAGGTATTTTGTCAGCTCGCCCGTGTCGAATGCGGCGATCTCGCAGGGAATATCCTTCTCGCCGCCGTTCAGGCTCTTCACGTATTGCTCGGTGATAAGCCCGAGGCGGCTCGTGTTGCCGCATTCCGCGCCCGTCAGATGCACGGCGTGAGGCGGCATTTTAGAGGCTGCCGCATAGTAGAGGTTCCATAAAAGCGTGCCGTATTCCTCGGTCGAGAAGAAGTCCTCGTGCGCACGGACAAGGATCGCGCGGCCGTCTTTTTCGGGGCAGTAAAATACGGGGATCTCGGTCATTCTCTCGGGCTCGACAGAGAGCACCTCGCGGATAAAGCGCGCGTCCTGCGGGTCGATTTGTACGTGCTCGAAGGCAATGAGGAAGCGGTAGTCGAAGCGCGCCTTGGGTGTGCGCGCGCCCAGACGCGCGCTCTCTGCCTCTTCGGCAGCTCTTTGCGCCGCATCCCTTGCCTCGCAGATCGTCGGGTAGCAGGCAAGGCTTTCCGTGCGTATGCTCTTTTCGTATTCGTCCTTCAGCGCCGCGATCGCATTCTCGATCGGTGCGCAGACCGCTTTGCGGCGCGCGCTCTCCACGCCGTCTCTTACGAGCAGGGCGCGTCCGTCCTTAGCGAAGGCGCGCAGTGTGCAAAGCCCCTCGCAAAATGCAAAAAAGGGTGCCTCGTCCGCCGCGGCGGTCGGTGCGCGGTCCAGCGCGCGGATCGCCTCCGCCGTCTTTTTTATTGCTTGCGCAAAGCACGAAAGCGTCTCGCCGCCTTCCGCGCTCTGCGGCCGTGCCTTGGCAAGTATATCGCCCGCACGGTAGGGAGCGCCGCCCTCGGTCAGCCGCAGAAAGCGCTGGCAGAAGCGCTCCGCCTCGTCCCTCGCCTCGCATAAATTCCGAAGATCGGCGCAAAGATAGTCGAATTTTTCCTTTTCGTGCAGCTCCTTTTCAAGGCGCGAAAGCCTGCTCTCGAAGGCCGCCCTCTTATCCGAAAGCTCCCCCTCCATTGCAAGTCTTGCCGCCGAGATCCGGTGCATAAGCTCGTTCGTTTCCTTCATAAGGCCTCTTTCTTTATCGTGTAAAAGCTGCGTGCTCGGCGCCGAAATGGATGCGCACGCGCCCCTCGGAATAGTTCCTGCCCGCATTGGGGGAAGCGCTGATCAGCGCCTGCCATTCTGCCTCGGTGCCCTCGAAGTAAACGGTGCAGCCGTTCTTTGTATCACCGAAAATATGATCGGGGAGGACGGTGAGAGTATCGGGAATATAGATCTTCTCCGCGAGCGCCACCGTCTCGACCTTCTCCGTGAAAACGCCGGTGTTCACGTAGTTGATCAGCTTGCCCGAGAAGTCCTCGGTCAGCACGGCCTCCTTCACTGTGACCTGCACGTATTTTCCTGCATCCATATGATAGCACGCAAGAAGGATCTCGCTTGTGTCGGAAAGCGTGAGAAGATCGATGGTATCGCTGAAATATGCCGTCTGTGCGCCGCCGCGCAGGGTCAGCGCAAATTCGTCACAGCCAAAGAAGAGAGTTTTTTTCCCGTTCGCCATGGCATTTGCGCCCGCAGGCAGGAGTGCGCCGTCCAGCACGAGCTCGTCGATCTCGCAGCCCTTGAAGGCGTTCTTTTTCGCGGTGACGGTGGCATCCCTCAGCGTCAGCACCTCGGCCTCGGTATCGGTGAAGGCCTCGCTGCTCAGCATAAGCGTCTCGCAAGCAAGCGTCACGCTGCCGAGGTCCGATCCCTTAAAGGCGCCCTTGGCGAGCGAGATGCTCTCGGCCTCGATCGAAAGGCGGCCGATCTCGATTTCAAAGAATACGCCCTCCTCCACCGTTACGGCACCCTCGTGCTTCACGGTGATGGAAGCAAAATTTCCGTTTTTCTTCAGCGAACGGGAGAGGACCACCGTCTCCACATCCTCCGAAAGCTCCGCGGTATCCAGCACGGGCGAGGTGCCGTCCGTCTTGAGCGCACGCACGGTCAGCGTTTCGGTCTTTTCATCGTAAGCGTAGACAAAGCCGCTCTCGGTAATATTGCCGGGTGTGAAAAGATTGATCCCCAGCGCAAAATTTCCGAGCGCCAGCACGATGCAGGCAATGCCGACAAAGGTCTCGAAGTAAAAGCCAAAGCAGATAAGCGCGATGCCCGCCGCGATCCCGAAGATAAAGGCGATCTTTCCGGTCGTGAAGATCCAGGCCGCCGCCGCGGGGTTGCTCGTGGCGATGATGCCGCTCACCCAGCTCCAGAGATAGAGAAGCACCGCGAGCGCGATCAGAAGCCCGATCCCGAGCTTGCGCACCGAGTTTTTGTTTTGATTCGTTTTTCTTTTTTTCAGGCTGGCGAGCTTTTCCTCCAGCCTTTTTTTGCTTGCGTGCTCTTCGGCAAGATTGCTCATTTTCAGTAAAACCTCCGTTATTGCTTTGCGCCGATCACTTCAGCGCCTTTTTGTACCATTTTTCTGCCTTTGCGTAGGAAACAGGAACGCCCCAGCCGTGCGTATAGCAGTCGCCGAGCTTTTCCATCGCGTCCTTGTTTCCTCTGTGGGCGGACTTTTCGAAAAATTCCACCGCTCTCTTCAGATCTCTCGTCACGCCGTCGCCGTAGAGGTAGAGGCAGGCGAGCTTGTATTGCGCCGAGGCATCGTTGCACATCGCGAGATTGTAGATGCGGTTGATCTCTTCATCCTTTTGCTGCTTGGCCCTTTGCTCGGCGAGGGCGATGGCCTCTGCGCGCAGTGCCCGTGCGTTAGCAAGCGCGCTCTGCCATTTTTGGTCAAAATCGGGCTCGATCGCAAGCAGCGCCTCGCGGTGTGCGGCTACGCTGTCGCCGAGCGAGAGGATGCGCGCGTAATCCGCCGCATTTCTCATCGCCGAAAGGTAGGGCGTTGCCTCCTCGGAATATATGGCTCTCAGTCTCTTTTTCGTCTTCTCGAGACCTTCCTTGCAGCATCGGCAGAGCTCTGCGTCAAGCGTCTGCAATAGTGACTCGTTTTTCAGAATGCCCGAAAGATCGCGGATCACGCTTTTGCACTTATCGGCTGTCATTTCGGAGAAGGGAATGCCAACGTGCCGCTTGTATACCGTCCTTGCATTCTCTAAAAGCCAACTGTTCTTTACATTTTTTAGCTCCGCCTCGAGATCCTGCACCTTGCCGTATGCGAGGCAGTGCTTCGTTGTGATTGAAGGATATGCGTAGAATTTTTTGATAAAGCTCTCTGCCGCCGTGATAAAATCCGCCGTGCCGCGCTTTCCTACCGCCTCCTCATACTGCCGGTCGAGCACAGCGCAGGTGCGCAGGGAAGAGATCTTTGCGTAAAGCTCGAGAAGCCGGTCTGCATTGCGGACACGTTTTTTAAAGGAAGACGGAATCGCATCAAAGCGCTTGTTTGCGCTCTCCAAGCGCTCTATACGGTCGAGCGAGTTCGGCATCGCGATCAGCGCCGCGATCTCCTTATCCAGCGCCGCCGCATCGTCGAGCTTCTTTTTCAGCGCCGCGTATTTTTCCTTTGCCGCATCTATCGAGACGGATGCGCTTGCGTAGAGCTTCAGCGCGCCGTCGGGATCCGCCCCCGTGCCAAGCCCCTCCTCGAGTATACGGCCGAGGTTGTATTCCGCGCTCGGCAGGTTGGCATCCACGGCTGTTTTCAGGTAAGAAAGTGCCTTTTGATAATCCTGCTTCACGCCTCTTCCGTCGAGATACATCTCGCCGAGCAGCGCGGTCGCAGGAATGCTTTTCGCCCCTGCCGCCTTCTCTAAGCAGCGCAGGGCGGCCGCCGTGTCCTTTTTCGTTCCCAGCCCGTTAAGATACATGCGTCCGAGGGAGTAAGCGGCATCCCCTTCGCCGCGCTCGTCGGCGAGCTTATAATATCCGAACGCCCCCTCGCGGTCCACCTTGCCCGTAAAGCCGAATTCAAGGATCCGTCCGCAGAAAAGCGCCGCCCTTCCCTTGCCGTGCTTTACCGCATAATCGAGTGCCCTCAGAGCCTCGGCGTATTTTTTGCTCTGGAAAAGCTTCACGCCGTTTTCCTCGGCAAGGCGGTAGGAGGCCTCCTTCGTGCTCTTCCATTTATCCTCGAAGCCTTGCACGGTCGCAAGCGCGCGTGCGTGCTTCTCCTTTTCGGCATCCAGCGCCTCGAGTCTTGCAAAATCCGCAGGTGCGGTCATTGCGCTGAGATAGGGCGCCGCCTCTCCCGAGAGCAGGCGTGCCACGTCGCACCTTGCATTCTCATATGCCTTTTTGAAGCTCGTGAGGAAGGGCGCCGCCATCGATTCCTCCTCTTTCGTGAGCGAGCGTTTTTCGTAAGCCTCAATGAGCGCATCGCAGGCGGCGAGTGTTTTCTTTTCGCTTGCCTCGCGCATCAGCATGCGGATCCTCGCCTTATAGCGCTCAAGCCTTGCCGCCATCAGCGCGGTGTCGGCCTCTTTTTTCAGCGCGGTGATGAGCGAGAGCCTGCCGCATTCGGCGGCGACCGCCGCGTGCAGCCCCTCGACCCTTGCCAGCAGGGCAAGCGTTTCGTTTGCCCATGTTTGGTTTTTCTCGGGCGTGAGGCTTGCCTTGCAAAGCGCGGCATCGATCTCTGCCGCCTCGCGCAGCGCGGGCATCTTTTTATAAAGTGCTTCAAGTGCGGCGTAATTTCCGATCTGTGCGCGCACCGCAGGCTCGGTGGCACTAAGCCTTGCCATCAGCGCCTTGATGCGGTCGCAGCGCGCGGGGGTATTGCTCTCGGATAGCAGCGCAGCGATCTCGTCCGTCAGCCGCT
>JAGBBQ010000037.1 GCA_017938425.1 Clostridia bacterium | reverse complement strand
ATAAGTTTTATATTTTGATACGCTGATAGGTTTTCAGTTGCTCTCCCAATTGTCTTTTCGGATATATCTATTCCACACAAGCTGTTACAATTTGGTGCAACCTTGATGGCAAGTCGCCCGGTTCCAATTCCTATTTCTAAAACGGATTTGCTTTTATCAAGCTGCATACTCTCGATAAACTTATCTCCATCCCACTTGTCCATATAATCTCTCAATGGTTTAGGATCGCGAGCAGGGTCATTGTTTTCGTCAATGAGCTTGTTATAATGTTCAATCACTTCTCTCATAAGCATCTTCCTTGTACTATTCAAGATTCATGTTTTTATTATAACAAAAAAACCGCAGAAAATCAATCTGCGGTTTCTGTTTTCTGTCGGTAGGTACTGTACTCACAAAACTGTCCTTAAGAGTACACTCCCTTTGCTCTGCGTTTTTTGATGAAATCGCGACGCGGTCGCGGTGAAATCTTCGCTTTGCTTGGATGAAATCCGTTCTTGACAGAGAGAGATCCAAGGCGCAAATGATATGGGTGGGAAAATTATCGTCACTGCGCGCGGAAAACGATGGTCTTGGTTTCGGGATCCATGGATTCGACGATGGCGAGCGACTCCAGGTGATAGCCGAGATTGCGGATGCTGCGGCCGCCGTACTGGAAGCCCTTTTCGATCGCGATACCGATGCCCGCGACCGTCGCGCCCGAAGCCTCGGTGATCGAGATCAGCCCCTGCAGGGCACAGCCGTTGGCAAGAAAATCGTCCACGATCAGGACGCTGTCCTCTGCGGAAAGGAATTTTTTCGAGACGATGACCATGTTCTTGTTCTTATGCGTGAAGGACTCGACCTCGGCACTGTACATATCGCCGTCGATATTGATGCTTTTCGCCTTCTTGGCAAAGACCATCGGAACGCCGAAGGCGCGTGCCGCGGCATATGCGATCGCGATGCCCGATGCCTCAATGGTCAGCACCTTGGTGATCTTCTCTCCCGCGAAGCGGCGGGCAAACTCCGCACCGATCTCGTCGATCAGAGCAACATCCATCTGATGGTTCAGAAAGCTATCGACCTTGAGGACGTTCCCCTCCTTGACGATGCCATCCTTCATGATTCTCTCTTCCAAAAAATTCATAAGTCGCACCCCGAAATAAAAATTGATATGACTATTATACGCCTTCGCGCGGCGTTTGTCAAGGCAAAAGCAGACAAAATCCGCGCTTTATTGCATGGCCGCGCCGCTCTCTTCGTCCTTCGCTTGCCGCGGGGTGAAGGCGAGATACAAGCCGTAGGAAAGCGTGATCGCTGTGAGAAGCAAGGCGGACACGATCTCCGCGCGCGGCTCGCTCCCCGCTTTGCCCGAAAAAGCGCTCAGCGCATTGAAGACGCCGTGCGCCGCGATCGGCACGAGCAGGCTGCCCGAGCGGTAGTAGATCATTACGAACATAAAGCCTGCTGCCGTGGCGTAGACCACCTGCAAAAGATTTGAAGGGAGCGCCGCGCCCGCACCGTTAAAGAGGTTGATGATATGGCCGATGCCGAAGGTCACGCTCGAAACGATGATCGCAGCCCTCGGATTATTCTTTCGCATTGCCTCGAAAAGCAGACCGCGGAAGATGGCCTCCTCCAGAAAACCGACGCAAAACATAGATGATATGTAAAGTATTGTTTCCAATAATCCGAAATTAAACGAAAAACCGTACCAGAGATTGGCGCTGAGCATAAGAAGGATCGGGATATAGAAGAGCATTTTTCTTGCCTTGACCTTCGGCAGGCACAGCCCGTAGGAGGAAAGCAAGCCGTGCTTATGAAGAAAGAGAAGCAGCACCGCGCAAAGAAGCACGCCGACAGGGAGCGTGACCGCCTTCTCCACCCCTGACAAGGCGGAAAGTGCATCCGCGGCACTCATCAGCACGCAATAAAGCCCGATCCATAATAGAGCAAAGCCTATCCTGCTTTTTTCATAAAGTCTCTTTAGCATCGTATACCTCCCGTGCATTGCTTTTTGCTTTATTATACCATATAAAACGCAATTTTTCAATATCCGGGCTTTGTCATGCGCTGCTTTTTTGCAAACGGGGGCGCGCCGCGTAGGGGATCGCTCCGTATTTTCTCCGAATCATATTTTATGAATAAAATGGAAATATTTTTTTCGCGTATTGACAAAAAAATAGCATATATGCTAAAATTAGCATACGAGCAAATTTAGCACGTGTGCTAAAAAACAAGAATAAGGGAGAGCGGTATGGCACGGCGCAGGATCAATACGACAAAATGTGATATCATCAAGGTTGCAACGGAGAAATACCTCACGGAGGGCTATTCTGCCACTACAATGAAGGCGATCTGCGATGAGCTTGATATAAGCACGGGAAACCTGACCTTTTATTTTCCAACCAAGGAGCATCTGCTCTCGCTTCTGATCAAGATGCTTTGCAGGTTCCAGTGGCGCAAGATGCGGGAGCTGACCGAGGATGGCACCACGCCGATGCTGGCGCTCTGTCTTGAGCTCGCGACGGTTGCCGCCTGCTGCGAGGAGGACGCCGTGGCGCGGGATCTTTTCCTCTCCGCCTACACGCATCCGCTCTCGCTCGAGATCATCCGCAAAAACGACTGCAAGCGGTCGATGGAGGTCTTTTCCGAATACTGCGAGGGATGGGCGCTTACCAATTATATGGAAGCGGAGACCCTCGTTTCGGGTATTGAATATACTACCTTTATGAATACGGAGTCATCCCCCTCCTTAGACGTACGTGTCTCGGGGGCGATCGGCTCGATCATGATGATCTACGGCGTGCCGGAGCAAAGATGGCGCCGCAAGGTGCAAAAGGTCCTTGCAATGGATTATCGCAGGATCGGCAGGGAAACGCTGTCCGAATTCATTACGTACACAGCCACGCTGACGGAGGAGGAGTTAAACTCCTTAGCTGAGGCGGATTAACGAAAGGAAGAAGCAGTATGGTGAGAAAATCCAAGTTTTTATTCAGATTATCGGCGGCGTTTCTGATGCTGGTGATGCTTTTCAATATCAGCGCGCTTGCGCTCTCCTCGGCGGCGGATGCGATCGGGCGCCTTTCCTCCCGAAGCGGCGCATCGGGCAGCGGAGGCTCGGATCAGACGATCGGCGGCGGCGATCCCTCGCTCGGCGATATCGTGCTTCCCGAGATTACGGAAAATCCGTACCGTCCCACGGTGCACGAGCTTCTTTATCCCGTGCTCCGCTCGGATCATATCCGATATTACGACTCGTTGTTTGCAGACGTGGGGGAGAACGGACGCTCCAAGGAGCATAGCAGCGCATACACCGCCTCGCTCTCCGCGCTTCTCAGCTACTATACGAGCCGTCGGTACGCAAGATCGGTCGCAGAGCAGCAGAGCAACGTCGGCGGCATCAGGAAAAATTATCTGAACCCCGATCTTTATTTTTCGGGGCAGGAGATCGTCTTCGGCGTGAACACGGGAGATGCGCCGGCGGATGACTACACCAACTTTATAGACGGTAGCTACGTTTACGATACGCTTCATTTAAATAAGGATCATCTCACGTTCGTGCTCCGTGCCGAGCAGGTCGGCCCCGTGCACGTCAAGATGAGCGTTTCCGCCCGTCTTGAAAACGGCAAGTCGCGCGGTGACAGCGCGGAGATGACCTCGAACGGGCAGGTCGAGTATCTGAAGGTCTCCCTGAAGGACGTCACCTCGCTGACGGGCAAACTGGACGGCTATACCTACAACGGCGCGTTTACCGATGTGGTCGCAATGCTGACGGACGATACCTCTCCCTCGGTGACGGATATCTCGCTCGCCCAGGAGATCTACCAGAACGACGAGGCGGCCCTGATCCTGAAGATGTCCTTCAACGAGGGCATCCGCTTTGCGGATCTGCGCGAGCGTAATGCCGAAAGGTATCTGGATAAGATGTGGGTGGAGGTCGAGATCGAGGAGCTGGAGACCGGTGAGAAGCAGAGGCTCAAGCTCTTTACGAGCGAGGTCGGCACCGATTGCACGATGACGCTGCGCGCCGAGATCGGCCGCTATCACTACAAGCAGTTCCGCGTGAACAGGATCACGAACGTCGGCTTTGACGAGTGCGTGAGCATCAGAGACTTTACGCTGACCGCGGTGGACGTTACCGCTCCCACCGCAGAGGGTGCGCAGGCGGGGCTTTATCCGATGTACGAGGCAAGCGGCGTGGCTTATTCGGCAAGCTACAGCGGCAACATCACCCCGATCACCGATCTTGCGGGCAACTCCCTGCAGCTGGATTCCATCATCAACTGGGAGTTTGGCGAGCAGTTCAACATCCCCTCCTACGGTATAGAAGAGATCGAGATCTTTAATGATAAAACTCTCTCTGTTGCCGAAGGAAATCTCGACGCAGATGCGCTCCTTCCCGAGGATCTTTTCATTGGAACTGCATCTGATATGACAATAAAGGTTTACCTTTCTCGCGTTTTGACCGAGTCGCAGTGGAAAAAAGTCGCAATGAAGCTGAACATCTCGGATAAGAACGGAGATCCGATCACGGTCTATCCGACACGTGCGACGGAATATTCGAGAAACTACGTTTACGACAACGGCAAGATCAAGGGCTCGGTGCTCTGGTTCGAGAATATCCGCCTGACCGAGGGAGCGATCCCCGCGGTGACGGAGGGCGGCGATCCCCTGATCCGTATCACAGAATTCATAAACGGCATTGAGGAATATACCTTCTATCCCTACTTCGATCATCCTTCCACGGATATGCGCTACGATCTTATTGCTCCCACGGTATCGGCAAGGCTTGTAAGCGATCAGAGCGGCGAGACGGACGGCAAGCCCTATCATAGCGCTCTCATTGAGCTTTCGCTTGCGGACGTGCAAGCCTACGCACGCAACGCGGGACTCGTGGGCGGCGAGATCGACGTCAGCCTCGGGGTGGGCACGAAGGATAATATTGACTTCAAGTACCTGTTTTCCTTAGATCCCACACCGCCCGCGGCAGACGGCTATACGGGCGCGGGGCGCCTCGCTGAAAACGGCTTTACCAAGGTCGGCCACCTCGATCTTCTCAACGATGAGGAAAAGCTCTATCTCCATCTTCTCTTCGAGCAGGAGGGCATTTATATCGAGGATCTGCTTCTTTCCGTGCAGGTGACCGATGCGATCGGCAACTGCGAGGATACGCGCGAGCAGCCGATCCGCCTTTCGTATCTTTTGGATGAGGTTGCCCCCGAGGTAACGATCCTCGGAAAGCAGACCGTGGCGGTGGAGAACAATACGGGCATTGAGCTGCACGTCGGCGTGCGTGCAAGCGACCCGAGAGGCGTCGTCGGTATCGATTACTGCGTCGGCGCCGATCCCACGGCAGAGGATGCCGTCTGGACGCCTGCGATCCTTGACACATCGGACGGGACCGATGCCTCCGCGACCGTTCTTCTCACCTACGGTGGCCTCGGAGCGACCGATGCGGTGGTAAACGAGGTGCTTTACGTGAGAGCGACCGACGGCGAGGGCAACGTTTCCGAGCCGATCGCGACCTTCATCAGCCTGAGCCTTGAAAAGCCCGCAACGGATGCGCGGCTGAATTCGGACGGCAATGCGGTCAGCACCGCGCATTCCATCACGGTGAACGGTCCCGCCGCCGCGACGGTCGGCGGAGCGGACGCCTATACGAGAGTGCTTATCTCGCCCATGTCGGGCAACAGCTTCACCTATGCGGTGCTTGTTAAGACCGGAGAGAGTCTCGAGCTTTTTGACTTCGCGAACGTAGATTATTATAAGGTAGGAATCGAGTCAACTCTTGGCTCCTATCGCTTCACCTCGGTGGAGGGACCGTACAGCTACGTATCGGGCGAGCCGCTTGCGGACAGTCCGCTTGCGCCGCTGCTTACCTACTACGGCGAGCTGAAGATCCGCTTTGAGAACGGTTACGGCAGCATGGAGCCCGCGGTCGGCGAGATGGCGTACGATGCCGCGGCGGAGGGCTCTTACTTTAACGATCCGAATTATATGACGCTTCGCTTCGCCTCTCCCTACGACGAGGGAAGAACGGTGCACGGCGTGGACTTCGGCAGAGTCGTCCTGAGAGACGGCACCGAGATCGCCGCGGCACTGCCCGAGGGCGCTTCGCCGCTTTTGATCCGTCAGAGTAAGCAGGGCTTTGGTGCGATGCGCAATATGCAGATCCATTTCTCGATCGCCAATATCGCGCAGTCGGGCTTCGGCCTTCTGGATCTGGATTACCGCAATTCCTACGCGGAATTTTACCGCCTTGCGGAGGATGGCGGCGCGGATACGCCTTTGATGCGTGTGAGCGGACTCTCCGCCTCGGGCGAGCAGTATTTCACGGTCGCGAATACCGACGATGCGGGCAACCTCTTTGAGACGGGTGCCTACTATCTGAAGATCGGCGTGCGGTCGGGAAGCGGGCACGAGAACGTTTATACCTCCGGCCTGATCGTTCTGGATGCCGAGACGGCGGACAGCGCGGGTGTCTGGGAATACAGCTACCACTCCCCCTCGAATATTGAGACGCTCTCCGATCCTGCGGCATACGGCGCGGTCGAGTTTGTCAGAGATCCCGCGAGCGAGGATTACTTCACCGATTTCGGTATTTCGGTGCGCGTCGGCGGTGAGAGCATGAGAAGCCGCGTGTTCGCGGTCTATTCCTACGGTGTGTCGGGTCTCAGCGTCAAGCTTTCCGCACCGAACACGGAAAAAGAGGTTGCCGGCGTGACGGTCGGCGCTCTCGAGGGCTTTAAGCTCTGGAACCTCCTTTCCGCCCCCTCGCAGGCCGAGATCGACGGTGCGCCCTTTGCGCTCACAAGCGGCACCGAGATGCTTTCGCTCTATAACCGTCTGGATACGATCTATGATAAGGATACCATCCCGAAGGGGGTAGACGGCATCGGCGCGCTCCACCTCGTCAAGGGTGTGAACACCTTCTGCTATCAGGCGAAGCTTGCGAACGGCTACGTCACCCCGATCCGCTACTTCACGGTCACCGTGACCGACAGCGCCCCCGTGCTGAACGTAGCGATCGACGATTACATTCCCTCGCATCTGCCCTCGTCGGTCAGCGGCGTCGTGAATATCGACAGCCTGAAGGTCTTTATTGAGACTGCATATTCCTTCAACGGCAGCGGCAAGGTGGACGTACAGCTCTGGAGCCGCTACGCGATGCGCCTCGGCCTTTACGGCGCGGACGGCTCTCTCGCGGAGGAATACTATGATACCGACGAGAACGGCGAGGACGTAGTAGGTGTTCTTACCGTGCTGAAGGCGGGACTTTCCGAGGGTGAATACGCGATCCTTACCGAAAACAGCTATACCTCCGATTTCCCGGAATACTCCGGTCTTTGCACGGCGGTGTTTGTCGCGGTGGATGAATACGGCGGCACGACCGTCGTCGCACCGCAGCTCGGAAACGCGCAGCGCCACAGAGTTTACGGCGGCGTGGCAAACGAGAAGGAATATAATATCTCCTACGACGGAGAGTATTACAACGATCCGTATGTTCTTGACGATAACGGCATCAGCTGGCGCGTGCGCTATCACGAGGCAAGCTACGACGGCAACCGCCTGCTCGGCTTTGAGACCTATCTGCTTCACAACACCGCGGACGGCGAGGTCAAGCATAAGGTGATCTCCACCGACGGCGAGGGCCTTGGGCGCAACCTCTTCCACATTTCGAGCAACGATATTGAGATCCATTTCTTTGACACGGTTATGACACAGGGCGCGGATCTTGGCGGCGCCAAGGTCGAGATGCAGTCGATCGAGAACGCGGCACTCATCACCGAGGAGTCCACGATCACGATCTTCGGCGACGGCATTGACGGCGAGGTGACCCTCCCGCTCTTCGAGCCGAATCCCACGTACGGATATCTCGGCGCGCGCCTCGGCATCTACGGCTACGACAGGACGCCCGGGCTCGAATTCGCCTTCGCCAACCCGATGGCGACCGAGGCGCATCCCGTCGGAACCGAAAGATCGCTCTCCTACCGCCTGACGCTGGATAACGGCTATGGCGAGAGCTTCTCCACACCCGAGTATCGGATCTACGGAGAGGGAAGCGAGGCAGAGAGCCATCCCGTGTTCGCGGGCGAGCTGAAGCTTTACTACGTGGAATACGGCGTAAAGGAAGTCAAAATGCCCGACGACGAGAGCGGCGCGGTGCTGAAGCCGAGCTTTGCCACGGCAGAGAGCCTTACGCCCGAGATCGCGGTCGGTAAGTATAATCCCAATCCCGCCGACGGCTCGGATGGGTATTACACCCTTGCCGTCACGGACGCCTTCGGCAACGAGGTGTCCCTCCGCTATACGGTCGATATCTCGCTGGTGGACGATAAGCACAGCCTTATCACGGTCAGCAATACGGAAAAGACACTCAAGCCCGTAACCGTAACCATCCGTCAGGACGGCGGCAACCGCGTGTACGCGGATATCACCGATTATGATATTATGTCGGTCGAGAACAACGGCACCTCCGAGGTGACCGTGACGCTCACGGCGAACACGAGGTTCTCCTACCGTTATCTGACGGACGGGGGGGACGAGGCCGTCTATTACATCAGCATTCAGAACATTATTTCCCCCGCCCCCACCGTTACTTATGACCGTGACGCGGAGGATACCGCCACCGATCCTCTGACGGGCGAGCGCTTCCTCTACGGCGAGCTGAACGCCTACGTCGTGGATCCGAGCCTCACCGTGATCGACGCGGCGAGCGGCCTGCCCGCGCGCTTCACCTTCATCCCCGGCGGACCCGATACCTACGTCTATCCCGCAGGCACTCTGATCGCAAGGCTCGGAAACGGCGAGAGCGCGGAGATCGTGGTGCTCGGTGAGATCACCGTCACGCGTCCTTATGTCCTGCGCGAGATCCCCGATCCGATCGGCGAGGAGGCTGAGGATACCGTTGCACCCGCTCTGCAGGTGCTGGCGTACTCGAACCACGGAGGCCTCTGGGCAGAGGAGGGGCTGGCATTGCAGCTTTCCTCGCGCCGCGGAATTTCGGGCTTCACCGATTATTCCGAGGTCGATGGCTATACCTCCTTCGCCTTCTCGGGCGTGAGAGCGAATATGGAAAAGCTGCTCGCGAAAATGGGCTGGTCCACCTCCTATCGCTTCCTCTTCGAGATCCGTGATGACAGCCGCGTAAGGCTCTTCGTAAAGGAGGGCATCTACGCCGAGGCGCCCGATTTTGAAAGCGGGATCAGCGACGTGATCGAGGGCGTGACGCTCAATTCCAGACTTCTCACTGTCACGAAGGCGGGAAGCTTCACCGTGTTTGCGGTGGATGCGAGAGGGAACGTCTCCTCCGTCGCCTTTGACGTCAACAACGTCGGAGAGGCACCCGCACCGACCGTCAGGCGCGTTCCCATTCAGGGCGGCGTGCGTGTGTATCTGATCGCGCCCGAGGGCGCAACGGACCTCGAGATCCTCTCGGTCGGCCTTTCCAAGGGAACCGAGAGCGCAGAGGGCGAGTTCTTCGGCCTGCCCTACGTGGATATTACGGAAAACGATACCTACGGCATTCTTTATAAAATGAAGTACAACGGAAGCGAGATACAGCCCGCGACGGTCTCGGTCTCGGTCTCCGAGCTCCGACCCGATGAGATCACGCTGACGGGCGGCATCGTCTGGTCGGCAAACAAGATCTCCGAGGCAACTGCCTCCGACGTGGTCGCAAGGCTGCTCTTCAGTGAGGACGTGGCAAGGATCGACGCCTCTAGGTACGATGCGGCAAGGGTGATCTTCACCCTCTCGGGCAGAGAGCTTGCGGTGACCTATAAGGACAACAGCGAGGCGATCACCCTGCGCGTGTATGCCGAAAACGGCAGCTACGTGACGGTCGAGCTCGGCGCGGTCACCAACCTGGACAGAAGCGCCCCGATCATCACCGCGGAGCAGAGGCTTGCGGCGGATGCAAGGAGCGTGACGCTGATCCTGCGCGTCAACGAGAGGGCGACCTTCAAGGAGGGCGGCGGCTACGTCGGCACGCTCGTGGACGGACAGTACGAATATACGAGAGTGATCACCGAAAACGGTGCGTATACCTACACCTTCACGGATATGTCGGGACTGTCCGCCAGCATCACGGTGACGGTGGATACGCTCGTGCTCGAGCCGCTGACCGCTCTGTTCAGCAAGGATGCGGGCGGCGCGGATGCCGTCAGCGATCCGAGAGAGCTTACGCTCACGGTTGGTGAGACGGTGTTCGTCAAGCCCTCGCGCAACGCGACCCTTACGCTTTCGGACGGCTATGAGAGCGCGGCGAGCAGCGCGGCCTTCACGCCGATCTCGATCCCCGCATCTCTCGGCGGCATCAGCCCCTATATCACGCTGACCGATGCGTACGGCAACGTGTTTGTCGGACAGTTCGCATCGATCAGGCCCCTTGATACCGCACCCCCCGAGATCGTGATCAACAAGGATACCTGGACCGTCAGAGCGGGCGCCGACAGGGAAGCGCTCCGCGCCGAGCTGATCGCAAATGCGGCTGCGTTTGACGATTCGGGTGAGGCGGTCAGCGTATCCGTCGAGCTTCCCGAAAGCCTCGATACGGTCGGCGTATACGACGTAAAATACTATGCGACCGATACGGCGGGCAACACCGCGGAGCTGTACGGAAGGCTCAGGATCACCTCGATCTACGATCCGATCGTGCATATCGGCGGCGTCAAGGTCGACAGGGACGAGGGCGTGTATCTTGCCGAGGGCGAGGAGATCTCGCTGGCGGTCAATTCCGCAGGCATTCGGTTCGATCTCTATCTTGCAAGCGGCAGAAGGACGGCGGCGCAGATCAAGGGAGAGGCGCCGCTGCACGAGGATCGGCAGAGCGGCACGCTTTCGCTCGGCACACCCGAGGCAGGCATCTATACGGTGCTGATCGTCACCGAGCAAAGAGATTATTTCAGATTTATTATTTCTGTTTCAAGCGAAGAGCCGGGCAGCGGCTCGTAAAGAAAAAAGCTTCCGCGGGGCATCCTTCCGATGCTCCGCGGGGAACACAAAAAAGATTTAAATTTGCCCCGGAGGTTTCTCAAAATGAAAAAAGCCTTAAAGAAAATACTGACCGTGTTTCTGATGCTCTGTATGCTGGTAGCATCGATGCCCGTCACCCTTTTTGCAAGGGAGATCGAGGCGCACGATACGGCGGATGCGAGCGCGTCCGCAGGCACGCCCGAGAACGGACCGGGGTACGTCCAGCTGAGTGACGGATACATAAAGGTCAGGGTCTCGACCGAGAACGGCGGCTTCTATATCGGCACCGCAGAGGGTGACGTGCTGACCAAGCTCGACGACGGCAAGGACCTCGTGTATGCGGACGGCAGCTTTGACACCTCCTTCACCTCCTTCCGCGTGAAGAGAGGCGCAGAGGTCAACGATTATATCTTCGGAAGAGACTATTCTTATATGGGAAAGGCGACCTCCGAGGTCACCGTCGTGAAAAACGCGGATAACGCGATCACCGCCGAGTGGACGGTGGACGGCATCCTCTTCCGCCAGATCATCGCCCTGATGGGTGCAGACACCTATCAGCACGGTATGGCGTACATCAGCTATGCCGCGATCAATACCTCCAACCGCCCCGTGGATTCGATCGAGGCGCGCGTGATGATGGATACCGCGCTCGGCACGAAGGACTTCGGCTACTATATGCTCGGTCAGAACGACGGCAGCTACACCGAGGTGCACCGCGAGCGCACCCTGCAGGGAGACGCTTACGCGAATTATTTCTTCGCTTACGACGATCTTGAATCTCCCACCGTGACCGCCTATACGCTGAACGCAAGCGTTGCGGGTGAGATGATCCTCCCCACCAAGGTCACCTTTGCGCATTGGGGCAATCTGGCCGCCACGGTCTTCGATTATCAGGTGCCGCAGAATAACCCCGTGGACTTCACCTCCGCGACCGGCTCCATCGATCATCTGACGGCGGACAGCGCCGTGGCACTCTACTACGGGATGGGCGGTGCTGCCGCCGAATCCGAGGGCGGGCAGATCGCTCTCTACTACGGCGTTTACTCCAACTATAATGCGGGCGATGCGGACATTGCCCTCAACTACACCACGACGGGAAGCATGTTCTTCGACTCCACGGGCACGGCGTATAAGGATATCAACTCCACCCTGCCCGGCAACTTCTCGACGACGATCAAGCTGCAGAACATTACCGACGCCGAGATAAAGAAGATCGCGGTCGCGATCTATCCCGAGGAGCAGGTGCTTCCGCACGACGGAAACCGCTTTCTGACCGACGTATCACCCGTCAAGCCCTTTTATAAGACCGTGAGCGGTCTGAAGGCGGGCGAGGTCAGGGACGTGCGCTTCGATCTGCGGATCGACCCCACGCTCGTGACAGGCTACCGCAAGATCAGGGTCGTGGTTTATAACGTTTCGGGAATGAATGATATCACTCTCACGGATGCAAATACCGTGGTAGAGGATGAAATATACGTGCTTTGCCCGGGCGCCGAGGGCGCAGACGTCAGCTTTACGGGTATGACGCCGGACACCGTATTCCATAAGGGCACAAGGATCTGCTACGTTACCGGCTCCAACTTCGGTATGATCCGCGATAAAACGCAATACCGCATCCTGCTTCGCCCCGTGGACGGCGGCGAGGACGTGGTGCTGGATATGGACCGCGTGGTCATCAATACCGAGCTGAACGTTGCAACGCTCGTGATCGATCAGACGCTCGCCACCACGACCTATCAGGTGGTGCTGGACTTCAATGACGTGGCGGTGGAGGATATGCTTCCCGCACCGCTGCAGATCACGGTGACCGACGTGCCGAGCCCCGGCGATCCCGGCTACGTCAGCTCCGGCCTTTACGGCATCGTGACCGTCGAGCGCGACGGCACGAGCTACGATATCGTGAACTATCCGACGGAGGAGGACTTCCGCAATACGAGGACCGCCACCGAGGATATTATGCTCGTGATGAAGGGCGATTTCAACGTTCTCTCCACCGAGGAGAAGGGAAGATACAGTGCCGAGGGCCTTACGCTTCTGAACGGCGAGCACATTATCATCAACGAGACCCTGGAGGTGAAGAACGGCCGGGTGACCGTGACCAAGCGCTTCGAGGGAGATACGCAGGTCGCCATTGACGTGGACATCGAGGGTAAGGTGTACACCGTCGGCGCAAATACCAAGATCTGGGACGGCGTGCTCGCCATCACCTCCTTCGAAGAGGGAACGCTCTACAGCCTGCCCGTATATGACGAGCAGGGTGTGATGGAAGAGAGCGAGGGCGAGGATATCACACTTCTTTGGCCCGGTGCGGCAGGCGGAATGCAAACACTTGTTGGCCTTTTGCTTAACTTCCGCTACGGTCAGTTCTGCCTGATGGAGCAGAACGGCTCGCTCGAAAGAGTGATCTCCTTCGGTGCGGCGCTCGATCCCTCCATCCTCGTTCCTCCCGGCCTTGTGGGAGACGAGAAGCATTATTCCAATATGGAAAAGCAGTACCGCGCGTTGGGCATGGGACAGTACACTGCGCAGCAGCTGCGTGCGACCGATACGCAGTATGAAAAGGATCAGTCACAGTGGCGCCGCGATCAGATGGGCACGCTGAACCTCTATATGGACGACATCCTTTTCGGTAAGGGCGGCTTCATCGGCTTCAATACCTCGATCTCGGTCGGCATCCCCTCCTACACAGACCCGTTGCCTTATATTCAGGGCGATCTCAATCTGAAGGTGATCAACGATTACTGGGAGTTCGGCGTTGCGGGCTCGGCGGATATGATGGTCTTCGAGATGGAGGTCGAGCTTGCGATCAAGAGCTATAACGGCATTGCCGTGCCGGATACGATCCGCTTCTTCGTGGGCGGCGTGGAGCCCGGCATTCCGATCGACCCCTTCATGGTCTTCTGGGTGAAGGGCGCGGGCGCAGGCATCACGGATATGTACGAGACCTTCTTCGGTAAGGACGTGATCCCGCCGCTCACGCTGATCATCAGCGGCGAGTTTGCCCTGTTCAGCCAGCTTTCCGCGCGAGCGGATCTCTCTATCTCGATGCGCGGCTTCGCGGGGTCTCTCAGCGATCTCAGCATCGCGGGCATAACGCTGATCGACAGCATCGGCGGCCACGTATATTGGTATCCCGATCTTTCGATCTCCTTCGCGATCCGCGTGGACATTCTCGGCTGCATCATCGGAGAGGGCGGTATCATCGTGGAGAAGACCGAGGACGGCACCTTCTTCTGCGGCTACGCCAATGCGGAGGTGCGCATCCCCGATAAGATCTGGTTCATCGGCGGAAAGAAGATCGGCTCTGCCTCCGTCGGCGTCAGCACCGAAAAGGTCTGGGCGTCGGTGAGCATCATCGGCATTGCGGTCGGCGTTCGCTACTACTGGGGCGGAAATGTAAAGATCGACGTGGGTGAGACCTACGAGGATCCCACGCCGCTTCCCGAAAACAGCAAGAACAATCTTACCTATCCTATCTATACGGACGGGCGCACGGGCAAAACGCTTTATATGAGCGTGACCAATCTGGCAAGCGGCATCGCGGATGCCGCGATCGCCTCCTCGGCGGACGGCACGCAGCACGGCTTCACCCTTCCCGAGAATACGGGCGAGGATGCGCTGATCGGGCTTCGCTTCAGCGCAGAGAATGCGCTGATGGCAGAGGATATCAAGAACCTCGTCTCGCTTACGGTAGACGGTACGGAATATCCTCTGACCTGGTACAACAACGACTTTACCGCCGATCACGAGGAGAATCTTGGAACGAATGCGCTCTTCTCCTACGATGCGGAGGAGCGGATGGGCTCGGTATCGGTCTCGGTGACCGACGATGCGTATTTCGGTAAGCCCTGCGTGCTTACCTCGTCGGTATATGCCACCGTACGTCTGATGGGCGTAGAGCGCGTGGCGGATATCCATACGGTCGAGCTTTCCGAGGATCTTGCCTCGGTGCGTGTCACCGGAAAGGATATCGATCAGCTCTCCGAGCTGAAGATCCTGGCAGAGAACGAGGACGGCGCGTTCTATCTTCTCGCGGATATCGATCCCGCGCTCATCACCGCGCCGACCGAGGTAAGCGCAAGCATCTCGCTGCCCCTGCATATGCGCTCGGGCAAATACACCGTTAAGGCGGTCGGCACCGTGCTCGACGGCGAGGGTGTGGAGATGGCGAGTCCCTCGGCAAGCACCTCTCTTTCTTACGTGAATCCGAACCAGCCGAAGGCACCGAGTGCCGCGAGCATCGTGCTTTCGGGTGACTATACCGTAACTCTTACGGCAACCACCGAAAACACCGACAGAGACGGCTTTGTCGCCACGGTCTATGAGATGACCGAGGCGGGCCCTGTCGCTACCGTATTTGCCGAGCAGACCTTAGAGATCTCCGCGGCGGCGTACGGCGAGCTGACGCATACGGCACGGCTCGGCGGCAGGACCGCCAACGTCAGCGAGGCGGAGGACGGCAGTGAGATCACGGTTTACCAAGGCCTGGAGGCAGGCAAGAAATACGCCGTAGCGGTGCGCTCCTACGTGAAGATGAGCGACGGCTCGCTGCTTTATTCCGAGCCCGTGCTTACGAACGAGGTGATGATGGTGATGCCCACGAGGATCACCCCCGCCTTCGCGATCGACGGCGCAAGGAGCCTCGCGGTCGGTGATACCGCCGTGACGGTGGATACGGTGGCAACGGATAGCCCCGTGATCCGCGTCTCGGCCATGGAGGCGCTCGGCACGGCACGCTATCGCATCGGCGACGGCGCGTGGGTGCTCTATACGGGCGGCGATATCGCGCTTCATTCGCTGGAGAGCGGTACGTACACCCTGACCCTGGAGGGCACGAGCCAAACGGGGGACACCTTCAGTGCGAAATATCAGTTCGCGGTGGATACCGAGGCTCCCTCGCTTCTTCTTTCCTCGCCCACGGGCGGCGGCTTCTTCTTCGGTAATACCACCGAGGTCGCGGGCCTTACGGAGGCGCATTCCGCGGTCGATATCTACGTGGAGGGCGTGCTTGCCGCCACCGTCAGAGCCGATGCCTCGGGTGCATTCTCCGAGACGGTACGGCTCGATGAGAGCCTGGCTTATCAGAGCATCCGCGTTCTCGCTACCGACCCCGTCGGCAACGTGAGTATGCCCTTCGGCGCAACGCTGACAAACGCGGTGCTCGGCGAGGATGAGATCCGCGCCGTGATCCTCTACGAGGGCAGAGAGGTCAAGACGCTGACGAGCGGCAGCGAGGCAATGCAGCTTTCGATGGCCTTCCGCTCGGGTAACCGCTACGTGGTCCTGAACGAGGGCTCCGCCGCTGCGGCAAGCGTCGTCTGGTCGACCCAGACGATCGAAAGGACCGCCGCCGTTTCGAGAGACGGTGTTCTGACGGGCGAGCGCGGCGCAGAGGGCATCGTGACCGCGACCCTCGGCAATAAGACCGCGATGGTCGAGCTCGTTACCGTGGATCTCGCCGTCCAGCGGATGTCGCTCCGTATTCCCGAGGGCGGCTTCGTGTACACGGGCGCTGCCCATACCCCCGAGATCCTCTTTGAGGACAGAGACGATCTGACCGCGGGCGTTGACTACACGGTCAGCTACGTAAACAATACGGATGCGGGCGTTGCGTCCGCGATCGTGACCGCCAAGGAGGGCGGCAAGTGCATCGGCACGCGCATTCTGAGCTTTACGGTCGCACCCTATACGCTCACCGCAGAGAACGTCACCGTTACGGGCAAGGGTGAGGATATCACCGTTACCGTTAAGCACGGCGACAAAACGCTCGTGGCAGACCGCGATTACACGGTAGAGACCGTTTATTCCGAGGACGGAGAAGAGGCGATCGTGACCGTGAGCGGCAAGGGAAGCTACAGCGGCTACGTTTCGGTCAGAAGATCGGTCAAGGGCTTTGACCATCTGACCTGGATCATCCCGGTGGCAACCGTTTCGGCGCTCGGAATCTCCTTCGGAGTGCTGATGCTGCTGAAAGTGCTGCGCAGAAGGCGCGCTTTGATACCCACCCCCACGGGAGGCGCTCCCGTACCTAAGCCCGAGCCCAACAGAGAGGCGCCGTTACCCGAAAGGGAAGGCGATGCGCCGAAGGATACGGACGGCGAGGCTTAAAACCACCCTAAAAAATCGGAGGCCGAATATGAAAAGGATCAAGGACCGTAAAAAAATAAGAAAGGTGACGGTGGCAACGCTTGTGATCGCTATGCTTTTGTGCGTATCCATGGCGGTGTTTGCCCCTGTCGCGTCGGCGAGCGACGTGCCCACGCCGGCAAACGTGGAGGGAAAATTCCACCTCGGCACCGCAGGGATCCTTGATCCTGTCAAGGTGGAGACCGGAGAGGGATATTATATGAACCCCTCCTCCTACGTCTATTTCGGCGAGGTATATAACCCCGTGACGAGGACGTACGAGACCGTGCTCTGCCGCGTTCTGGACGCGGATCGGGATATCACGGGCGCCGAGGGCGCGATGCTTCTCTATACCGAGAGCGCGATCGAGCCCGCACGCTTCTACGTGGGCAGTGCAAGTGCGGCGGCCGTGGTCGGAACCGAGAATATCTATGCGATCAGCAGGCTTAGGGAAAACGAGTCGCAGAAGCTCTATTTCAGATCGCATTACGGCAGGCACTTCGAGGGCGTGCCCGAGGAGGAGGACTTCCTTCGCCGCGTGACCAAGACCGACGTCAAGGCGGATATGGTCGGCCTATTTGAGAATTTTCTTACAAGCATTGATCCGAGCCTTTATCCCGCACTGGAGGATACGGACTATACCTTCTCCTTTGAGACCGATACGGTCAACGCAGAGAATTCCTACAGAGCCGATCGGAGCGACTCGGTGCTCGCTCTCGATCACGCGACCTTCTTTGCTCTCTCGGCCGATGAATTCCATAAGTATATGGGTAGCCTTTCGTCAAGCGGCGGCTATGCATCGAAGGATATTCTGACAGGGCAGAGCACAAGCTATTGGCTGCGCACGGGCATTTACGAGCAGCTGAGCGATCGCGTGGAGGGCGCGGATTATTTCGACTACGTGGAGCAGCAGCTGCAGGGCAACCTGGTGCTTGGCGTGGATGCTGCGGGCAAGCTCGTGGCGCTCCCTGCCGAGAGCGAGGGCGTATACGGCCGCTTCGCCTTCCATCTTAACACAGAAAGCATCGTTTATACGCACCTTATTGACGGCGCGCATAAGCTCGCCTTCGCCGATCCCCGCTATGCAGAGGGAGAGGCAGACCCCTTCAAGGCCGAGATCGTCGGCACGGATAAGGACGGCATCGTGACCGTTCGATACACGAATGCGATCCGCTCCCGCTCCACCGTCTGGTACGGCGAGGATGAGAGCGAGCATATCTCGGTCATCATCAAGGATAGTGAAGGCAACGTAAAGAGCTACGCGCCGATCGCCGAGGTGCCCCAGTGCTACTATGAGAAGGACGAGGAGAAGAAATCCTCGGAAGCCTTCACCGCGCACTTCCGCCTTCCCGAGGATTACGACGAGGCAAACGATACCATCGTGATCTTCTGGGAGAGATTGCACGAGGATACGCGTAAGCCCTCCTTCGTGAGCAATATGGTGGAGCTGACCTGTGCGCATACCTACTACGGCGAGGATGAGAGCACGGCGGTGCTTCCGACCTGCTCTGCGCTCGGTACTTGCGCAAAATGCGGCGAGCAGTTCGGTGATACGGATCCGACGCGCCATCCCAATATGGAAAGCGGCGATTATGCGTACGACGATCTTGCCGCCGAGCACTGGCATATCTGCCCCGATTGCGGCGCGGCGGGCGAAAGAGAGGCCTGCAGCTTCATAAATTACTGCATCGCGCCCTGCGTGTGCGGCAATATCGACGAGGATAGCGAAGGGCATAATTTCGGATATGACGGCGTTTGCACGCGCGAGGGCTGCCCGAGTCCCTACGAGAAGCCCGAGATGAGCGTTTCGGGAGACTATTACATCACCGTCCGCATCGGAAACGAGGGCAATTTCCTCTGGCTTGCCGAGCAGATCCGCGCAGGCAAAAAGCAGTACGTGATATGGGAGACCTATTACGTATATCTGGATGCCGATCTTGATTTTAACGGAATGGACTTTGTGCCTCTCGGCACACAGGAGAATCCCTTCAAGGGCGAGATCAACAGCCTTGGAAGAGATTATACGATCAAAAATATTTCCTACAGCGATCCCGATGCCACGGGCGTCGGCATCATCGGCTGGGGAGAAAATGTAAAAATTGTAGATATTTGTTTACAAGATGTCAGCTTTGAAGGCAAGGACGCCGTTGGTGGCCTGGTCGGAGAGGCGAAAAATGCAGACGTCACCGGTGTGACGGTCATCGGCGAGGTGAGCACGGTGGCGGCCGATGGGGCGGCAGGCCTTTTCTTCGGCAGATGCGATAGTGCCTCCTCTGTCTCGGTTTCCTTTGCGTATACCGAGGATGCGCACGGAGCGCCGACGTATGCGCCCGCCTTCGGCGAGGGCGCGCCCGCGATCGATACCGCCTTCTTCCTCGCAGAGGAGGATGGCGAGGGCGGCTATATCAGCGCCGAGACCTTTGCTTCGGGTATGGTCGCCTACCGCTTCAGACAAAAGCTGCCCACCTCGGGCTGGCGGCAAACGCTCACGTGGGATGCGTATCCGCGGCGCGACGGCAGCGGTGCGTACGTCAGGATCACCGAATACTGCGACGGAACGCCTGCGATCTACACCAACAATCCCAAGGACGAGATGATCCACGAGCCCGCAGAGCTTTACGGCTTCGAGTGGCGCTATAGCTACAGCTACTGCGAGGCAGACGTTCTCTGCGGCAGGTGCAATCAGAGAATGATGACGCCTGCGTTCGTGCAGATCACAAACGAATATCCGCGCAGCACGCACATAGCGCAGATCATGGTCGGCGGTACGCTGATGGAGAGCGAGCCCGTGGTGATCTTCGGCGTAACGCTCGAGGAATTCATCGGTATGAGCGCGCTGACGCTCACCTATAACGGCCGCGGGATCTATCCCGACGTGATGCTGACCAACATCGCATTGCACGAGAGTGAGTACGATGCGTATTTCGTCAACTCCGATACCGGAGAGGCCTACTTTAACGAAGGCTACTACGGCGACCCGGAGGCGTATCCCATTACCGACGTCGGCGTTTACGATCTCGTGATCGTCGGCAAGCTGGGAAATAGCTGGGAAGAGGTCGGCGGTAACTGGAACGAGGAGAACTCGGTCACGAGAGGCCCCCGTAATTTCTCGGGGCAGAGCGTGACCTACGAAAGGGTGCTGACGGTCCTGCCCGCAGAGGTGACCCTCACCCCGATGGACGTTTATAAGCACTATGACGGCAATGCCGCCTTCATCCCGCATTACACGGTGGATAGCGAGGACTTCGGTCCCTGGTCCTTCAACGTGTATCTTTCGGATTCACCCTCCGCTGCGGTCGGTGATTATACGCTGACGGTGACGGCGGATACCGCCGAGCACGGTGACAACGTGATCCTCACGCTTGCAAAATCGTCCGTGTGCGGCTCGATCGTCGAGGCACGGAGCGTGACGGTGGAAAACAAGGATTATCCTACCGTTTTCGTCTACGGTGATCCGATCCCCACCCCCACCGCGGCAGATTTCCTTATGACCGAGGGGGCGGCGTTCTCCTACAAGTGGTTTGCGGTGAAGAGCGCGGACGGTGCGGATCAGGCGAAGCTCTTGCCCGTGGACGGCACGCCCCGCGACGCGGGCAGCTACGTTCTGCGTGCATATGCCTCCGGCACAGACACGCTCGGCGGCAGCTATACCGACGTTGCGATCGAGATCCGGCCCGCGACCGTATATATTTCCTACGTGATGCCCGCGTATGCAGAGACCGTTGTAGACGTTTATACCGAATATGTGTTCCTTGATTCGCTGGACGATATTGAGATCCGCTTCTCCGGATTTGTCAATGGGGAGAATGCCGATAGCCTTGGCATCACGGCACGTGCGGTTGGATCGAAAGCAAATCTGACGATCAAGAGCGCGCCCGAGCGCAAGAACGTATACCTCGGCTTTGAGATCCTCGGCGATGCGAAAAACTACAGATTCGTGGAGGCAGAGGGCGAGGACGAGACGGTCATCAGCCTTGCCGGCATCGGTCTGCCGGAGGTCATCGCGGAGGCATACGGCTACGACTGGAATGAAAACTATACCGAAGAGATCTGGGGCTTCCGCTACGGCTTCACCTGGCAGCAGCCCACGGTGGACGGCTTTGCCCTCGATATCGGTGCGGGGGAGCATTGGAGATTTTTCCTGACCGTTTACGATATTTCGTACGGCATCGAAAGCAAAACGCTGACCGAGATCCAGAACGTGCAGCTCGGCTATACCAACTGGGTGACCGAGTATTACCACACGGTCAGAACGCAGAAGGCGGGCTCTTATCTCCTCTCTCTGCAGGCACGCGCGTATAATTACTATGGCAGCCCGATAGAGCTTCCGGGGGATGCGGACGGTATGATCCCGATCGAGTATTATATCACGATCAGCATCGAAGAGAGATCGGATGGGCTCGTTGACAAGATCGGCGGCGCCGGCTGCTACACCGTAACGCTGGATGCGTTTTCCTCTCTTGCCGCCTACGAGAGCGGCACGGCGGATAAGACCACCTCTCACGAGTTCTTCGTCACCAAAGAGATCACGATGAATTTCAAGGAGATCGAGTACAATCTGCTCGACGAAACCTTCAATTTTGATATAGAGGATATTTACCGCTACGTTGTGATGGAGGCGGGCGGCGTGTTCTATCTCGGCCATACCCTGGCAGACGTCACGGTCAAGGTCAATGCGAACATAGGCTATGCTTACGTGACGGGCTTCAAGGTCGTGGATAAGAACGGCAACGACGTGAGCTACCTCTATTCGGTCAAGAATTCCAATGGCGATACCGATCACCTCGGCAAGGGCCTCGGCACCGCGCATATCTTCGATACGGCCTGCGACCCCGACTGTAACGTGGATGGCTGTACCTACAGAAGAAGCGTTTCGCATATGGGTGATCGGGGCGGCAACGGCAATTGCCTCGTCGGCTACGTCTGCGAGATCTGCGACGGCATTTATATGCCCGAAAACGCAAGGCATCTGTCGGATGTCCTGCTCGTCAAGAGATGCGGCGAGGATATCACTCTGCACGAGCTCGTTCACGCCTGCTGCGGCGTGACTGCACGCACAGAGGCACACGCGTCGCGTACCCCTGCGACCTGCAGGACGCTTGCCGTTTGCGACGGCTGCGGCAGGACCTTCGGTGCGCTCGACCCCAATAACCACGAGGCAGAGGCAAGCTACGTAAGCCTCGGTGCAGAGGGGCACGCGGTCAGCTACGCCTGCTGCGGTAAAAGCTATAACGAGGCGCATGCGGGCGGTGCTGCCACCTGTAAGACGCTTGCGGCGTGCGAGAGCTGCGGTGCCGGCTACGGCGCACTCGATCCCGACAATCACGAGGGCAGCTTCACGGTATCCGTGGATCCCGATAACCGTGAAATGCACATAAAGGTTTACACCTGCTGTGAAGAAAGCCTTTCCGAGGCGCATGCGGGCGGCACGGCGACCTGTAAAGAATCGGCGGTCTGCACGGTCTGCTCCGCAAAATACGGAAGCCTTGATCCGCACAATCACGCTTCCGCTTCGGTTTATGCCGAGGTGCGCGAGGACAATGCGTCGATGCACGATGCATTCCACGCCTGCTGCAATGCTTATATCGGCAAGGTCTACCATTCGGGCGGCACGGCAAGCTGCATGGGCGGTGCGATCTGCGAGGCCTGCGGCGCGGATTACGGCGACGCGGATCTTACGCATCACGCAAGCGAGGAATTTATCTTCCTTCCCGACGCGATCGACACCTCCGTGCATATCAAGGCGTATGCCTGCTGCGGCGAGGCGGTAGAGCGCGTGGCACACAGCCTCTCGGGTGCGAGCTGCAAGAGCGGTGCGACCTGTGCGGCCTGCGGCTATACGGACGGCGTCCTGAGCGCTCATACCTATGAGAACGACTGCACGGCGATCTGCGCCGTCTGCGAAAAGGCAACGCGCGCCGAGAGCTTCCACGCCGATAAAAACGGCGACGGCGCCTGCGACCTTTGCGGCGCCGAGGTCGAGAAGAAGCGAATCTCCGGCGGCGGCGTTTCTGCGATCGTGACCGGATCCACCGTGGTGGCGGGCGCGGGCGGCTTCTCTCTCTTCTGGTTCGTTATCAAGAAGAAGAGCCTCGCACAGCTTCTGATGCTTCTGAAGTAAAATAACAAAAAACAAAAAACGGGGCTGTCGCATCAAGGCTTACTCGAATAAAAAACAGGGGTATTGTGAAAAGATCACAGTACCCCTTTGAAATGAATCACAAATTTGAGGAAATCAAGGTCGAAAACCTGCGGTTTTCCTCATTTTTTATTGTTTTTTAT
>JAGBBQ010000036.1 GCA_017938425.1 Clostridia bacterium | reverse complement strand
TTGCGGCGGAATGATGTTGAGCTGACGCTCAAATGATGTTGCGTGCGTTGCACGCAAATGATGTTGTGCCTTGCGGCACAAATGAAAAAATCCAAGTCTTGCGACTTGGATTTTTTGGCAGGGGCAGAAGGACTCGAACCCACGACCCATGGTTTTGGAGACCAGTACTCTACCAACTGAGCTATACCCCTAAAGACTATTGTATTATACATCATTTCCGCGCAAATGTCAAGTGCTTTTACAAAAAAACTTCCAAAACTCAAAAGGGAAGCGTCCTCTCTGCTTTTTGACAGTTAAAATACGGCAAAACCTTCTTAAAACCTTGACTTTTTCTTGACGATCTTATATAATATACGTATGAAAAAACAACCCCGAGGAGGAACTTGAAAAAATGAGAGATTACGCGCTTCTTCGCTCGCTTGATCCCGAGGTGTACGCCGCGGTCGCCAACGAGACGAAAAGACAGAAAAACAAGATCGAGCTGATCGCATCGGAAAATTTTGTATCCGAGACGGTAATGGAGGCCAACGGCACCACCCTGACGAACAAGTATGCCGAGGGCTATCCCGCCAAGAGATATTACGGCGGCTGCGAGCACGTTGACGTGGTGGAGACCATCGCCATCGAGCGCGCAAAGAAGCTGTTCGGTGCAGGCTATGCGAACGTGCAGCCTCACTCGGGCGCGCAGGCCAATATGGCTGTGTTTTTCGCCCTTCTCACCCCCGGTGACACGGTTCTTTCGATGAACCTTGCGCACGGCGGCCATCTTTCCCACGGCTCGCCCGTGAATATGTCGGGTAAGTATTGGAATATCGTGCCCTACGGCGTGAGCGGCGAGAGCGAAACGATCGATTATGACGAGGTCCGCCGCCTTGCCCTCGAGTGTAAGCCCAAGCTCATTCTCGCAGGCGCATCCGCATATCCGCGCGTGATCGACTTTAAGCGCTTCCGTGAGATCGCGGACGAGGTCGGCGCGTATCTTATGGTCGATATGGCGCATATCGCGGGTCTTGTTGCCGCAGGCCTGCATCCCACGCCCGTGCCCTACGCGCACGTGACCACCACCACTACGCACAAGACGCTGCGCGGTCCGCGCGGCGGTCTGATCCTTACCAATGACGAGGAGCTTGCAAAGCTCATCAACAAGGCGATCTTCCCCGGCATCCAGGGCGGACCTCTGATGCATACCATTGCCGCAAAGGCGGTCTGCTTCGGCGAGGCTCTGCAGGATAGCTTCAAGGAGTATGCCGCTCGTATTCTTGAGAACACCAAGGCGCTTGCCGAGGGTCTGCTCGCCGAGGGCTTCCGTCTGGTTTCGGGCGGTACGGACAACCATCTTATGCTCGTTGACCTCACCGGTATGAAGGTCAATACGGGTAAGGAGGCAGAGCACCTTCTCGACGAGGTCGGCATCACCTGCAACAAGAACGCGATCCCTTACGATACGCAGAAGCCCTTCGTTACCAGCGGTATCCGTCTCGGCACCGCTGCGGTAACCACCCGCGGCTTTAGGGCAGAGGATCTGCGCGAGGTTGCTCGCCTCATCGGCATGACGCTGAAGGATTTTGACAACAATCGCGAGGCAGTAATCGAAGGCGTTGCCGCTCTTTGCAAGAAGTATCCGCTTTACGAGTGATCCCCGTGAACAAAAAAAGCATCCGTTCGAAAACGGATGCTTTTTTGCTTTTTGCAAATAATTATTTGCAATCTTTCTTTAATTTTGACTTTTTCTTTGGATCGCCGAGCCCGGAGAGTATCGTCGCGATCAGAACGAAAAGCGCGCCGAATCCGAGCGAGGGCGTCAGCACGTCCAGCCCCAGAAGAATGGAGAAAATGCTCGTCAGCACGGCGGAGAAGGGCATCATTACCGCCACCACGGAGGCATCCAGATGCTTCATCACGTTGGTGCGCAGGATCCAGCAGAGCGTATTGGAAAGCAGCGAGATCGCCACGATCCATATGAGGATCGGAATGTTCCATTCAAAATATGCAGGGCTGATGGGCGCGCCACCTACCTGAATAAAATGCAAAAGCACCGTGCTCACAATGCCGGTTAATACCGAGACCGTCATATGCACGAAAACGTAAAGCGGCGCGTAAAACCTCGTTGCGAAGGCGCCTGTGGCTGCGATATTTACGCCGTAAAGAATACCCGAGATCGCGCAGAGAAGCTCGCCGATGCCGATGCCGATGCCGCCGCCGCCGAAGCCCTCACCCGAAAGGAGAAAGCAGCCGATAAGGCAGAGGATCGCCGCGGCGATCTTTTTTTTACTCGGCTTTTGCCGTACGAAGACGAACATCAGAACGGGAACGACCACGCAGGAGAGATTTTCGAGAAATGCGTAACGCGAGGGCGTTGTATAAAGCAGCCCGATCTTTTGCGTAAGTGAAGCCGCGGCGTTGAAGAGCCCCGTCGGGATCGCGACCGAAAGCAGCCGCTTGTCAAGCTCCTTTATATGCTTGCCGAGGATCGGAAGCAGGGAGAGTGCCGCCACGAGTGAGGAGATCGTGGAGGTCACCGTAGGAGAAATATGCTTGTAAATGTAGGGGTTGATTACAGGCGAAACACTCCAGATAAAGATCACGAGGATCAGGCCTGCGTAGTAAAAGGAGAGTGGGTGCTGTCGTGCTTCGTCGGTGTCGGTCGTGTGCATCGTTCTTACCTCGGATCTTGTGATGCCAAAATGATACCACAACTCTTGACATTTGTAAAACGAAGGTTTATAATAACATTGTGAAATATTTTCACAAGGAGAAACCGATGGAAACGATGAAGATCAAGGCCATTCTTCTGGCCGCTAAATATCAAACACTTTCCCGTGCCGCCGAAGCCTTTTCTTATACGCCATCCGCGCTTTCGCATATGGCGGATGCCTTGGAGGAGGAGCTTGGCGTCAAGCTTCTTGCGCGTACCCGCGCGGGAGTGCGCCTGACCGAGGCAGGGGAGCAGCTATATGAAAAAATGGATGCCGTCCTGCTTGCGGAGCAGGAGCTGCGCGCGGCGGCCGCCGCCCTCACCGATGCGGCGGGGGAGTTGCTTCGTATAGGCACGTATTCGTCCATCGCAAATTATATTCTTCCGCCGCTCGTCAAGCGCTTCAAGAAGGAAAATCCCGACGTGCGCGTTTCTATCACCGTGGCGGACCAGCTGCGAGGCTGGCTGGAAAACGATACTGTAGACGTGATCTTTGGAGATAAGGTCGCCATAGAGGATAACGAGCATGCCGTCATCTTGGAGGAGGCATATGTCGCGGTTGTGCAGGAGCAAATGCTGAAGGCGCGCCGCTCGGTGCGCCGTGAGGAGCTGTATGCCTTTCCGTATGTCTCCACGAATGAATCCACCCTCCACCGCTATTTTGACGAGTCCTGCTTTGCGGAGATCCTGCGCTTCGATTCGGTGGACGATACCTCGGTGCTCTCGATGGTCAGGGAGGGGATCGGCGTTGCCGTTCTGCCCTTGCTTGCCACGCGTAAGCTGCCGCGCGGCGTCCGCACCCTGAAGCTCACGCCCGCGATCTCGCGCTCGATCGGCTACGCTTACCGCAAAAAAACGCCCGCCACCGAAAGACTCATTTCCTTTATGAAGGATTATAAGATATAAAAACGTTGAGGAGACCGAGCAAAAACGCTCGGTCTCCTCAATTTAAAAAAGATAGGATCGGTTTTTATCCAACGGTAATGATATGCGTTCTTGCAAAGTGCTCGCCTGCAGAAATAGCGTGGATGCCCTCTTTTTCGGAAAGCACGGGGCTGCTGCCCGCTACGTCCTGAATGCCGCACCAGGGCTCGATGCAAAGATAGGGGGCGGTGTGCTTATGCCAGAGAACGAGGTAATCGAATCCGTCGAACTCCACCTTCACGCGCCTGTCACTTACCTTGCTGGCAAGCGTTACACTGTTGCTTTTCACGCCGCGGAAAACGAGCGCATCGAGCACGAAATGACGGTCGTCAAGAACAAGATGCTTACTATTGTTTACAATACGCTTGGTATAATCGGTCAAAAGATCGCCGTTCAGCGCATAAGCGTCCAGCGTCTCCTCCTCCGGGAAGATCAATTCATATGCCTCGATCCCCTCGGGGCAAGCGTACGCCTCGTGTGCGCCGAAGGTGCAATACATCGTCTTATCCCCGCAGTTTTGCGCGTCGTAGGTCACGCGAAGGCTTGCGCCGTCGATCTCGTAAGTGACTCTGAAAGCAAATGCAAAGGGGTAGATCTCGCGTGTCGCTTCGCTGTCGCGCAGAAGAAACGTGACGGATGTGTCCGTTTTCTTCTCAACCTCGAATTCGGAGATCTTTGCGAAGCCGTGCTTGGGCATATCGTAGCTTTTGCCGTCAAGCTCATATTTTCCGTTTCTCAGTCCGCCGCAGATCGGGAACATGATCGGCGCGCAGCTCGACCAGAAGGCAGGATTCCTCCCCCAGATATATTCAACGCCGCCGCGCGTGATGCTACGGATCTCCGCGCCTTTTTTCGCGACCGTTACGCAAATCTCGGAATTGCTTATCGTAACCATATTCAGCACCTCGTAAAATGTTAGTTTTTTGCCGATGCTCGTCTTTCATCGGCTCGGATGCTTCCATTATATAATATTTTTTGGGAAAGTGCAAGTCCATTTTTTTGAATCGATGTGCATCTTTGAATTTTTTTGCGTCACAGGAACGAAATAAGGCGCGCCTCGCTTGCTATCGCTCGATTTATGACTTTGCTTTGTCTGTGTAATAAAGATTGTTCTGCTCGCGTTCATCTCTTCGTATTGTAGGTTGCCTCATCCGCGTAAAGATTCTCCGTTTCCTACGGTAGGGAAGGGGGCTTGCTCCTTCCGAGAAATATAGCAGCGCGACGGTCTTGAAAAAGAGTGCGCCAAAGTGCGAACAAATAGTGGCGCACTCTTGGCCTCGGAGACGGCTTCTGCTTCACCGTCTCCGCACAAATAAAAAATACCGAGCCCAAAGCTCGGTATTTTTGTGAATAATCTAAAATTTTGATACCATTTTAGTTCGATAAATTGGAATTTGTCAGTTATTTAACCGCCTTAACGGTGTATGTTGCTCCCCAATTATTCAACACCTCTACGGATGCAAATCCCGCTTCAACGAGAGCTTCAAGCTCGTGTTTCACGGTAAGCGGTGTATCATAATGGTAAAACTCGTCATCGGTAATACCTTGTTCTGTTTTCAG
>JAGBBQ010000035.1 GCA_017938425.1 Clostridia bacterium | reverse complement strand
CCGCGGCCTGCCCCGTCTGGCAGGGCACGCGGCGGGGGCTGCGCGCGTGGAGGAGGTGCTGACCGCACTGCGCGAGATGGGCATCCATCACGTAACGCTCTACGCTTTTTCGACTGAGAACTGGAAGCGCCCGAAGGAGGAGGTGGACGGGATCATGGATCTCGTTTACAAATACCTCACCGAGGTCGTGGAGGAGAAGATCGTCAGCGACGGGCATTTCGCCGTCCGCTTTGCAGGCGATACCTCCGTTTTGCCCGAGAAGCTGCGCGATAAGTGCGCCGATATCGAGGCGATGGGGGAGAATAAGGAATTCATCTGCTACGTGGCGCTCAATTACGGCGGCAGGGACGAGATCGTCCGTGCGGCCAAGCGCGCCGTGGAGAGCGGTGAGGAGCTGAGCGCGCAGTCGATCTCAAAAAATCTATATACGGCCGCCTCGCCCGACCCCGATCTTCTGATCCGTACGGGCGGTGATATGCGCATCTCCAACTTTATGCTTTGGCAGTGTGCCTATTCCGAGTTTTATTTTACAAAAACGCTCTGGCCGGATTTTGACCGTAATGCGGTCATTACTGCGGTAGAAAGCTTCCTTCCGCGCAAGCGCCGCTTCGGTGGGCTGAACAAGGAAGAGAAGTAATTTCGTTGACTATTTTGCGCTCTCCCGAGCGCGATGACATGGAAAGAAAGAAGTAAGCGATGAAGGTTCGTATCATAACGGGTATCTGTATGGCTGCGGTCATAATTCCCGTGCTGCTGTTTTCGGAATATATCATTTATCCGATATTTTTGTCTGCGCTCTGCCTGATGGCGACCTACGAGATGCTGAAGGTGTTCAAAAAGGAGCGTCGGCCCGAGATCGCCGTCCCCTCGTTTCTTATGGCGGCGAGCTATCCTCTGATACCGTTCTTTACGAGAGCGACGCAGCCGCAGGTCGGCTATGTGATCATGGCGCTCGGCATCTGCATCTATATGATGTATCTTTTCTCCATCTGCGTGTTCCACAAGGGAAGGATGCTGCTCGTGGAGGTGTTTTCCACCTTCACCACCGTGACCTACATTCTGCTCGGCTTCACCTCGCTTTGTATCGTGCGCTATCTGCCCTTCGGTGAGTATGAATTTCTGCTTGCCTTCTTCACGGCGTGGGGCTGCGATATCTTTGCTTATTTCGTCGGCACCTTTATCGGAAAGCATAAGCTGATCGTGGAGGTCAGCCCGAAGAAGACGGTGGAGGGCGCGATCGGCGGTGTCGTTTGCACCTTTGCCATTATTATGCTCTACGGCTTCCTTGTTGAGACCTTTACGCACGCCGAGGCGAACTACCTTGCGCTTGCGGTGCTCGGTCTCGTCCTTCCCGTGATCTCGCAGATCGGCGATCTTTTCGCATCCCTGATCAAGCGTGAGGCGGGCATCAAGGATTACAGCAAACTCTTTCCGGGGCACGGCGGTGTGATGGATCGCTTTGATTCTATGCTCGCCGTAGGCGTGGCATCGCTGATCATCACGATGATCCTGCCTCCGTTCCATTAAAAAAGAAAGGATTTTCTCTATGAAGAAAACCGTTGCGATCCTGGGCGCCACGGGCTCGGTCGGAGAGCAGGCGCTCTCCGTGGCCGAGGCGCGCGGGTATCGTGTAGACTATATGAGCGCGGGGAAGAATGCCGGCAGAGCCGAGCAGCTTGCCCGCCGCTTTTGTCCTACCCGCATTGCGATGGCGGACGAGGCTGCCGCTAAGGACCTGCGCGCGCGCCTTTCGGATACGCCGATCCGCGTCCTCGCGGGTGCCGACGGCATCTTG
>JAGBBQ010000008.1 GCA_017938425.1 Clostridia bacterium | reverse complement strand
CGGTACGAAAAGGGGTTGAATTTTCGGCATCTTTTCCTGTTTTTTTCGCTCGACGTAGGTAACTACGCCTTCGGGGAGAAGAACGAAAAAATATGCTCAAAAATTTTAGCCGCCGACAGACGGTACGAAAAGGGGTTGAATTTTCGGCATCTTTTCCTGTTTTTTTCGCTCGACGTAGGGAACTGCGCCTTCGGGAAGAAGAACGAAAAAATATGCTCAAAAACTTTAGCCGCCGACAGACGGTACGAAGATAAATAAATTTTCGGCACCTTTTCCTGTTTTCTTTCGCTCGACGTAGGTAACTACGCCTTCGGGAAGAAGAACGAAAAAATATGCTCAAAAGTTTTAGCCGCCGACAGACGGTACGAAGATAAATAAATTTTCGGCATCTTTCCCTGTTTTCTTTCGCTCGACGTAGGTAACTACGCCTTCGGGAAGAAGAACGAAAAAATATGCTCAAAATTTTAGCCGCCGACAGACGGTACAAAAAGGGGTTGAATTTTCGGCATCTTTCCCCGTTTTCAAAAAAGAAAAAAACACCCGAGTTCAAAGGAACTCGGGTGTTTTTGTGCTTCAAATTAATAGTTCTCCTTACGAACCTCGAAGAAGCTCTGGGGATGTGCGCAAACGGGGCAAACGGCGGGTGCCTTGAGACCCATAACGAGGTGACCGCAGTTGCGGCACTCCCACATGGTCATTTCGCCCTTCTCGAATACCTTCTGCATCTGAACGTTGTCAAGCAGAGCGCGGTATCTCTCCTCGTGCGACTTCTCGATCGCAGCAACGGCTCTGAACTGGTAAGCGAGCTGCTTGAAGCCCTCTTCCTCGGCGTCCTTTGCGAATTTATCGTACATATCGGTCCACTCATAGTTCTCGCCGGCAGCGGCAGCGGCAAGGTTTGCGGCGGTGTCACCCAGCTCGCCGAGAGCCTTGAACCAAAGCTTTGCGTGCTCCATTTCGTTCTGTGCGGTCTTAAGGAAGATCTCCGAGATCTGCTCGTAGCCCTCCTTCTTAGCAACGGATGCGAAGTAGGTGTACTTGTTTCTTGCCTGCGACTCGCCTGCAAAAGCGGCCATAAGATTCTGTTCGGTTTTCGTTCCCTTGAGTTCCATAAGTGTTAAATCTCCTTTTTGTTTAAAAGTTTTTATTTTTATTTTTATTTTGGTTTATTTTGGTTCTTTTATTCGCTTTTTTCTTATCTGCATCCGTCGCAGACGTATTCCACCTTAAATTCGTAAGAGGAAACCGTCTGCCCAAGCGCCTGCTCGAGTGTGTCGGCAAGGCCTTCCAGGCGCATATCCTTAATGCCGCCGCATTTTGCGCAGATCAGGTGCACGTGCGGCTCAAAGCTGCGGTCGTAAACGTCTGCATCCTCAAGGCAGATACGGCGGATGAGATGCTCGCTTGCCAGGGCGTTCAGATTGTTGTAGACCGTGGCGCGCGAGATCGTGGGAAGTATCTCCTTCGCTTTGTGGAAGATCTCTTCGGCAGTGTAGTGGCGGGGCTCGGAGCGGATCACTTCTAAGATAGCTGCTCGCTGTCGTGTCATAGGTCCTCCTTTTTAAATTCATTCTAAGAATATTATACACAGTCTAAATTCATTTGTCAAGAGTTTTTTAGAAAAAATCTAAAAAAATATTTTTTCGCTCCGTTTTTAACCAAAATCTTCCAAAAATTCGCAAAATTCGCTGAATATTCACTCAAAATTCACTCATTCACTCGAAATTCGCTCAAAATTCACTTTATTCACTTGACAAAAGTGAATTATATATATATAATAAGATATGAATAGGAGGTGCTGTTATTTTGTTTGAAACAGAAAATATAGAGTTTAAACTTAAGGTGACAGAGGATCTTTATAAAGAAGTGATCGCCTTCGCAAATACGGACGGCGGCACCGTTTACATCGGGATCGATGATAACGGAAATGCTGTCGGGATCGAAAATGCGGATGAGAATATTATGCGTGTTACAAACGGCATACGGGATGCGATCATGCCGGATGTGACGATGTTTGTCAAATACACGGTGCAGGATAACCGAGTTCTGCGCATCACGGTGGGCGAGGGCACGCATAAGCCGTATTATCTCAAAGCCAAGGGTCTTAAGCCAAGCGGCGTCTTTGTGCGTCAGGGGGCATCCTCTGCGCCGGCATCCTTTGAGCAGATCCGAGCAATGATAAAGCTTTCTGACGGGGATACCTTTGAGAGTATGCGTTCTCTTGTTCAGGAGCTGACCTTCCGGAGTGCCGAAAAGGCGTTTTCATATTATAATATTGATTTTTCGGAAGAAAAATATCGTGCGCTCGGAATCACGCGGGGGGCGGATATGCTTTATACCAATCTCGCTCTTATTCTTTCCGACCAATGTGAGCATACCACGAAGATCGCGGTGTTTAAGGATGAAAGCAATACCGTTTTTTACGACACCAAGGAATTTTCGGGCTCTGTGTTTGATCAGCTGGAGCAGGCGTTTGCTTATCTCAAGCTTTGTAACAAAACGGTGGCTACCTATGAGGGCTTGAAACGGATCGAAAGCGCGGATTATCCCGAGGCGGCACTTCGCGAGGCGCTTCTTAACGCACTTGTGCACCGTGATTATAGCTTCAGCGGCAGCGTGATCGTGAATGTAAATGAAAAGGAAATGGAATTTATTTCTATCGGCGGATTGCTCCCCGGCCTTTCCCCCGAGGATATCCGCAGCGGCATATCGCAACCGAGAAATAAGCATCTCGCCGAGATTTTTTACCGCTTGCGCCTGATCGAGTCATACGGCACGGGAATCCGCAGGATCTATAGCCTTTATGCAGGCTGCCCCGCGCAGCCGCGCATCGAGGTAACGCAAAACACGTTTAAGATCGTTTTGCCGAATATGAATTGTATTGCCGCGGAAAAAAACGATACGGCTATTTCGCGCCAGATGCAAAAAATTCTTGATTTCATAGATGAAAAGGGTGGGATCACGGATCTTGAGATCCAAGAGCTTCTGGATCTCAAAAAAACGCGCGCGTTTATTCTTGCAAAAAAAATGCGGGATGAAGGGATGATCCGCACGCTTGGCCGCGGTGACGGCAAGATGTACGTCAGAAAATAAGAATTTAAAAAAGACTATATATAATAATAGGTTGAAAATTTTTGGAGGACAGAGGCTATGTGTAACATTGCAGGATATGTGGGGCAGAGAAGAGCGGCGCCCATTCTGATAGAGATGCTGAAGCGGCAGGAATTTTACGACGGCGGTATGGCGACGGGCATTGCGACGATCCACGAGGGAAAGCTCCACTGGCGCAAGGTCATCGGTGACGTGGAGACCCTTCTGCGCGAGACGGATGCGATGGAGCTTCCCGGCACGGTGGGCATCATTCATTCGCGTCCGGGCGGAGGCTATCTGCATTTCGGGCATCCGCATATTGCGACGAGCGGGCGCGTAGCGTCCGTGCACAACGGCGGCAGCTTTGTCTTGCCCGAGGAGCGCGAAAGAAGAAACGCCATTTGCACCGACCTCGCATCGCGCGGTCACCGTTTTCTTTCGGCGGTGAAGCTCGAGAACGAGATCGTTGCCTATCCGACGCTTGCGAGCGGCGAGACGGTCGCGGTCGGCGAGGCGTTCGTCAATTATTTTGAGGACAGAGTGGCGGCGGGGCTCTCGCACGAGGAGGCAATGTGCCGCGCCACCGAGACCTTCTATATGGATCTCGTTTCGGTGTTGATCACGGAGGATGCGCCCGATCGCATCTATGCGCAGAGGGTTTCCACGCCGATGAACTGCGTGATCGGCGAGGGCGAATGCTATATCGCAACCAGCCGCTTTGCTTTCCCGGATGCTCTGCAGGACAAGAGCTTTGCCCTTCCTCTTGAAAACGTTTGCATCCTCACGGCAGACGGCCTGACGGTAACGAACAAGCACCACGGCGGCGAGCGCGTATGCGAGATCACGCCGAAGGTCTATGCCGAGGGCTATAAGCAGATCGAGGCACTTCTCGAGGAAAAGGAGACCACCTATCCCGAGGTCGAGGTCTTTATCACGAAGAATTTTGCGGACGTCTGGCCCGAGCGCCATACCGAGACGCAACGCGCCCAGCTTGGCTACGAGGTGCTCTATCAGCTCTATAGAGAGGGGCGCCTGCATAGCGAGACGAAATGGACGCCCGATGGAGCCAAGCAAAGAGTTTATATGCATATTGACAAGTAAGGTTTACATATCGTATTGTTTTATAAAAAGGAGAATGTTATGAGTGACTATAGATCCTTCCTTTCGGGGAATCTGAATAAATATAAGGCGGTGCCCTTCTGGTCCTGGAACAACGCGCTGGACGAGGGACAGCTCGTGCGCCAGATCGAAGAGATGCACAGCGTTGGCATCGGCGGCTTTATTATGCACGCAAGAACGGGTATGAGCGACGAGTATCTCGGCGAGAAGTGGTTTTCCTGCATCGGTGCCTGCCTTGAGAAGGCGCGCGCACTGGGGATGAACGCCTGGTGCTACGATGAGAACGGCTGGCCGAGCGGCTTCGTCGGCGGCAAGCTTCTCGAGAACAAGGAATTCCTTGCCAAATATCTGGAGCTTGCACGCGGTGACTTCGATCCCGCGGCGTACGCCTCCTTCGTGGAGCGCCCCGAGGGCTATCTGCGCGTGGAGAGCGCGTGCGCGGATGCGAAGGAGCATCTGAACGTGTATATCCGCACCAACCGTTCGAACACCGATATTCTCGATCCGCGCGTGGTGGATGCCTTCATCGAGCTGACCTATGAGGCGTATTACAAGCGCTTTAGCGAGAGCTTCGGGCGCGAGCTTGTCGGCTTCTTCACCGACGAGCCGCAATGGTACCGCTATGCGACGCCCTATTCGCCCACGGTGGCAGAGGCGTTTGCCGCCGAGGGGCTGGACGTGCGCGACGGGCTCGTGTACCTCTTTTTGCAGGATGCGCGCGGCTACGCCTTCCGTGAGAAGTATTACGGCACGATGAACCGCCTCTACTGCGAGAATTTCTATAAAAGGATCTACGATTGGTGCACCGCGCATAACTGCAAGCTGACCGGGCACACCATCGAGGAGGAGAACCTTTACGGGCAGATGCTCGGCTGCGGCGCGGTCACGCCCTCCTACGAATACGAGCATATCCCGGGCATCGACCATCTGACCCGCCGCTGCCCGAACGAGATCGGCCCGAAGCAGATCGGCAGCCTTGCCTCTCAGCTTGGCAAGGAGCAGGTGCTGACCGAGACCTTCGCCTGCTGCGGCTTCGACGTCACCCCCTTCGAGCTGAAGGGACTCGGTGACGCGCAGTTCTTCCACGGCGTGAATCTGCTCTGCCATCACCTCTATCCCTATTCTATGGCGGATTTCGGCAAGATCGACCATCCCCCCGTATTCTCTCCGCAGGGCGGCTGGTTCGAGGGCTTCCGCGTGTTTAACGATTATTTCACCCGCCTCGGCGCCCTCGTTGCCAACACCGAGGAGCTGTACGACGTGGCGGTCATAAGCCCGATCCATTCCGTATGGATGGAATGGACACGCGAGGGAGAGGCGGAAAGTGTAAAGAGCATCGAGAGAGAGTTTGAGAACTTCCTTTGCCGCCTGCGCCGCGAGGGCATTACCTTCCAGCTCGTGGACGAGGGCATTCTTGCGCGCCACGGCGGCGTGCGAAACGGAAAGCTCTTCGTCGGTAAGAACGAATACGGCAAGGTGATCGTGCCGCGGATGCTGACGCTGACGGGCAAGACCGTCGCGCTTCTTGGGCAGTTTGAGGGAGAGCTTCTCGTCGAGGGAGAGATCCCCTATACCGACGGCCGCCCCGTGAAGGCAGATCTCGTTTCGAACACCACCTTTGAAGCGATCGCGGCAGGAAAGCGCTACGCCTTCTCCGCCCCCGACGGAAGAGCCACGCTCACCGCGAGAAAAAGCGCGCTCGGCGAGTTTCTTTTCGTCAAGAACATCGATACGAAGGAGGAGAGCCGCATTTCTATGCCCGGGCTTTCCTCGGCGTTCAAGATCCTGGATCTCACCACGCTCACGACCGAAAACGCAAGGGATGAATTCACTCTGCCGAAGAGCGGCGGCGTGATTTTCGTGCGTGACGAGAGCGCCGAGACGGACACGGCCGCCACGGTCTCGGAGGATGTGACGGATGCCTTCGCGGTCACCGCCATCGGGCGCAACTCCCTGGTGCTGGATCAGGCGGAGATCGCAAGAGAGGACGGCGTATTCTCCGCGCCCTTCTATATCAGCGCGCAGTTTGAAAGGCTGCTGCGCGACGACTATAAGGGCCGCCTTACGGTGCGCCAGCGCTTCTACTGTGAGAGCGCGATGCCCGTGGTCTACGAAATGGAGAGGGCGAAGCTGCTTTCGCTCACCTGCAACGGCGAGCCGCTGACGCTCTCGCAGAGCGCCTTTGATATCAACTTCCGCGAGGCGCATATCAACGCCAAGGCGGGCGAGAATATCATTGAATATACCCTCGACTATTATCAGCGCGACGGCGTGTACGATGTGCTCTTCCACCCCCAGGCGACCGAGAGCCTGCGCAACTGCCTCTATTACGATACCGCGATCGAGAACGCGTATCTGCACGGCGACTTCACCGTGGACGAAAAGCGAGTGCTTCATAAGCGGAAGGGCCTGCCCCCCCGCAGCTCGGCGCTCTACCTTGCGGGCTATCCCTTCTATAACGGCGAGCTTCGCCTCCGCGGCAAGCTCCGCTATAGCGGAGAGGGGCGTGCCTTCCTTTCGCTTGACGGCCGCTTTATCCAGGCCAAGGTGCTCGTCGGCGAAAAGCAGGCGCTCTTCGCGATGGATAAGCGCGGCGAGATCACAAATCTTTTGGAGAAGGGCGAGAACGAGGTCGAGATCCTTCTCTCCTCCAGCCTGCGCAACCTCTTCGGCCCGTACCATCTGATCGATTCCGAGAACAAGCCGATCGGCCGCCCGAGCTTCACCTTCCGGGGCGCCTGGCCGCAGGATGGCTCGCTCCCGGGGGGCTTTACGCCCGAATATCTTTCCGTGCCCTTTGGCGTGGATGCGATCACGCTCGAGACCGTGAAATGACTTAAATGTAAATAATTCTTATAAAAAACAGCCTGCAGAGCATCTGCAGGCTGTTTTTTTATTATCCCTTTGACGGAACGATCTTCAACGCGAGAACGGTCATATCGTCCTTTCTTCCGTGATGCTTCACGGCGGCAGAAAGAATGCTCTCGGCGTATTCCTGCATACGGCGGGGCGGCGCCTTGCCGAGCAGCTCGAGCAGCCAGGGGGCATCCTCGGGGGACTCGCACACGCCGTCCGAGAGCATCAGAACGATGTCGTCGCACCGCACCTCCACGCGCACTCTCTCGGTGTCCACGGCGCGCAGAAGTCCGATCGGCGCGCTCTCGGAGCGGATGCGGAAGAGGGATGTGCCGCGCTTGATAAAGGAGGGGGCAGCGCCGCATTTCAGAAACTGCCCGTCGCCGCGGATGAGGTCAAATTCAAAGAGATCCACGGTGGCGGAGCATTCCTCGTCTCTGGCGCGCAAAAAGTGGTTGAGCAGAGAAAGCGCGGTGGCGTGAGACGAGCCGACGGCGGCGAGCCTTTCGAAATATTCCGAGACGAAGGAGGCGGTGCCTCTTGCCGCACGTCCCGTGCCCATACCGTCGGAGAGCACGGCGTAAAAGTGCTGCCCCTCGGTGAAGCATCTGACCACGTCGCCCGATACCTCAGCACCCTCGCCGGTCAGCGAGGCAGTCGCGCTCTCGATCTCGAAGCGGCGCTCGGGGCGGCATTCCATCAGCACCATCTCGTCCTTGCGGAAGTATTGCGGCGTGCCGAGCGGCGCACCGAGCGCGCGTTCTATGGCGGCCTTGAGAGCGGGGGAGGTGATGTGCGTGCCGTCACGGTCCTCGCCCGCGGCCAAAATACAGGTGCCGCCCTTGCCAAAGGCGCGGATCACGCCGCCGGGGAAGCCGTGGTCGGAAAAGACCTGCTCGAGAGACTCGGAGAGCGGCTCGTCCACCTCGCCTGCCTCGCGCTGCTTCGTCCGTGCCTCGGAGAGCATACGCGAGAGCTGCGTGCAGAGCTCTGCCATCGCATCGGTCTTGCCGGCGCGGTATTTCTCCTCGGTCAGCCTTGCGGCGCTGTGGCGGATGGCGTCAAGGATCTCGTCCTTGCGGCGGCAGAAGCCGAGTCCCTCCGCAATATCGGCATCTCCGATCGGCTCGCCGCGGTGCAGCCGCTCACCGAGCAGCGCCGCGTTTCCCACGAAGGGGCGGTGCCCCTGCGAGAGGCAGAGCGCATAGCCCGCGCAGGTCTTGCAGTAGGTCTCGGCGCAGTCGGTGCAAAGGGAGGCGTATTCCTCCGCCGAGGGGCGGCCGCCGTCCCTTGCGAGCCCCT
>JAGBBQ010000007.1 GCA_017938425.1 Clostridia bacterium | reverse complement strand
TTGGAGAACACACCGCGGCCAACACCGTAGCGCATTGCGCTCATCACCGTGTAGCCTGCCACGCCGCCTGCCGCCGCACGGAAGCGGAACGCCTCACGGAAGATGAGGGCGAAGGCATCGGGGATCTTCGTCACGTTCACGCAAAGCGCAGTAACGGATGCGAGAATAAAGAAGACTGCCATGATGGGAACGAGCTTTTCGTTCACCGATGCGATACGCTTCACGCCGCCGAGGATCACCGCGCCGACGATCACCGTCAGCACAAGTCCCGTGATCCAGGGCTTGATATGAAAGGCGCTGTGGATGACGGAGGAGATAGAGTTGGACTGCGTGGCGTTACCCGTACCGATACAGGCAACCATGGCAAAGACGGCGAATACGACCGCCAGCCACTGACATCCGAGGCCGTTTTTAATATAGTACATCGGACCGCCCGCATAGGTGCCGCCCATCGTTTTTTCACGGTATTTGAGGGAAAGAACGATCTCCGCATACTTGGTTACCATACCGAGCAGCGCGCTCACCCACATCCAGAAGATCGCGCCCGGACCGCCTGCGACGAGTGCCGTCGCAAGACCTGCGATGCTGCCCGTGCCGATCGTACCCGCCAAGGCGGTGGTGACCGCCTGGAAGGGAGAAACGCCACTTGCGTTCTTCTCATGGCTGTTTTTATTAAAAAGGCTGCCGACCGTGTTTTTCATCACGGTGCCGAATTTTCTGAACTGAAAAAGACGCGTCCTGTAGGTCAAATATGCTCCGACTGCGATCATCAGCACCATCATAGCAATGCTGAGGATATGATCGTACGCAAAGCCGAGCACAGTATTCACTACGTTTAAAACTGCCGCCATAGTCCCTCCGAATAAAAATTTAACAAAGAAAGGGGGCTCCCCGACAATGTATTATATAAGAAAGACAGAAAAAAGTCAAGATATTTTTTTGTGAAGAAATACCCTGAAATTTCCTCATAAAGCGAAAAGTTTGACAAATCGGGGAAACTGTGCTAAAATATTCCTATCCGAAGCGCCGAGGGCGCAAAAAGAAAGGAATAAAAAAATGCAAAGACACAAGGGACTGAAGATCCTCGGCATCATTCTTGCCGTGATCGTATTATTCTTCGCCACCGTGAATATCATACCGCCGAAAAAGAACGTAGAGGAAAACCCCTTTCTCGTGGAAAAGGGTGCTCTGCCGATGATCGCGGCGCACCGCGGCGGCTCCGACAACAACCCCGAAAACACCCTGCTCGCCTTCCGCGAGGCGGTAAAGACCATCGGCGTTGACGTCATTGAAAGCGACCTGTATCTCACCAAGGACGGCTACCTCGTTTATAACCACGACGATTATATCGACGAGACCTGCAACGTCAACGGCGATATCACCCTCGACGAGGTCAAGGCGCTCTGCAAGGACAAGCAAAAGCGCCACTACATCAAGGATATGACGCTCGAGGCGCTGAAGCAGTATAACTTCGGCTATTATTTTGAGAACGAGGAGGGCGAGCGCATCTATAAGGATGCCGCCGACTTTGCCGAGCGCGGCCTGCAGATCGCGACCGTGGAGGCGCTCTTCGAGGAGTTTTACGAGAGCCATCCCGAGCTGCTCTTCATCGTGGAGATCAAGGACGGCGGCGCGCGCGGCTACGAGGCCTGCCGCCTGCTGGCAGAGACCCTCGACGCCTACCCTGTATATAAGGACCGCATCGTCGTCGGCACCTTCCATGACGAGATCGAGACCGAGCTGAAGGAAAAATATCCCGACCTGCTCCGCGGCGCGCCCACGGGCACGGCGGCTAAGTTCATTCTCACCCAATACCTCGGCGTCAACCTCTTCGACGGCGGCGACTTCGCCTGCCTGCAGATCCCGATGTCCTACGATCTCGGCATCGAGATCCCCCTCGACAAGAAGACCCTCGTGCGCCGCGCTCACAGAAGAAACATCGCCGTGCAGTACTGGACGATCAACGATGCGGACGAAATGCGCGCCCTGATCGAAATGGGCGTTGACTGCATTATGACCGACGATCCCATTCTCTTAAAGCAGGTTCTGGAGGAATACAAATGATGCTAAAGATCGGTGACAAAGCGCCCGCCTTCTCGCTGGCGGATAAAAACGGAAATACCGTTTCTCTCTCGGACTTTCTCGGCAAGCGCGTGGTGCTCTACTTCTACCCGAAGGACAACACCCCCGGCTGCACGCGGCAGGCCTGCGCCTTCGCAGGGCTCTATCACGAATTTGAAAGGAAGAACGCCGTCGTGATCGGCATCAGCCGCGACAGCGCCGCCTCGCACGAAAAATTCGCCCAAAAGCATTCCCTGCCCTTCATCCTTCTCTCCGATCCCGAGCACGAGACCATCGAGGCCTACGGCGTATGGCAGGAAAAGAAGCTCTACGGCAAGACGAGCTTCGGCACCGTGCGTACCACCTTTCTGATCGACGAGCAAGGAAGCATCGCGCATATTATACCGAAGGTCAAGCCCGATACGAACGCCGAGGAGATCCTCGCGCTGCTTTAAAGTCGAATATTTGCGAATAATTATTTGCAAAAACGAAGAAAAACCGCTTGGATCTCCAAGCGGTTTTTCGTTTTAGCATTTTATTTCAGGAAAAAGATCTGCGGCATCAAAGTGCGCATTTCGCACTGAATGCGGACGGTTTCTCCCTCCACTGTGAAGGGGACGGCCTCGCGCGTGCCATCGGGCGTGAGGCGCTCGACGCGCGTGACCGGCTCGGTGACGGTGAGGGGCATATCCTCCAAAACGTCAAAGCCGAGGTTGAAGGCGGCGACCATGCGCGTGCCATCGGAAAGGCGGCCGGCGCGCAGATAGACCTCGCCGTCCTCGGGATAATAGATCGGCAGAAGGCCGTTTTTGCCGAGGATGCCGATGAGCTGATTTTTTCTCGTTTCGCAAAGGAGCGAGAAGGCGGTGTGGTACAAAAAGGGCATATCGGGCGTGCCGCAGAAAACGACCGTCTCGCCGCCCTCGGTGTTTTTGCACCGCGTGACCGCGGGGAACATCGGGATATTCTCCTCCTTGGCGCTATCCTTATGGAAGCTCTCGGAAAGGATCTCAACGCCCTCGCGCGCGACAGCAAGCTCCTTGAAGCCATACTGCTTGGCAATGCGCTGATCGCCGATCCGCTCGCCGTTGATGACCTTGCCCTCCCAGGGGCGAACGGTCACGCCGAGATCGGTGACGAAGCCGCGCGCAAGCAGCTTCTCCGCCGCGCCGACCGAGAGGATCAGCGTGCCCCGCATAAAGGCGCGGATCTCGGCATCGGTAAAGCCGTCAGCGGAAAAATCGTCAAGAAATACGGCGCCCTCGCCCTCGTTTCCGAAATACACGGGCAGGCCGAGGCGCTCAAGCACGCAGGTCGCCCAGGGCGAAAGATTTAACCCCTGCGAGGCGGGCACGAAGCCGTAATTCTGCATATGCGTCAGAGGAATGCGGCAGCCGAAGGGCTTGAAGTCCCTCACGTACTCCACCAGCGCCTCGTAGAATTTTTGGTGCTTGGAAAGGATCTTGCGGTACGCCTTGCCCGCATTCGGCTCAAAGGCCACGGTGCGCGTGATCCAATGCTTCGCGCCCTCCGCGCCCTCTAAGATCGAGCCGACGAAGTGGCCGTGCATATAGGCGGCGGAGGTGCTGTAGCGGTTCTGCGGGCAGGTATCGGTCTCGGCAAGGAAGATATCCACCTTGTCCTTTACGTTTTCCCTGAGGATCGCGGCGCGGAAGAGCTGCTGCAAAAAGCCGCGCGGCGAGGAGCTGACGGCGTACGGACCGCCGTTGAGGCGGATCGCGGTGGGATTTCCCTTGCCCGCGAAGGCGACTGCCGTCGCATCCGAGAACTCCACGAAGGTGGAGGTATAGATGCCCGAAACGATGCCCGGGATCGTGGGATCGACCGCGTCGAGCCCCTCGCGCATCGCGCGCACGGCAGAAACGATGCCGTCCCTCTGCGTATCCACGTAAAGCTGCGTGATCCGCTTATCCTCCGCAGTGTCACCCTGCGTGCAGGCGTAAACCTCCTCGCGGGTCATCCTCCTTCCCACGCGGCGCGCAAGCTCCGCAAGATGATATTTGCAGGCGCAGCCCTTCGTGGGCTTATAGAGAAGCCCGAGATCGTCGTCCAGCATCACGAGCGAGGGCTTATGCTCGGCAAGAATGCGGAACTGCTCGCGGATATAAGTATGGAAATTCGGATCGAGGGGGCAGCAGGTGACCTCTCTTTCCTCGCCCGTCACAAGGCTGACGGAGGGCTGGAAGGGATAGGGCGCAAAGGGCTTCGTGATATGCCCGAGCGTTGCCTGCACGAGCACGCCGTGCTTCGCCCCCGCCCCGTCAAGGATCCTTCGGTAGCGGTCGTAAAGCGCCGTCTGGCGCTCTGCCTTATTCACCGCGGGCGTGCCCTCGGGATTGAAATACATCATCAGCATCGCGTGCGTCGAGACGCCGCTTCTCTGCTGCTCAATAAGGTCCGCGCAGGACTGTTCCACGTGGCTTTCGTCCATCGCGGTGATCGATAAATTCAGCATAGTATTTCCTTTCTCTATGAGCGGGATGATCGGGGAAGATGGTTATTTTTCCCTACCGCGAACGGGATCGATCGGGGAAGATAGCCGAAAATCGCAGATTTTTGAGTTAGGTTTTTCGAGCGCGACCCGACGCTACAGTTCCCTACTGCGAACGGGATCGATCGGAGTAGATAGCTAAAAATCGCAGATTTTTGCGTTAGGTTTTTCGAGCGCGACCCGACGCTGTAGTTCCCTACTGCGAGCGGGATGATCGGGGAAGATAGCCGAAAATCGCAGATTTTTGAGTTAGGTTTTTCGAGCGCGACCCGACGCTGTAGTTCCCTACTGCGAGCGGGAGCGGTCGGAAAAGATAACCAAAAATCCTTAATCAAAGGTGAAATGCACCTCGTGCGCGCGAACCTCTCCGGGCGCGATCATCTGCAGCATCCCCTTCTCACGCATCACGTCGCGGCCGTCGGGATAGGCGTTGCCGGGCTCGATGCCGAGAACGTATTCGTATTCGCCCATCATCTTCCACTCGGTAAAGCACGGAAGGAGAGCGGTGTCGTATTCCATCGTGAGGCCGCGGCCGATCGCGGGGTTCTTGACCTCGACCCTTGCGGTGCCATGCATCTCGTGATAATAGCAGCGCTCCTCGTAGCCCGCGGTGGGCTTCTCCATACGCAGGCAGTTTGCAAGATCCTCGGCGGCGTGCGCGTTTCTGGGGGTGACGCTCGTCGCGGGGATCCTTACGACCGTATCCTCGGAAAGGAGCGGATAGCCGACGTTAAAGTGATAAAGCATCTGGAAGGGCACCTCGGCCGCGCCCACGTTGGTGACCGCATCCTTCACCGAAAGCTTATTCTCGGTGAGTGAAACGGTGAAGGTCCTCTCCAGCACCAGCTTGTGGCCGAAGAAGCGCGTGTCCTTCACGGTCGCCTTGATGATCATCTTATCGTCCTCGTAGGAAACGCAGTAGCTCTCGGCGGGGGTATTGCCGATCGTGCCGTGCAGACCGAGGCTCTCACCCGCATCCTCGCAGGGGTTGCCGACGTTCGTGAGGCCGCAGGTGGTCAGAAAGCCCGCAGTAAAGGACTTCAGAAAGCCCGCGCCCATCGGATCGTAATACGCGGGAGCAACGTACCCGCAGGGGGAGAAATAGCCGAAGTTCGTGCCCATCACCGAAAGGCGGGAGATATCCGCCGCGCGGTCGAGCGAAAGAGTGAAGCAAAGGCCCTTGCCGTTTCTGACCTCAAGAAGACGCATTCCGTCTCCCTTGCCGCCGACAAGGCGATGCTCCTCTGCGCCATAGATCTGCGCATTCTGCCCGATATACGTATTCATATCTATCCTCTTTCCGTCGCAAATATCGTTGTTTTGCAACTTTTTATTTACATTTATGTCCTCAAACTTCAAGATACCGCCCTCGAAATACGCGCGCTTTATAAAAACGGAGCGGCCGCTCCAGCCCGTACCGCTGACGAGGTTGGCGTGATAAACGCAGACGAGATCGCCGCCCATCTCGGTGAAGGAGCAATGCCCGGGGCCGAACATCCCCTCCTCCTTGGTAAGGATCGGGGCGGGATGCGGCCGCCAGGCGATCGGGGAGAGCGGATCGCTTCCCTCCATACGCATCATACCGAGACAATAATCGTCGCACTTCGAGTCGCTCGCGGAATAAACGAGCACGGGCGTTTGTCCATCGTAGATCACGGCGGGGCCCTCGACCACGTCGCTCATCTGCCTTTCCCACGCGCGCTCGGGGCACTTGATGGCAACGGGCGCCGTCGCGAGAGCGGTGGGGCTCTTCATTTTCGCGATATAGATGGTCTTACAGGTGGTGAACACCATATAGCGCTCGCCCTTAAAGGAGAAAACGGTCGCATCGATCGACCATTTCTCGCCGATGCCCTCCACCGCGCCGAGCGGCGTAAAGCGCCCCGTGGGCGTGCCGTCCTCGGACTTATAAACGCAGACGAAATGCTCCTCCGAGCCTCTTCTTGCGGGCGCGGCGTAGATATAAAAATCGCCGTCGATCTCGTGCAGCTCGGGCGCGAAGCACTTCTCCAGCTCGCACACGTCGCATACGAGATGCTCCTCTCTTCCCTCTGCATCAAACTCTGCAAGGGAGGGCAGCTCGGCCACGTAGAGCCGATCGTTTGCCGTATAGGTGTGATAATATTTTCCTTTATAGAAAAGCACGTGCGGGTCCGCGGTCCTGTCGATCGCGTTCGGATCGTTTTTCAAAACGGGATTTATGATCATGCATACCTCCGAGGTTATATTATAATAATATTGTAGCATAGCGAAAAGAAAATTGCAATAGCGAAATAAGAGTACAAAAATACGGCACACCCGTTCAGGATATGCCGTATTTTAAAAAATCGAGCCGGTCAGATGGGAGAGTCAAAACGCCTTTACGGCCTTCTCCTCGCGCACCAGCCATCGGCGCAGCCACGCAAAGGCAAGAATGCCGAGGATATGCAGCACGGCCTGCAAAAGCATCAAAAGCTGCACGCTTTCGATCGGCGCGCCGAAGAGCGAGAGGCTCTTGCCTGCCGTTTTCGTGATGAAGGATGCGCCTGCGAGGCTGCCGAGGAAGGAGGCCACCGTGGACACCGCGTAATAGAAGGAGTAATACGCCAGGCGGTCCTTTTCGGGCATAAAGAGATAGACGTAATTGATATCCGCAATGCCGGTGCCGACCGTGACGATCTGCATCAGGACGAAGAGCATGGGATAGAGCCAGCGCACGTTGACGGGCAGGATGAACGCATAACCGATATAAATGAAGCACTCGACGCCGCGATAAAGGAAAAGGTTATTCACGCAGCCCATTTTGCGGAAGATGCGCAGGGCAAACGGCGTGAGCAGCAGCGCCATCAAGGGCGAGAGCGAGGAAAGGAAGGAGAGCGTGCTGTAGCCGAGGCCGCAGTCCATCAGATAATAGGTCCAGCTCGAGGTGGTCAGCGCCATACTGAACTGGAAGGCACAGCGCAAAAGAATCGCGCTGCGGAAGGGCTTGTGCCGCATCGGCAGGGCGACAAGGTCGCGCACCTTCAGCGAGAACTCGCTCTTCGGATAGGGTCTTTCCTTCGCACGAAGGAAAAAGATCACATCCAGCAGGACGAAGGCAAAGCCGCCGACACGGAGCCAGAAGAGCCAGGCGAGCTGCACCTCGGGCGCGGTCGCCTCAATGGCGGTGGCAACGAAGCCCGCGAGGATCGAGGTCACCGAGGAGACGACCGAGGCGATCAGACTGCGGTAAGCATAGAACTCCTCGCGCGTGCCGTCCTGCGGCAAAAATTGCAGCTCCCAATCCGCAAAGCCGCCAACGAAAAGCCCCCAGATCACGTTGCCGAGCGACAGTAGCAGCGACATTAAGAACACGCGCGCGCCTGCATTCGTTACGAGGAAGGGCACGAGCGCCACGCCGATGAGGTTCAGCATATAATACGACATACGCGCCGCCATCAGCACGCCCTTGCGCCGCTTCATATTGCGGAAGATAAAAGGGCTGAAGATGCAGGAGAGGTTGGCAATGATCGGCATATAGGTCATCACGCCGACGTCCGACATCGAAATATCGTTCAGTCTCAAAAACGCCGTATAGAACGCGCCCGAGGCAAAAATGCCCGAGAAGCTCTGCATCAGCGTATCGAAGAAAAAAGCAAACCGCCCATAAGCGTCCGCATCTCCGCGCTTAAAAAAGAGCCTGTAAAACACGTTACCCTTCGTTTGATTCTTCGGCATAAAAACCTCCGTTTTGCGCACAAGAGCCGTAAAAAAAACGAACAAAGCATCTTCGATTTTCACGTATGAAAAAATCAATTCTTCCCTTTAAAAAACGTTCGTTTCCTTTACGGCTCTTACCGAAATATTATCTTGTAAGCCTATTGTAGCAAACCCCAAAGCGCTTGTCAAGAGGGTTTTGAAAATTATTTCTCTTGTAGGGACCGGTGCGTGTTTTCTAATCGCGGCAAAGCCGCGTATGTAATCTCGCCATCGGCGTGTATGGAATCAACGCACCGCGTTGTATGTCCTCAATCCCATAGGGATTGTATATCGTGTCCTCATCCCGTCGGGATTGCATATCGCCCCTACAAAATACAAAGGCAGAGAAGCCGAAAAGCTTCTCTGCCTTTTTTTAGATTTTAGCGAATCGTGATTCGCCCTTACGTCAGATCAAGCGATTCAAAACGTAAGCCAAGGCTTACATTTTGAACATTCCGCCGTCCTCGTTCCAGCTCCAGCCGGAGCCGCCGAGATCCACGGAGGGGGTTTCCCAATCCTGTACGGTATCGCCGGATGCGGTGATCACGTCCTGCTTTGCAAAGGTAACGACCTCTGCCTCGGGAGCCATATAATTCTTTTTCATAATTACTATCTCCTTTCCTTACTGCAGGGTTGC
>JAGBBQ010000034.1 GCA_017938425.1 Clostridia bacterium | reverse complement strand
TTTATTCAAAGCAGGAGCGGATGATCGCGATGACCTTGTCCTGCTCCTCGGGTGTCATTTTGTTATCGCTGGGGAGGCAGAGGCCGCGCTCGAAGATATCGGCGCCGACGTCCGTGCAGCCGCCTGCGATATAGGCGTTCGTTCTGCAGCGGCCGCTTCCCTCGCGTGTGATGAACTCGTGCATACGGTACATCGGCTGCATATGCATCGGCTTCCAGATCGGGCGGCCCTCGGCGTTATACGCCGCGAGCGTCTCGAGGATCTCGGTCGGGCAGGTCTTGCCCTTCTCGGGGATATAGAGCGCCCTCGAATCGTCTCTGACCTGCTTGCACATCGCCTCGGGCGCGAGGATCATTGCGGAGAGCCAATAGTTCGGCTCGGTGCCCTCGGTGATGGGGTTCATCTCCACGGGCAGGCCCTTGAAGCCCTCGCGGTATCTCTCGTAGATTGCCTTCTTCTGCGCGATATGCGCCTCAAGATAGGGATACTGACCGCGCACCACGCCTGCGATGACGTTGCTCATACGGTAATTGTACCCGACCTCCTCGTGCTGATACCAGGGCGCGTTCTCGCGCGCCTGCGTTGACCACTTGCGCGCCTTGTTCGCCGTTTCAAGATCGTTGGTCAGAAGGCAGCCGCCCGCCGAGCCGGTGATGATCTTATTGCCGTTATAGCTGATGGCGCCGTAGTCACCGAACGAGCCGCACTGCCTGCCCTCGATCGTGGCGCCCATCGCCTCGGCGGCATCCTCGATGAGAAGCGCGCCGTGGCGCTCGCAGATCCTCTTGATCTCGTCCATTCTTCCGGGGAAGCCGTACAGCTCCGCGGAAACGACGAGCTTGACCTCGGGATACATCTCAAACGCCTTTTCGAGCACAACGGGGTCCATATTCCAGGACGCCGCCTCGGTATCGATGAATACCGGGATACCCCCCTCGTAGACCACGGGGTTCAGCGTCGCGTCAAAGGTCATATCGCTGCAGAAAACGCGCTTTCCCTCGAGCGCGCCGTGGCTGATGGCGGGCTTACCGTAAAGCGTTTCGCCCGCGTGCTTGACCGCAAGATGCAAGGCGGCGGTGCAGCAGGAGAGGCCGACCGCATACTTCATCTCTGCCTTCTCGGCGGCAATGCGCTCCACCTCGTTGATATTCTTACCGACCGTGCTCATCCAGTTGGTCTCATACGCCTCTTTCACGTATTCCAGCTCCTCGCCGTGCATCGTGGGCGTTGCAAGCCAGACCTTTTTCTCAAATCTCTCCATTTTTCCGTCTCCCGATCCTTGGATTTTTGCGTGAAAATGCGCGCCTCTATATAATAACGCGCGCAAAAAATACTTCATTCAAAAGAAATTATACCATACATATATAAATAAGTCAATAATAAAATAAATAAATAAAGTGTAAAAATGCCGGAAACGGCGGAAAAAGGTAGATTTTTTGGTAATTATTTTGCAAAAAAACGGAAAAAGCGCGCCGTGGAGCACGCGTTTTTCGCCCCTCTGCCCCGCGCGGCGCGGCAAAAAAAAGAGAGAACGCACTCTTTTCGTTCTCTCTTTTCCCTTTTTCTTTCCGCATCCGCGGGCGCGGCGCTTCTCTGGTTTTGTGCAAACAATCATTTACAAATATCCTTCGTTCCGTCGGGATACTTCCCTCTCCGCGAGCGGCGGGCCGTGCCGCCGCCCGCGGAGCTTTTATTTGCGTTTTTGTAAACAATCATTTTATTTTTTCCGAGAACTATCTCGGCAGCATGGTCGCGCCGTTAAGGTAGACCAGTCGTGCCACGCGCAGCTTTTCCTCGCGCAGCATACGGTAGTAGGAGCGCACGTAGGTGGCATCGTACGCCTCGCTTGCAAGGATATCCTGCCAGCGCAGCGATGCGAAGGTGACCGTGCCTGCGGGCGATGCCGCGCTCATATGAGAGGCGAGCATCGAGGCGGCATTTTCGATCGCCGCGTCACGCGAGCCGCCGACGTTCTCACGCATATAGGTGAGAACCGAAAGGTTCGCCGCGTACAGCGCGCCGTCCTTTGCGAGCGCACCGGTGAGAAGCTCTCTCTCGAAATAGGAGGTAAGCACCGCAGAGGAATGCGTGGACTGATAGTTCAGCAGCGCCGAGGCGGGTGCGAAGCTATCGCTCATCGCGCTGATCGCAACGAGGCGGCCGACGTCGTGGATATGCGTTTTGTATTCCACGCCCGACATATGCACGGGCACGGGCAGGATCAGCACGCCGCCGTCATCGTTTCTGTAATCGGCTGCCTCAAGGCTGCCAAGCATCACGATACCGCCGAAGAGCGCACCGTTTGCCGTGAAGCGCGCGCGTACGGCATCGGCGCCGTTTTCCTTTTCAAGGGCAACACCCTTGGCGCGCATCAGCATGGAGAGCTGCTCCGCAAGCGCGTAGAGAGGCGCGTTATCGCGCTCGCCCTCATAGAGGGATACGCCCGAGGTATAGAGCAGACCTGCCGCGCTCACTGCGTCGGAGGCGATCGCAAGACCGACCGCATCGGAGGATGCGCCGTAAAGCGCGCCGTAGCGAAGAAGCGTTTCATAGGTCCATCTGCCGCCCGTTGCCGCCGCCGCAAGATCCTCTGCCGTATTCGGACGGCCGAGGCCGAGGATATCCTCATTTGCGATCTGTGCCAGCATATCGGCGTTCGCGGGGATGCAGTAGAAGGCACGCACGGTGTCGATGAGGTAATCCGAGGCCATAAGATACATACGGTCTCCGTCAAAGGCGAGCGACTGCATATATTCATACATATAGCCGTCAGAGTCACCGACCGTCTCGGCGTAATATTCGTTCACCGCGAAGTCAAAGTGATTCTCCGCACCTTCGGTCTTAAGGTTTGCAAAGCATCCGAGCAGGGATGCGCCGAGCATATCGTAGCCGAAGTTGCAGTAAACGTCGGAATAGATGCCGCTATCCTGCTGTACGGCGATGCGCTCGTAATTCTTCGACCAGGCGTAAAGATCGCCCACCGAGGTATTCGGAAGGTACTTATAAAGCACGCTGACGCCCGTCGCCTCGTAAGCGGCGGCATTGCGCGCAAGGATCAGCTGCTCGGTCAGGGTATCCGCAAGGACCGCCTCGCCCGCCATAAAGCTCTGCGAACGGGAGGTCATTATACCGCCCGCCGTATGCAGGCTCATCTCAAAGGTGATCTGCTCGCTCTCCCAGCCGAAGTCGGTATTGCCCATCAGCAGAGCGCAGATATCGCAGAAGCCGTCCGCATTCGCATCGGCGTGTGCCTTGCAGGTAAACGCCGCGCCGCAAGCGTCGCAGGTGCCGCTGACGTCCGCATCCAGGTGTCCCTCGCAGGGCACGGAGGCATCGCAGATATCGCAGGCAAGATCGCGGTTATAATCCTTATGCGTAATACATACGAAGTGGTTGCAGAAGGTGCAGGAGCCGCTCGCGTCCATCACGTGCTCGCATACCGTCATCGCGCCGCAAAGGTCGCAGATGAGGTTACGGTTCGCATCGGTATGCGCGGGGCAAAGCGTGACGGTAACGATCGCACCGCCCTCGCCGTAGTACCAATATCTTCCCTGCCCTGCAGGCTCGGTATCGGTGTAGAGGTGCAGACCCGCATCGTGCACGGGGCGGTTCTTATCCGCGATCGCAATGCTATCAAAGCCCTCGGCCGTGCCGCCGTAGCAAACGCTCTCCAGAGCGGTCGCGCGGTCGAACGCCGCGTGTCCGAGGCGTACAAGGCTCGTGGGAAGCACAACGCGCTTCAGGGCGCTGCAGCCGGAGAAGGCACCGAGACCGACCGTTTCCAGCCCCTCGGGAAGCACGATGCTCTCGAGCTTCACGCAGCCTGCGAACGCGCCGAGCTGCAGAAGGCGCACGCTCTCGCCGAAGGAAACGCTCTCAACGCTCATACAGTCCGCAAATGCGCCGAGGCCGATGACCTCCACGCCGTCGCCGAGCGTTACCTCGCGGAGTGCACCGCAAAGGAAGAACGCGCCGAGCGGGATATTTTTCACGCCGTCACCCACGACGACCTCGGAAAGGTCCACGCAGGCGGCAAACGCGCCGAGACCGATGACCTCCACGCTATCGGGGATCGAAACGCCGATGATACCGCGGCGAGCGGCGAACGCCGCCTTCGCGATCTCGGTCACGGCCGCGCCGTTATAGGTCTTGGGAATATAAATGTAGGGATCCTTGCAGTCGCCGAGGCCGATCACGGCGTAGGTGCCGTCGCTCTTTTGTCTGTAGCGAAGCCCCTCGGAGGCGAGCAGGCGGCCGCAAAGCGTGCAGGTCGCGTCACCGCCGTCACGGCAGAAGGAGATGACCTTGCCGCAGGCGTCGCAAAGATGATCGGCATCTGCATCCGCGCAGCTCGAAAGCGCCGAGGCGCAGATATCGCAGAGGTGATCGCCGTTTGCATCCGCGCAGACGGTAAGCACCTGCGCGCAGGTATCGCAAAGGTGATCGCGGTCGGCATCCGCACAGGTGCTGAGCGTCTGATCGCACAGGTCGCACAGATGATCGCCGTCAAGATCCTCGCAGGCGCTGCGGCTGCCGCAGATCTCGCAAAGGTGGTCGCCGTTCAGATCCTTATGTGCAAGCGACGCACCGCAAAGATCGCAGATATGGTCGCTGCCCGCATCCGCACAGTCGCTGATGCGCACAAGGCAAAGATCGCAAAGGTGATCGCCGTCCGTATCCTCGTGACCCTCGAAGTCACGGCCGCAGAGATCGCACAGAGAATCGTGATCGGCATCGGTATGCACGCTCACCGTCTCACCGCAGATCTCGCAAAGGTGATCGCCGTTTACATCCTTATGATAAGAAAGCAGGCGGTAGCAGATGTCGCAGATATGATCGCCGTCCGTATCGCCGCAAAGCGAGATCACCGCATTGCAGATATCGCAAAGATGATCGCCGTCCGCATCCGTGGGTGCGCTTGCCGTCTCGCCGCAGATCTCACAGATGTGGTCTCTGTTGTTATCGAGGCAGTCCGTGATCCTCTCGCCGCAAATATCGCAGTCGTGATCGCCGCCGGCGTTGATGCATACGGACAAAGTCTTACCGCAGACGTCGCAAAGATGATCGCTGTCCGCATCCGCGCAGCGCGAAAGCACCGCATCGCAGAGATCGCAAAGGTGATCGCTGTCCGCATCCGCACAGCTCGAAAGCACCGCACCACAGATATCGCAGATATGGTCGCCGCTTTCATCGAGGCAGACGGTCAGGGTCTTATCGCAATCGTCGCAAAGATGATCGTGATCGAGGTCGCGGCAGTAGGTCAGGACCGCGCCGTCCTCGCCGTAGTACCAGAAGTAGCCGTCCGTCTCGGGCAGATACTCGCTGTAGAAGAATACCGTCGCACCGATCGCGGAGGAATTCGTGATCGCGCGCCAGCCCGCCGCACGGCCGTTATAGTAGACCGTGGAGAGCGCCGCGCAGTCGGCAAACGCGCCGTCGCCGATCTCTCGGAGGCCGCTGCCGACGGTAAGGATCTCGAGCGATGCGCAGCCCGCAAGGGCGGAAGCGCCAATCTGCCTTATGCTGTCGGGCAGGACAATCTTTTGTGCCGTGCAGCCCGCAAGCGCACCCTCTCCGATCGCCGACACGGGCATACCGAGGTAGGTCTCGGGGATCACGAGGATCGCATCCGTGCAATCACCGAGGCCGCTCACGGTGTAAGAGCCGTCCGCGTTTTCGGTAAAGACGAGGCCCTCGCTCCAGGTGAGCGCCGCGCCGCAATGGTCGCAAACGCCGTCGCCCGCCGCATCGGTATGCGCGCTTCTCGATCTTTCGCAAAGATCGCAGTAGTGATCCTTGTTCTTATCGATGCGCACGCCCGTCAGCGTATCGGCGTATACGTGTGCGTAATAGGTATAGTTGTAAAGAAGCGATACTCTCTCGATGAGAGCCGCATCGGTCTGATAGTAGAGGTAATTTTCAAGGCTGTAGGTGTAGACCTCGGTCACACCGTCCTTGCTTGCACGCACGGTCATCTCGCCGAAGAACTCGTTGATATAGATGCCGTCGATGACGATCACGCCCTCCGTCATCGTGCGTCTCTCTCCTCTGCCCGAGGCGAGAGAAAGATAGATCTCGGTGCCGACCTCACCGCGCAGAGCGATCGAGATCGTGCCGTCGGGAAGGATGGCGATGCCGTCGAGAAGGGTAAGTCCGTCGTTTGCGTGCTTATAGGGCGTGGGCTCTGCTCTGCGGTAGCCGACGGGCGGCTTGCAAAGCGTGAAGCGCGTTCCGGTCTGCGCCTCGACGTGCTCGACCATCGCATAGGTCAGGTCGTGCGCGCTTGCGTACGCATCCGTATTCAGCAGCGCCGCCGCATACTGCTCGATGCTGACGGGTACGGTATGGGTATACGCGCCGACCGTGATCGCAACGGCCACGGGCACGTGCGCATAGTTGGGTGCCACGGAGGCAACGAAGGCGTAGTAGCCGCCCGCCGCCGTCATCGCGGACAGATCGTAGGACGTGCCTGCCACGGTCACCTCGGTCGCACCGAGAGACTCGGCAAGATAGAGATTGATACCGATCGTGCCCTGCAGCGTCAGGCTCATACGGAGCGTGCCGGGGCGCAGAGCGATCACGCGGCTGCCGCCCTTGACCGCGGCCGCATCCACAGCCGTGGGAAGGAAGCCGTAGCCGAATACGTCGCCGATGACGGTGTTCGGATGGGTCGCGCTCTCGCCGAGCTTCCATCTCTCGGGAGAGAGACCGAAGCCCCAATCCACGTAGCCGACCTCGCTTTCGGCAAGGTACTGATAGAGGCGGTGTGCCGTGCCGTCGATGATCCTCTCAAGGTATGCAAGGCTCGTATCCGCGGGTGCGGTGCCGCCGTAGAGCGTCAGAAGATGTGAAGCATCGGCGATCGCCATACCCTCGTAGGTAAGCGCGGAGACGTTCTCGATCTCGGTGGGCAATGCCGCACCGCCGATATAGATGCAGTCCTTCAGCGCCACGGTGTGCGTGATGCTCGTCGTCATCGTCGGCGCGCTCTCGCCCAACGCAAAGGAGAAGAAGGCAAAGAGCTTGGTGGTGTCCGCTGTGCAATAGATCTGCGTATCGGTCACCGTCAGGCTGCTGGAGCGCTTATAGTGGTTCGCACCAAAGACGGAGACCGCCGCACCGGTCAGATAGATCTCGGCATCCGTGATGCACGCGCTGCCCACCCAGACGATGGGGCTTGCCGTGCCGTGATAGGTATAGGAGCCGCCCGTCACGGTAAGAGGCGCAGTCTTCGAGGAGTAGGTCTCAAAGGAGAGGAAGACCGTGCCGTTTGACTCGATGGAAAGATTTTCACCCTCGACCGTAAGCGATATGCATCCGCTCTCTCCGAGCACAAAGAGCGCAGAATCGGAAAGGTTCAGGATCTTCGCGCCGGGGCGCGAGGAGGTCAGAGTGAAGGTCGAATCCGTGTTGACCTCAAAGGCGAAGATGCCGTGCGACTTCTTCGGATAGGTGGAGGTGCTGTTGGAGTTGGAGGCGTTGATGGCGGCACAGTCGGCAGAAACGGTGAGGGTAAAGCCGTTGAGATCCAGCGTTACGCTTCCGTTGTAAAGCGATTTGTACTCCGGCACGCCGTTTCCGTTGGTGTAGGAGGGACCCCAGCCGATGCCCTTCGTGAGAAGAATATCGGCGTGAAGCGTGATCGTATACGCGCCGCCGCACTCGTCGAAGGTCTCGTGAAAGAGAAGGCCGAGCGCCGTCGCGTCTGCCCCCTCGGGGATGAGAACGTACTGCAAGGCACCGCTCGCATCGGCGTAGGTGAACGCAACGGGAAGCACCGTCATATAGGAGACGGGGATCTTATGCGTCTTGCCGAGCATATCCACGGTGATGGGAAGGATGTAGCTGCCGTCGAGGATCGCGCCCGCGGTGAGATACGCCGTGCCGTCCTCATATACCTGCACGCGGTCAAAGAGGGAGGTATCGCAGTAGGGCGTGGTGCCCTCCATCCAATACTCGGTGAGATACTCGCCCCAGATCACGGTAGTGACCTCGGAGAAATCCGTGAAGGTACGGCAGTCAAGCAGGTAGCCCTCGGCATACACCGCATCCGCGCTGTGTGCGATCAGAACGCCCTCGGAGCGCACCGACTTCGAGAAGCCGAGCGCACAGTCGGTATAGGTGACCGCCTTCGTGCCGACCTTCGCATTCAGAACGAGATCGTAGAAGCCGCAGCCCGTAAAGCTGAGCGAGGGATACGAGGTCATACCGTCAAGGAAGAGGTCTGCCTCGCCCGCGGTGCTGATAAAGCGGCAATCCTCGATCCGGATCGTTGTACCGCTATTCGAGGAGAACATCGCGGTGCCCGCGTGATTCAGAATAAAGGTCGCGCCCGAGACCGTATACGTGCCGTCGAGCTTCGGAATTCTCGAAAGGCATACGAAGTAGGGCTCGGCAGAGCTCTCGCTTTGGATAAAGGTACCGCCGCAGAAGACAACGCCCGTGCCCGAAAGGTTTCCGTTGACCTTAGCGGTAACGGCCGTAAGGTTATCGCCGTAGCGCACCGTGCCGAGCTCGCTCTCGCCCAGCACCAGAACGGCGGAGGGCTTGGTCGCACTCGCGGTGGAATTTGCATAAGCCTCGGAGCCGGGCAGGACGGCCGCGCCGTCCACCCACCTATAATCGTCGTTATCCGTGTTAAAGAGGGTGTGGCTCTCTGCCAGGATCTTACCGCCCTCGACAGAGGAATAGAGGTAGAAGTACGCCGTGCGAAGCGTCATTGCAACGCCGCTGCCGGTGAAGGTCAGGGTATGTCCGTTCAGATCGAGGTAGTAGGAGGCGTTCATCGCCGCGGTTCTGTCCGCAATGCGCGCGCCCTGGATCACAAGGGGTGCGATCGAGACGTCCTCGCAAAGCACGATCTTAGCGCCCGCATCCATTGCTCCGAGGTAAGCCGAGAGATCGGCGGAATAGGTATCCGCATCCGTATAATAGACAGTCGCGCCGTTTGCCTCCACGTAGAAGAACACACGCGCATAGCCCGTGGCGGTGACCGTCTGATTGACCATATCGGCCGTGACGGTCAGATCGGTGAGCGCCGCACCGTTCAGCATATACTGCCAGCCCGCGCCGAGATCGGCGTACAGGCTGCCGCCCGAGATAAAGGTGGCGCTCTCAGCCGGGGGACGGATGATCTCGCCGACGTAGAAGATCGCGTACGAGCCGTCGGGATAACGGACCGAAAGGAAGCCCGTCTCGGAGATGAGAGGCGTTACGTTAAAGGTGTAGACCGTATCGCCGTAGGCGTATTGCTTTTCCGCCGTGGGCGCAAAGTACGCCGTGTATTTCTCCCTTGCATCCATATCCTCGGAGGGAATGTCGCCAGAGAAGCCGAACGCACAGTCCGTGTAGCGGAGCTCGAGGATGCCGTGAGAGGTCACGGGAAGCACGTCGTAAAAGAGACACCCCGTAAAGCTCGGCGAGGTAGAGATATTATCTCTCTCATAAAGCAGAGGCGCGGGTGCACCTGCCGTGCAGATAAAGCGGCAATCGTTGAACTTCACCGCCGAGGATGCCTTGTAATTGAGCATCGCGGTCGTGCTCTTCACGGTCACGAAGGTCGTGTGCTGCACGGCCTTGATATGACCGCTCGCCGAGGTGGTTCTCGAAAGAAGCATAAAGTAGGTCGCCGTGGAGCTTTCGCTCTGGATAAAGGTACCGCCGAGGAAATACGCGCCCGTGCCGTACATATCAGCATTGACCGATGCGCAGACGACCGTGAGGTTGCTGCCGTAGGTGACCGCGCTCGGCGAGAGCTCGCCGATATAAGCCACGGCGGAGGGCTTGGTCGGCGTGATATCCACGGCTTCATTATATGTGGTGGAGTACTGACCGAACGCCGCGCCGTCGATCCACTTATAGTCGTCGTTGTTCGTGCGCATCAGCGCCATTTTTTCACTGTGGATCCTACCGCCGGGAAGCGAGGAATACAGATAGAACTTCGCCGCCAGGATCTCAAGCGCGTAGCTGCCCGTGCCGGTGAAGGTCAGAGTGTAGCCGCCGATGTCCAGCGTGTAGGATGCGCTCATCGCAAGCGCGTAGCTGCCGATGCGCTTACCGCTGACCGTCATCGAGGAGACCGTGATATCCGAATAAAGACGGACCGTTACACCCGGATCCATCGCCGCCATATAAGACTTGAACTGTGTGGCGTAGGTGGAGGCGTTCGTATAATAGGTGGTCGCGCCGTCAACCGTGGTCGAGAAGTATACGCGCACGTAGCCCGTGGCGGTGACGGTCTTGCCCGCCATATCCGCCGTAACGGTCAGATCGGTCAGCGCCGTGCCGTCCAGAGAGAAGCACCAGCCCTCACCCGCATCCGCGTAGGTAAGTCCGTCCTTACCGAGATAGCTCGCGCCGTTCATCAGAGGCAGGATGGTCGCGCCGACCGCGCAGAACTGCTCGGTGCCGTCGGGATAAACGATCGTAACACCCTCACCGCTCGCCGTCATGACGGCATAGCTGAGGATATAAGGCGTGCTGCCGATCAGGACCGTGCGGCTGGGGATCTGTGAAAGGATCGCGCCGCCGCCGAGCTCGGTATCGGGCATGCCGACGAAGCCGAACGCACAGTCGTTAAAGCCGACGATCTGCGCGCCGATGGAGGCGGCAGGATAAATACCGAAGAAGTCGCAGCCGTCAAAGATGGGTGCGCCGAGGGCATTATCTTTTTCAAAGAAGAGAGAGATCGCCTCGGAGGAGGTGTTGATGAAGCGGCAGCTCTCCAGGCTGACAAGACCCGCCTTCTCATAATGGAAGAGATCGGTCCTGCCCGTCAGAAGGAGGGTGAGGCCGCGCACCTGCCCGAAGTCCATATCCGCGATATGGAAGAAGGGCGCGCGATCGGTATTCTCGCTCTGTCTGAGCGTGACGCCGATGAGGCTCACGGTGCCGCCCGTATCGCCCTCGCAGACGCCGCGGCAAAGCGCCGAAAGATTCTTTCCGTAGACCGAGGCGCCCTCTTCTCTCTCACCGAGCACGAGGCCGCCCTTGACGGCGATCTCTCTGCCGTCACGCAGACGGTAGGTATAAGCGCTGGCCGAAACGAGCGCATAGCCGGGCGCCAGGATCTCTGCCCCCGCCTTGGAGGAATAGATAAAGAGCCTGTAGACCTGCGAGTCGATCGCGGTGCGTCCCGCGCCCTCGACGGTCAGGGTATGTCCGTTCAGGTCGATAAACTGCGAGGAGAATTCGACCGCCGCTCTCTCGGTGCCGTGCGGATTGGTCACGCGCAGGGCATCCACGGTCACGTCGGAATACAGCGTTACCTGCGCGCCCGACGGGATGGCGGCAAGCAGATCCATAAGATCCTCAGCAAGGGTCTGCTCGTTGATATAGTAGTCCGTAGCCTCGCCGACCGATACGGTGAAGAGCACTCTCTTATAGGTGTGCTCGCTCTTCAGGGTGTAGGTGCTGCCGATCATTGCGGGAGAAACGGTCATCGTAGCCAGCCTTGCGCCTGCGGCATCCGTCAGATACCAGCTCTCGGCGGCAAGCGCGTACAGAACGCCGCTTTCGTCGGTATAAGCGATCTGCGCGCCCGGCAGAGTGACCGTGTCGCCAAGCACGAGCTTCTGCTTCGTGCCGTCGGGCATAAGGACCGTGCATTCGCCGCCGATCGCGCTGTCAAGAATGCCCGTGAGGGTGCAGCCCGTAAACGAATACGGCGTATTTCGCCCCTCGAGCGCATAAAGCATATAGACCGAGCTCTCGGCAGTAAAGGTACAGTTTTTAAAGGCGTTTGCCGTATAGGCGGTCGCCGAAGAGGTATCGCCGAGGAGGGCGACCGAGCCGTCCGCAAGATAGAAGTCTGCGTTCTCCAGCGCATAGATACGGCGCGCGACCTCAATAAAATAGGATGCGGGCGCGCTCTGGCGGTAGGTACCGCCGTAAATATACGCACCGCCGCCGTAGATGGATACGAACAGCGACCTTCCGTAGAAGGTGATATTGTCCTTATACTGCGCGGAGGCACTGTTGGCGCCGAGGTAAAGCGAGGCGTCGTTATCCACGCAGAACATCTCCTTGGCATTTTCCGCGTGCCACTCGGCACCGGGAACGGAGGAATAGATATAGAGCTTGATGCCCGTGAGCATCGCCTTCGCGGTCTGCGCGAGGGTGATGCTGTGTCCGTTCAGATCAAGATAGCAGGGACGGCCGCTGATGCGGTTATCCTCATCGTACCAGCTCGGGTCCAGCACGCGCGCCTCTTCTAAGGTGATATCCTGATAGAGGGTGATCGTGACCGCCGCCGTCGTGCTCTTGCGAAGCTCGGTATAGGGGAAGGCACCCGTATTCGTGCCGTCGCCGCGGTCGCCGAGGTTCTGTGCGGAAAGGTAGACCTCGATATCGTCCTTCAGATGGTAGACGAGCACCGTGCCGCGCGCGGTCTGCTCCACAGAGGTGTAGTATACGAGGCCGTACCGATAGCCCGTTGCGGCGATCATCTTGCCTGCCGCCTCCGCGGGAATGATATCCGATGCAAGCGGCGTGCCGTTCAGAAGGTAGGTCCATCCCTCTCCGATGCACTTGTAAAGATCGCCGCCGTCAAAGTAAGTATCCGCCATCAGATAGGGCTCGATGCTCTCGCCCACGGCATAGAGACGGCGCGTGCCGTCGGGATAGCTCACCGTTACCATCGGCAGAGAGGAATAGCGGAGAATATGATCTAAGGTATAGACCGTGCCGAGGACGGTCATCTCCTTTGCCTCGCCCTCGATGAGGTAAGCGGCACCGTTTGTGGGATCGAGATCCCCTGCGGGCGCAGCGGAGGAGAAGCCGAACGCGCAGTCGGTATAAACGATCTCGCGATCGCCGTTTCCGCGCGCGGGAATTATGTCATAGAAGTCACAGCCGACGAATACGGGCGTGGAGGGAAGCACGCCGTTTGCATCCGAGAGAAGCCTTGCCGCGCCGTCCAAAGAGAGGAAGCGGCAATTCTCAAACCGAACGCTGCCCGCCGAGCGGTAGTAGAGGGGCGCCGTCGCCGACGAGCGGAGCACCACCGTGACGTCCGATACGCTGCGGATCGCGCCGATGTTCAGATCGGTGTGGGAAAGATAGAGGAAGTAGGGAGCGCTGATGCCCTCGCTCTGCAGATAGGTACCGCCGAGAAGCGCCGCACCGCCGACGAGCGTATCGGTGTTGATGCTCGCAACGGTCACGGTGAGATTCTCGCCGTACTCTGCGCCGAGGGTGATAAAGCCGCGGGTCTGCGTGGGAGAGAGCGCGCTCGCCGCGTACTCCGTGCTGCCCACGCCGTAGGCTGCGCCGCCGATCCATTTATAATCGTCCGTATCCGTGACGAAGAGCGCGTGGCTCTCTGCCACGATCGCACCGCCCGCCGCGGAGGAATAGACCGAGAAGCCGGGGGCAAGCACGCGCATTGCAACGCCGCTGCCCGAGAAGGTCACCGTATAGCCCGCAAGGTCAAGGGCAAAGGAAGCGCCCTCTGCCGCCGCCTTATCCGCCGTTCTCTGCCCTGCCACGGTGATGGGAGGAAGGGTGACGTCGCTGTAAAGCTTCACCGTCGCGCCGTTCTCCATCGCGCCGAGATAGGCGGCAAGCGCCTGCGCGTAGCCCTCTCTTTCGGTATGGTAGGTCACCGTATCTCCTCTCGTTACGGAGAAGACCACGGCGTCATAGACGACCTCGGAGGAGGCACTCACGCTCTCGCCGATCATCGCCTCGGTCACAAGATCCGTGCCGATCGCCGTGCCGTCACTCTTCGTCAGGGTATGCACCTCGGAGACCTTGTAATAGAGTCTGCCGTTTTCCTCGTAGAGCTTTGGCGCATAGATCCAGGATAGGGTCTCGCCGACGAGGCGCAGCTGGCTCTGCCCGTCGGGGTAGGTCACCGTCACGCCGCCCGCAAGCGCCGCCGTGCTGTAGTAAAGCGAAGCGCTCTTTGCCGTGCCGTCCGCGAGCGTAAGCGCGACCGTTTTCGGTGCTTCGTTTTTCCTTGCGTAAATGCTCGTGCCCGAGGCACCGACGTTATAGCGGGGCGGAAGGTTGGTATAGCAGCCCGCCGCGTAGGAGAGCACCGAGCTTGCATCCCCCGTAGCATCCATACGCACGTTCACGAAATTACAGTTGGAGAATTTCGGCAGCATTGGGTTGGATGCCTTAAGAATAGGCGCTTCCCCGTCTGCATAGAAGGTACAGTTGGTGATGGCGCTCGTGCCTCCGGAAATGTAACCGTCGGTCTGGTAATTGCTATCTGTCTTATAATATCCCGTAAGAAGCGCCTCTCCGGGATAGAGGTAGAAGGTCGCATTCTTTATATGGAAAAGACGGCGGCCGATCTCCACGAGTCCACCGAAGGAGGAGGGACCGGTCTGGTAATAGATACCGCCGAGGATCTCCTCACCATGGCCGTACTGCTGTGCAAATACCTGACGCACGTGGAAGGAGATATTATTGCAATAGAGCCCCGAGCCGTCGTCACCGAGGTAGATCCTACCGTTATCGTCGGGACGGGTGAGACCGCCCGTATAATCCTTATGATACCAATGCGCACCCGCCTTCGAGGAATAAATGTAAAGATAAATACCCTTTACGTTGATATGCTTTTGCTGTGTGGTGGTCACGCTATGACCGTTTAGGTCAAGATAGCAGGGACGGCCGGTGAGGGGATTGGTGGAGCTATTCCAGTCGGGGCTGAAGGATGCATAGGTCATATCCGCATAAAGCTTGACAACGACCTTCTGCGTGGTGGTCTTTCTCAGCTCCTCGTAGGAATTTGCGCCCACGTTCGTGTCGTCGCCGCGGTCACCCTTATTCGACGTGCTCAGATACGTATTGAGGTCGCTTTTCAGATGATAGACCGTCACCGTACCGGCGCTGACGAACTCCTCCGAGGTATAGTACACCTGATTGAAGCCCGAGGCAAGAATGCGCTTGCCCGCCATCGCATCGGTCACCGTAAGGTCGGAAAGCGCGGCGCTCTCCCCTTCTAAGGTGTAGAGCCAGCCCGCGGTGGCATCGTCCTTATACAGCGTGTTCCCCTTACCGTAGTAAAGGCCGCCCTCCGACGCGGGAGGCACGATCGTCTCGCCCACGGCGCAGATCACCTCCGTGCCGTCGGGGTACACGACGGTGGCAGTCTTCTCCTCCGCGGCAAGCGCAGTCACGGCAAAGATCGCCGCAAGAAGCGCGACCGCAAGGATAAGAAACCAAATTTTCAAGGATTTTTTCATAACAAATTCTCCTTTTCGGATAATTTTCGGGGAGATGAATGATCGGAATTATATTGATGCTGCGCTCCCCTCGCATCGAAAACGTTGAACGCCCCCATTATAGACCTAAAAAAATATAAAATCAAGACGCGCGAGCAGGAAAATTATGGGATTTTAAAAATTTTCTTCTTAATTATAAAAAAATCCGTTCACAATTTATGCACAATTTACATCTTATCCATTCTATCAACGGCGCGTTGCGCGCAGCGAGAGAAGGGTCGCGCAAAAGGCGCTTGCTTTTTCCTCTCGGGTATGCTAAACTGAAACCGAAAGAAAAAAATCCTTCCGAAAGAAGGCGAAAAAGGAGAAGAGCTATGGCAGAAATCGTTTCCCATAACGGCCGCCCCGCGATCTCGGTGAACGGGCAGATCTATCCCCCGATGATGGCAACCATACGCACGATGGAGGAGGGTAAGCGGATCGTTTTTGATTCCGAATACTTCGAGGCGCTCGGCAAAAGCGGCCTGCGCATCTTCTTTCTCATCTGCGATACGCTCTGGCTCAAGCCCGACGCGCTGACGCTCTTCGACACCGAGGCAAGGCTGCTTTTGAAGGCGGTGCCCGATGCGCGCATCGTTCCGCGCATAGGCTTGCATCCGACGAACGAATGGATCATAGCCCATCCCGAGGAATGCGTGCAGTATTCGGACGGAGAACGCCCGCCCGTGCATCTTTTCTCCGAGTCCTACGAAACCGATCTGCCGATGCACTATTCGCTCTGCTCCGACAAATGGAGAGAGGCGGCGGGCATAGCGCTCGCCGAGACCTGGAGGGAGCTGATGAAGCTGCCCTACGCCGACCGCATCATCGGCTGCTTTCTCGCCGCAGGCGGCACGAGCGAATGGTACTATATGCACGAGGTTATAGATGAAAAAAACAAGCGCGTATTGGATCACAGCGAGGCCTTCCGCCGCCATTTCTCGCGCTATCTGACCGAGCGCTACGGCACGGACGAGGCGCTCAAGAGGGCGTGGAAGAACGAGAGCGCCACGCTGGCAGATCCCCCGATCCCCAACTACGAGGCGCATTATTTTGCAAGCAAGGTGGACTACGAATGCGCCTTCCCGCCGATGCGTATGTACACCAACAAGCCCGTACCCCCCGCCCCCACCAACGGCACGAGCCTCGGCGCCTTTGCCGACCTCGATCAGCATATGGACGTCTACGATTTTTACCGCGCGTGGAGCCTCGGCTCTGCCGACTCGGTGCTGCATTTTGCCAAGGTGGTCAAGGACCTCACGCCCGACAGGCTCGTCGGCGCCTTCTTCGGCTCGCAGGGCTGCACCGAATATCTCTCGGCAGGCTCGGCGGCAGGCACCGTCAAGGTGCTCGAAAGCCCCTATATCGACTTTCTCGCCGCCCCCGGCGTGTACGAAAACCGCCTGCCCGGCGGCGCAGAGGGGCAGCGCGAGGTGCAGGATTCCTTCACCCTTCACAACAAGATCTATATCGTCGAGCAGGACACGAGAACCTTAAAGGAAAACCGCTATTTTATGAACTGCTGCCAAATCTACGATATGACCGACACCCTGAACGTAATGAAGCGCGAGTTCGGCAGAAATATCGCGGATGACGTGCAGGCGTGGTGGTTCGATCAGCTGCTCGGACGCCCGAGATATAAGTATCCCGAGATCTATAAGCTCATAGAATGTCAACAAAAGATTGCAAAAGACGCCTATTCTCTCGACAGAACGAAGAAAAACGAGATCGCCTTCATCTTCGACGAGGAGAGCATTTGCGCGGCATCCAGGCAGACCTTCCGTGACGGCGTGGAGGATATGCGCAACTATGAGATCCACCGCATCGGCGCCTCTGTCGATCAATACTATCACAACGATATCGACACAGACGCGATGCCCTCCTATAAGATGTACGTGTTCTTCAACACCTACGTTCTGACGAAGGCGGAGCGAGAGAAGATCAAGGCAAAGCTGAAAAAAGACGGCGCGGTCGCGGTATTTATGCACGCGAGCGGACTGATCGATCCCGATGCCGAGCCGCATATGTCTACCGATCATATGGAGGACCTCACGGGTATCTCCTTCGCCTTGGAGAACGACAGTTTCGATTCCGTTTTCCGCTGGAACGGCGAGAGCCATCCAATCTCGGAGGGGCAGGACATACGCGCCCTCTTCGGCGATTTTTCGCGTAAGCGCTACGAGATGCTTGCTGCCAGGCGCGTGGATGCCTATTCCAAGTTCCAGCCCTACCTCTACCCTATGATCTACGCAAACGATCCCGATGCCACACATCTTTCCTATTTCCTTACCGGCGGCTTCCCTGCCGTTTCGGTGAAGGAGGCGGACGGCTATACCTCGGTCTACTACGGCGCGAAGAGCATTTCCTCCGCCACCCTGCGTGCGATCGCGCGCTTTGCGGGCTGCCATATCTACTCCGACAGCGACGAGGTGATCTATGCGGGGAGAAATTATCTGACGCTCCACGCCGACCGCACGGGCGCGCATACGCTGCGCTTTCCCGAGACGGTGCGTCTTTTTGAGGTCTACGAGGAAAAATACTACGGCAAGGGCGTGACCGAGATCACCTTTGATATGTATCTTGGCGAGACCAAGACCTTCCGCATCGAAAGGAGCCAAACATGACCGAGATGCGCAAGCTGAAAAAAGAGGATATGGACGAGCTTTTCGCCCTTCTGAACGATACCTTCGGCCATAAATACGGCCGCCCGATGCACTTTGACCTGGAGCAGCCCAAGATGTGGATCCGCGACGATGCGCATATGGAAAAGCACATCGCCGTTTTCGAGGACGGCAAGATGGTCTCTGCCGTCGGCATCTATCCTCTGCCCACCGTGATCGGCGGCGAGGAGTTCCTCTTCTGCACCACGGGCAACGTCGCCACCCTGCCCGCCTACGAGGGCAAGGGCTATTTCTCAAGGCTCTTCCCGCTTGCCATCGAGGAGGCAAAGCGCCTCGGCGCGACCGCGGCACGCCTGGGCGGCGCAAGACAGAGATACGCGCGCTACGGCTTCGCCTCCTGCGGCCCTGCGATGGAATTTTCGGTCAGCGAGCATAACGCGAGGCACGCGGCAAAGGACACGCACATCACACTCACCGAGATCGCACGCGAGGATACCGAGGCGCTCGCCTACGCGCATTCCGTGATGGAAAAAAAGACGGTCTACGTCAAGCGCGGCACCGAGGAAGGCTACCGCGACACGTATCTTGCAATGTGCTCCAAGGAATCCGTTCCTTATCTTATTAAGAAAAACGAAACATGCATCGGCCACCTCAGCGCCACCGCCGACGGCACCGCCGTGCGCGAATTTTCGCTTGAGGACGAGGGCGAGGCCTTCGCCGTGATCGCAGAGGTCGCAAGGCGGGCGAAGGGCGGCACAACGCGCGTGTGCGTTCCCCCGACGATGCCGCGCGCCCTTTTCGCCCTGCAGGCGCAGGCGCAGGAGATGGGCATCGTGCTTCCCTCGCGCTTCTGTATTTTCGAATACGAGCGCCTCGTCAAC
>JAGBBQ010000033.1 GCA_017938425.1 Clostridia bacterium | reverse complement strand
TTATAGAAAATGACTCAAATTTGATGGAGAAATTCGCAGAATTTCAACCTTAGATCATATTTTTTAGCTCATTTATCAAAAAAGCGAGTTTTCATTTGCTTTTCGTCATTTTCGCTTGCGCCCAAATGCACCAGCCCCTTTTGGTTATGAAAATACCACGGACGATGCCCGAGAGGCCTTGTAAAAGGCAATATAGCTTGCGCCGCGGTTCACGGTCAGCGTATCACCGTTTTCCTTTTTAAGGATCAGCTTGCCCTCGGCATCGGTGCTCCATTCGATGGAAGTCGCCGTGCCGTGCGTGAAATAGTAGCCCTTGCCGCCGCCCAGCGTGTCGGGGGTCATTTGCGTAACGCTCTCGCTCTCGTAGGTCGTTGCCGCCGCAAAAAGCACGAATGCGTTGGTGTACGCCGCGCTCTTTCCGTTCAGAAGATCGCACTTCACAACGCCGCCCTTACCGAGCAGATACGCTCCGACCTCTGCATCGTAATAGAGCGAGGTCTCGTTGCTTTGCGCGTAGGGGATCAGCACGGTCTCCGCCTTTTTATCCAAGGTGATCGGATCGGAGAAATGCGGTGCGAAGGAGAAGCGGTCCGCCTCTGTCGCCGTGGCGGTGCTGAGACCTGCGTTTTGCAGTCCCGCAAGCAAAAGATCGCCGTTTGTATAAACAAAGCTCGTGCTTTCTGTATAGGAATAGCCGCTTTGTGCCGAAAGATCAAAGCCGCCGCTCTCGCCGCTTTCACCGTCAAAAAGCCCGTCTCTTCCGTTGTAGACGGAAATTCCGCCAAAGAGCCTTGCGAGCGCGAGAATGCATTCTCTGCTCGCACTGACCGAGCCGATCTTGCCGAGAGATTTTATATCGTCCTGATAGAGAAGAAAGCGGCTTTTGCCGTTTTCGATCGGGATCTCCACCGTCAGCGCCGCGCCCGAAATGCCGTATAAGGGCGAGGCAGTATCCGTAACAAAGCATAAGGGCTTCGTCTTTTGCCTATCCGCCGTGATCTCAAGCCCTGTCAGATAATGCGTATAGGCGGGCGGCGTCGGCGCCTGCGGTGCGGGATCCTTGTCGGGAGTAGGATCGGGGATCTCCCCCGTCCCGCCGCCATCGGGCAGGGGCTCGTCCTTATTGCCTGCGCGGTCCTCAGCGATGAAGCCGACCATACAAACCACGATCACGGCAATAATAAGCAGAGCAGCCAATCGAAAAAGGCTGCTTGTTTTTATAGATTTCATTTTTACCTCCTTGCGTATCACGCGATACGCACGCTTTCAGAAATAGAGAGTTACTTGTTGTAACGCTCCAGCCAAGCATCTGCCGTTTCCAGCGCATCTGCGATGCCGGTGGCAACGGTCTGCTTTTCGGGCATTTTTTTGCCGCAAGGCAAAAGCTGCACCATGATTTTATCGGGAATATCCTCGTTTGCCGTGCCCGAGGGAACCTCGGTCATGATCATCATGTACACGTGATATTTATCTGACAGATCGCCGTAGTAAATATCGTTGTCCTGGCGAACCAAGGGTCTGCCCTTGTATTCAAGGTAGCCGCCCTTGATGCCTTCTGCTTTTAACATATAGAAATCTCCTTTCCGTAATTTGGAATATGACGGCGCTTGTCCATATCCACGACCATCTTACCACATCCGCGCGCCGAGGTAAATACCTTCGACAAAAGTAGACGCTGTTAAGAAATCGCAAAAAAACTCACTCTCCGTAGTAGGGAGACGTGCGCAGGGCAGTGCTGCCGCTCGGACATTGGGGCTTCGTCAGCTGGAAAACTGCATCTGCCCGATCCGCAAGCGCCTTCTGTGCCTGTGCCGTCTTGTCGGCGAGGGGGTCGGAGGGCTTGGTCACGATCGCGATCGCTGCCTTGTTTTTTGCTTCGCGTAGAATGGCTTGTCCCGATCTATCCAGAGCGAGAACGCGCGTAAAGCCAATGGGATCCCTTGCATCGGAGGAGGTAACGCCGAAGAAGGAGTACCATATGGCGCGGCGGATCCTGGCGCGGGTAAATTTCTTGGTCTCTGCCAAGGCCGTCAAGCCGATTATGTCAGTTGCTTCATAACTTTTCGTTATCAAGCGATTATATAAACCGCCCTCTGCATCCTGAAAATGGCAGGAATCCGTGGGCTTGTTTAAACGAAAATAAGAGAGAACCGCGCTGTCCAGGCGTTTGCCGTCGCAGGGAGCAAGCCCTGCCGCAAGCTCGCCGCAGAGAATTTCTCTTGCGGGCGCGGGAATAAAGGAGAGCGCCTCGTCGCACCTGCCGTCAAGAATGGCGGCGCGGATCGCGCCTGCGCTTGCGTGCGCGTCCGTTTCGAGTGTTTCGGCACGGTAGGATGCCCCCTCGCGCCTCACGGTGTGGGGAAGAATGCTGCTTTTTGCACGGAGAAGGGCTTTTATATATTCGAGCGCGAGAATATTATTCGGCGAAAGAAGTGCTTTTGCCTTTTCTGCGCCGAGCGCCTCTGCGAGCGCCATTTCGCAAAGCGCGGCGTAGCCGAGCGCGGGATGCTCCTTTTCAAGCGCGTCAATGCGCGCCTTGAATGCATCCGACGACGCGATCTTTGCGGCGCTTACGAGCACCGTCAGATCGCCGCATTCGCTGCCGAAGGAAAGAAGGTCAACGCAGCCGAGCGCATCCGCGATACGAACACCCGCCTCGCAGAAGATCTCCGCGCTTCCCATCGAATAAGGAAAGGGAAGCTCTAAAACAAGGTTTGCGCCGCAGGCAAGTGCCATTTTCGCGCGCGCGCTTTTATCGAGAAACGCAACGTCACCGCGCTGGGTAAAATTTCCGCTCATAATGGCGACGATGCGCGTATTTTCGCCGAACTGCTCTCTTATACACCGCAGTTGACAAAGATGCCCGGAATGAAACGGGTTGTATTCGCAAATGATCGCAACGGTTTTCATTCTTTTTCTCCATTTTTTGAAAAAACTTATTGCCAAACGGCAGAGGATGGTGTATAATACTGTGTGAAATAAAAAACAAAGAGAGGAATTCAAATGAAGGTTTTGGTTGTCAACGCCGGCTCCAGCTCCCTGAAGTATCAGCTTTTTGATACGGCGGAAGGCATCGTGCTGGCAAAGGGAAATTGCGAGCGCATCGGTATTGATGGCTCTCGTATCACGCACAAGACGATGGAAGGCAAGAGCCGTGTGAAGGAAATGCCTCTTCCCACGCATTCGGATGCGATCAGTCTCGTGGTCGAGATGCTGCTGGATAAGGAGGTCGGATGCATCGCGTCCGCGAAGGAGATCGAGGCGATCGGCCATCGCGTCGTGCACGGCGGCCCCTACTTTGCGCAGTCTGTGCTCGTAACCGATGAGGTGATGGAGGTTCTTGAGAACTGCCGTGCTTACGCGCCGCTGCATACGGGCGCGCACATTATGGGTATCCGCGGCTGCCTGGAGGTCATGCCCGGCGTTCCTCAGGTGCTCGTGTTTGATACGGCCTTCCATCAGACGATGGAGAAGGAGGCCTATATGTACGGTATCTCCTACGATATGTACGATGCGTACAAGATCCGTCGCTACGGTGCGCACGGCACGTCGCACAGATACGTAAGCGCCGAGGCGGCGAAGCTGATCGGCAAGAAGGATGCAAAGATCGTCACCTGCCATATCGGAAACGGCTCGTCCATCAGCGCCGTAAAGGACGGCAAGTGTATGGATACCTCGATGGGCTTCACGCCCCTGGACGGTATTATGATGGGCACGCGCTGCGGCGCGATCGATCCTGCGATCGTCCCCTTCATTATGGAAAAGAAGGGCTTCACTCCCGCAGAGATGGATAGCTTCATGAACAAGAAGTGCGGCTTCCTCGGCATCAGCGGCATCAGCTCGGATGCAAGAGACATCGAGGCAGCAATGAAGGATGGCAACGAGCGTGCAAAGCTTGCCTTTGATATGCTCTGCTACCAGATCAAGAAGTTCATCGGCTCGTATTCCGCGGCTATGGGCGGTCTGGATGCCATCGTATTCACGGCAGGCATCGGCGAGCACACGCCTTATATCCGTGCAGGCGCTCTCAGCGGCCTTGAGTTCCTCGGCGTCGAGCTGGATGAGGAGAGAAACAGCTTCGTTCACAGCGATACGCCCGTGAAGATCTCGAAGGATTCCTCCCGCGTGGCGGTCTATATGATCCCCACAAACGAGGAGCTTGTGATCGCACAGGATACCGAAGCGCTTGCCAAGGCGTGATCAGTCTCAAAAGAACCCACCGAGACGGTGGGTTCTTTTATTATATCATACGCGCGTAGAAAAGTCAAGAAATTTCTGTAGGGGAGAGTATTGCCGAGATCTTTTCAAAAAGCCCCTCCCGAATCGCCCGCACTCGCTCGAAATCCATCGCGGGCGTATAGATCGCTTCGAGTGCAAAATGATGTGCGGAGGCCTCCGAGAGAGCCTCTTTTGCCAAGGAAAGAAACCGCGCCGCCTCGGCGCCGTATTTTTCTTTCGCCGCCTTCTCATCGGCAGAGCGCTCCTCAAAGAAATCGGAAGCGCAAATGCATCCCTGCGCATCCTCGTCAGCAACGGTGAGTGCGGTTTCCTCTCCGTTTAAAAGCAGGCCGTCGAGAAGGGAAGGGGCGAGAGGTGACGGGGCGTAAAGACCGCCGTAGCCTCTTTGCCGCAGAAGAGGGAAAAACGAGGCGAGCAGAACGCCGCACTCCGTTCGGTCTCCCGTTATACGCAATGCCTTTTTGGCAAGTCTTTCGTATGTGTCAAGCCGCACGGTGCCGTCCTTACAGAAGGCGCCGATCGGGCGAACGGCGAGTCCTGTATCGGTTTTATTCTCCGTTTTGCTCGGAAAATAGCGGTGAATGAATGTCTCGGTCGCATCCTTCTTCAACCGTTTTCTTGTTTCTGCCTCTATTCTTTCCTGGAAAAATGAAAATAAACGCAGATTGAAGTACGCCTCCTTGTATGCGAGGCTCTTTTTTCTTTGCACCGCGAGGATCTCCTTTTTTCTTGCGCGCAAAATCCTTGTATCAAAGGCCTCCCCGAGATTTACGATCTCGTCTGCCGCTCCGGGAAGGCGCGCATCTCTTTCGTGCGGTGCGGTGCCGTCCAGAATGCAGACCCTGCCCTGCGCGCTTTTCAGGATCACGCCGTCGAGCGAGCGCGGATCGGAGGAGCAGTGAAAGAGCTCGGCTTCGATATTCGGACATTCGAAGCGCCTCGCCGCCTCGTTAAGGAGCGTGCTCTTTCCCGTACCGGGTCCGCCCTTCAGAATAAAAACACCGTCCATCTCCTCGGAAGAAAAGATCTCGTCAAAGTAGCTGACGAAGCCGCTGCCGCTGTTTGCGGCGGCAAAAAAACGGCGCGCTCCCTCGTGCTTCGGTTTTGTCATAGGATCCTCCTTTTTCTTTGTCATGCGGCGTGAAAAAAACGGATTTGTCCGCACGCGCTTGACAAAATATAAAATTTAATATATAATATATTATATGTTTAAAATAGGGAGGTGTATACCTTGCGTGTCATAGGATTATGCGGCGGATCGGGAAGCGGTAAGGGAACGGCTGCCTCGCTCTTTATGGAGCACGGCATTCCTTCGATCGATACCGATGCGCTTTATCATGAAATGACGGCGGGGAAAAACGCCCTGACCGATGCGCTCGCCGATCGCTTCGGCGATGAGATCCTTAAAGAAAACGGCGCGCTTGACCGTGCAAGACTCTCCGAGATCGTATTCCGTAAGGGCGCCGAGACGGCGCTTGCGGATCTCAACCGCATCTCCCATTATCATATTCTGAACGCCGTGCGCGTGTGGCTTTCCGAGAAGGAAAAGGAGGGCTGCGCCGCCGCGCTTGTGGATGCGCCGCTTCTTTTCGAGTCGGGCTTCGATAAGGAGTGTGACGGCGTGATCTGCGTGATCGCACCGAAAGAGGCGCGCATCGAGCGCATCCTGAAAAGGGACGGGATCACGAGAGAAAAGGCAGAGCGCCGTATTGCCGCGCAGGCGAGCGATGCATATCTGCTGGCCCGCTCGGGGTATCATATTTACAATGACGGCGATCTTGCCGCGCTTTCGGCACAGGTCGCAACGGTAGCAAAAAAAATTTTGAAATGAGGCAAACGGTATGAAAGAGAAGACCGAAGGACAGAAGATACAGGAAATGCTTTCCTATAAAAAGAAGAATGTTTACGAGGAGGCGGATGCCGCCCGTATCAAGACGATCTACGATTATGCAGAGGAATATAAGCGCTTTCTTGACGTGGCGAAGACCGAAAGAGAGGCCACCGAGGCGGCGATCGCCATGGCAGAGCGCGCGGGCTATCGCGCCTACCGTATCGGCGATCCGCTGAAGGTCGGCGATAAGCGCTATCTTTGCAACCGTGGCAGGAGCGTGATCCTATTTCGCATCGGCGAGGCTTCGCTTTCCGAGCAGGGCATCCGTATTCTTGCCTCGCATATCGATTCTCCGCGTCTGGATCTGAAGCAGGTCCCTCTTTACGAGGAGGCGGGGATGGGCTTTCTTAAGACCCATTATTACGGCGGTATCAAAAAATATCAGTGGACGGCGATCCCTCTCGCGCTTCACGGCGTGATGGTCAAGGCGAACGGCGAGAGTGTAAAGGTCTCGATCGGAGAGGACGAGGCGGATCCCATCTTTTATATCAACGATCTTCTTCCGCATCTTGGCGCAAAGCAGGCGGCAGAGCCGCTCGGCAGCGCCATCTCGGGCGAAACGCTGAACGTTCTGATCGGCGGTCTGCCTTACGCGGATAAGGAGGTAGAGAATAAGATCAAGCTCTCCGTGCTCTCTCTTCTCAGCGAGCAATACGGAGTGACCGAGGAGGATTTCCTCAGCGCGGAGCTTTCTCTCGTTCCCGCGATGAAGGCGCGCGACGTCGGTCTTGACCGCGCTCTGATCGCCGCATACGGACACGATGACCGCGTTTGCTCCTATCCCGCGCTGACGGCGCTCTTTGCCTCCGAGGATACGAAGCAGACCGTGATGGTCGTTCTTGCGGATAAGGAGGAGATCGGCTCTGTGGGTGTCAGCGGTATGCGCTCCGAGATCTTTATGGATATCGTCAACGAGATCTCTCTTGCCAAGGGCGAGAATCCCGCGCGCGTGCGCTTTGCATCCAAATGCCTCTCTGCGGACGTGACCGCGGCGTTCGACCCGAATTTTGCGGACGTATACGAGAAGCGCAACAGCGCGATGGTCTCCTGCGGCACCTGTATGTCTAAATATACGGGCGCGCGCGGAAAGAGCGGCACCAGCGATGCTACGGCAGAGCTTGTCGCCTTCGTTCGCGGCATCTTCAAAAGAGACGGCGTGATCTGGCAGACCGCAGAGCTCGGCCGCGTGGATGCGGGCGGCGGCGGCACGGTCGCGCAGTATATTGCCAATCTGAATATCGATACCGTGGATATCGGCGTGCCCGTGATCTCTATGCACGCGCCCTACGAGATCGTCTCGAAGGCGGACGTCTATACCACGCACGAGGCGTTTGTCTCGTTCCTGAAATAGTGGCGGCGATCCCTTTTTGCCGATTCATTATTTTGGGAGGAGTATATGTTAAATAAGGTTGCTAAGATCTTTGACCGCTTTCGCGAGCTCGAGCAGATGATGCAGCTTCCGGGCGTCGCGAGCGACGGTCAGAAATACGCAAGGCTTATGAAGGAATACAATCAGATCAGTCCGATCGCGGAGGTGTATTCGGTTTATGAGCAGAATGAAAAGGATATAAGGGATGCGCGCCTTCTGATGGAGGACGCCTCTATGGATGCGGAGCTGCGCTCGCTTGCCGAGGAGGAGCTTTACGCGCTGACCGATAAAAATAAGGCGCTTTACGAGCAGCTGAAGCTGCTTTTGGTGCCGAAGGATGAGAATGACGGAAAGAACGTTCTCATCGAGATCCGCCAGGGCACGGGCGGCGAGGAGGCCGCGCTGTTTGCGGCGGATATCTACCGTATGTATTCGATGTACTGTGCCTCTGCGGGCTTCAAGCTGCAGGTTCTGAGTGCCAACGAGACCGAGCTTGGCGGTCTGAAGGAGATCGTTTTCTCGGTGGCGGGGAAGGATGCGTATTCCAAATTCAAGTTTGAAAGCGGCACACATCGCGTGCAGCGCATTCCCGTCACGGAATCCAACGGAAAAATACAGACCTCGGCGGTCACGGTTGCCGTGCTGCCCGAGGCAGAGGCGGTAGAGATCGAGATCTCGCCCGCCGATATCAAATTCGAGTCCTGCAAATCCAGCGGCTCGGGCGGTCAGCATATCAATAAGACCGAGTCTGCGGTCAGGCTCACGCATAAGCCCACAGGGCTCGTCATTGAGTGTGACAGTGAGCGCAGCCAGCTGCAGAATAAGGAGCAGGCAATGCGCGTTCTTCGTACGAAGCTGTACGATATGAAGGAAAAGGAGCAAAGCGACCGTATCGCCTCCGAGCGCAAGAGCCAGGTCGGAAGCGGAGACCGGAGCGAGAAGATCCGCACCTATAACTATCCGCAGTCGCGCGTGACGGATCATCGCATCGGAAAAACGCTCTACACCCTTGATGCCTTTATGAACGGAAATATCGGTGCTCTGATCGCGGAGCTGGTTGCCTATGATATGGCAGAAAGGCTGAAGGGGCAGGAGTGGTGAAAACGGAGTATATAAAGGTCGATTTTGAGACCGAGGCAGGCACGCAGGGCATCCGCCTTGCCGCCGAATGCATCAAAAACGGCGGCCTCGTCGTTTTTCCTACCGAAACGGTCTACGGCCTCGGTGCGGACGGAACGAGTGCCGATGCCGCCAAAAGGATCTATGAGGCCAAGGGGCGCCCCTCGGATAACCCCTTGATCATACATATCGCACAGCCGGAGGATGCCTCGCTTTACGCAGAAACGGACGCGATCTATAAGACCCTTGCCGATGCGTTTATGCCGGGGCCTCTCACCGTTGTTATGAAGGCGAAGGAGAGCGTGCCGCTTGCTACGCGCGGCGGGCTTTCCACGGTCGCGGTGCGCTGTCCCGCCCATCCGGTGGCGAATCTTCTGATCCGCCTTTCGGGGGTATGCATTGCCGCGCCCTCCGCCAATCTTTCGGGCAAGCCATCGCCCACCGATGCGCGCCAGGTCGCGGAGGATATGATGGGCAGGGTCGATATGATCTTGGACGACGGAAGCGCGGATTTCGGGCTTGAATCCACGATCGTGAAGATCGAGGAGGATGGGAGCCTCACGCTTCTTCGCCCCGGCAGGATCACGCCCGAGGAGCTGAAGGCGGCCACGGGTGTGCCGCTCGCGATCTCCGATGCGGTAACGGGGAAATTAAAGGAGGGCGCCGCCGCGCCGTCTCCCGGAATGAAATACCGTCACTATGCGCCCTCGGCGCCGCTCACGCTCCTCGAGGGGGATGCGGAAAAATGCATCGGCTTCATTAAAAATGAGGGAAGCGCCGCCATCGGCATCATTGCCTATGACGAGGATGTTCCGCGCTTTCGCGCCGCCTTCCCCGAGGCACGGATCTATTCGTTCGGAAAAAGGGAGGACGAGCTTACCCAGGCACACGAGCTCTTTAAGCTTTTGCGCCTGATGGATAAGGATCCTCTTACGCAGATCTACGCGCCCCTGCCGCGCAAGAGCGGTATCGGACTTGCGCTTTATAACCGTATGATCCGCGCCGCGTCGCACTCCATCGTGCGGCTTTGATTAAAAAATATCCTTTTGATAAGGCTTTGATAAAGGAGACACTATGGCAAAAAAGAAAAAGCAAGAAGAAAACTTAATGGAGAACGAGGCGCCCGCCACTCTCCAGCCGATCACCGAAACGCTGGAGAAGAACTATATGCCCTACGCGATGAGCGTTATCATATCCCGCGCCCTTCCCGAGATCGACGGCTTCAAGCCCTCGCACCGCAAGCTCCTGTACACGATGTATAAGATGGGGCTTATGACGGGGCAGAAGACCAAGAGTGCCAATATCGTCGGCCAGACGATGCGTCTGAACCCGCACGGCGATGCCGCCATCTATGAGACGATGGTCCGTCTTACGCGCGGTAACGAGGCGCTTTTGCACCCCTTCATCGATTCGAAGGGCTCGTTCGGTAAGCAGTATTCGCGCGATATGGCGTACGCCGCCTCGCGTTATACCGAGGCGAAGCTCGATCCCTTCTGCAACGAGCTTTTCTCGGGCATCGATAAGGATGCGGTGGACTTCGTGCCGAACTACGACAATACGATGAAGGAGCCGATCCTTTTGCCGACCACCTTCCCGAACATTCTGGTCTCTCCGAACCTCGGTATCGCGGTCGGTATGGCATGCTCGATCTGCTCGTTCAACCTCGCGGAGATCTGTGACGGAACGATCGCTTTGCTGAAGAACCCGAATACGGGCACCGAAAGGCTTCTCGATATCATCAAGGCGCCCGATTTCCCCGGCGGTGCGGAGATCCTCTACGATCGCGATCAGATGCGCCGCATCTATGAAACGGGTACGGGCAGCTTCCGTATGCGTGCGAAATACGAGTTCAACGCCAAGGAGCATTCGATCGACTTTTTGGAGATCCCCTACAGCTCCTCGATCGAGGGCATTATGAAGAAGGCGACCGATATGATCAAGACGGGCAAGCTGCGCGAGGTCGTGGATGTGCGTGATGCGATCGACCTCAACGGCTTCAAGCTCACCTTCGATCTGAAGCGCGATGCCGATCATCATCTCGTCCTCAAGAAGCTCTTTGCCGCCACCGAGCTGGAGAATAACTTCGACTGTAACTTCAATATTCTCGTGGACGGTACGCCCCAGCAGATGGGCGTAAAGGAAATCCTTCTTGCCTGGATCCGCTTCCGCGCCGAGTGTCTGAAGCGCGAGATGAGCTTTGATCTGAAGAAGAAGGAGGATAAGCTCCATCTTCTGCTCGGTCTTGCCGCCATCCTGCTCGATATCGATAAGGCGATCAAGATCATCCGCGGCACGGAGAAGGAGGAGGACGTGGTTCCCAATCTCGCTCGCGGCTTCAATCTCACCACCGTGCAGGCAGAGTACATTGCGGATATCAAGCTCCGTAACCTCAACCGCCAGTACATTCTGAACCGTATCGCCGAGATCGAGTCCCTGCAGAAGGATATCGAAAGGCTCAAGGAGATCATCCGCGACGAGATCAAGCTCAAGGCGGAGATTATTGCCCAGCTGCAGGGCATCAAGAAGAAGTACGGCAAGCCGAGAAATACCACGATCGTCGAGAACGTCGTCGAGGAGAAGCAGAGCAAGCAGGATATCTTCTTTGAGAACTATACCTGCCGCGTCGTCTACACGCACGGCGGCTACTTAAAGAAGATGTCGATGCAGACGACGCGCTCCACCGAGGAATACCGCGTCAAGGAGGGAGACTTCATCGTCTACGCCGAGGATGCCGAGAATAAGGACGAGCTTCTGTTCTTCACCGATAAGGGGCAGATCTACCGTGCCTACGTGGCAGACTTTGAGCTGATGAAGGCCGCCCAGATGGGCGACTATATCCCCGCGAAGCTGAATATGGAGGATGACGAGCACGTCATCGGCTGCAAGTGCATCAAGGATATCGTGCCCGAGGACCGTATGGTCTATATCTTCGAGAACGGTAAGGGCGTGCGCGTGCCGATGTCCTGCTACGTGGCGAAGAGCCGCCGCAAGAAGATCGCAGGCGCGTTCTCCGCAGTCTCGAAGCCCGTCGGCGCATTCTACGAGAAGGATAAGACCACCCTGCAGATCTTCATCCGCAGCGATAACGGCAAGGGCGCGCTCATCAAGAGCTCGCTCATTCCCGAGAAGGCAACCAGAACCGCCGCGGGCGTGCAGATCCTGCAGCTCACGAGAAAGGCAAAGGTCGATTTCGCGACCGACTATATGGATTGCCTCGGCGAGGATGCGCAGAAGTGCCGCAAGCTCGTGATCCCCACCACCGGCGTCTCCCTTTCCCAGCTGACCTTTAATTTTGAGTAATATGTTCCGTTGAATTGATTTCGATTGCTTTATTAACCGAGAAAAGAAAGGTAGTTTTTCGCATATTTCTCTGTTATTAAATAAAATACGGATCCACCGTAAAAGGTGGATCCGTATTTTATTTGTACTATTTTTACTATTCCTCGGTTGCACCGGCGAATTGGCTATGGTAAAGCGTCTTGTAGAAGCCGCCGGCGGCGAGAAGGGAATCGTGACTGCCGCTTTCCACGATGTTGCCGTCCTTCATAACGAGGATCATATCCGCGTCGCGGATGGTGGAAAGTCGGTGCGCAACGATAAAGGAGGTGCGCCCCTCCATCAGAGCGGAGAATGCCTTCTGGATCAGGATCTCTGTGCGCGTATCGATCGAGGAGGTCGCCTCGTCGAGGATCAGCATCGGCGGTGAGATCAGCATCACGCGCGTGATGGAGAGCAGCTGCTTCTGTCCCGCGGAAAGCTCCGTGCCGCCCTCGCCGATCGGCGTATCGTAGCCGTTCGGCAGCCTCTTGATAAAGCTGTGCGCGTGTGTTTTCTTCGCCGCATCGATGATCTGCTCGCGCGATGCATCGGGGCATCCGATGGCAATGTTTTCCGCCACCGTCGCGCTGCGGATCCAGCTGTCCTGCAGCACCATACCGAAGCTGTCGCGCAGGCTCTTTTTCGTATAATCGCGGATGTCCCTGCCGTCGATCTTGATCTTACCGCCCTTCACGTCGTAAAAGCGCATCAGAAGGTTGATCAGCGTGGTCTTGCCGCAGCCCGTTGGGCCGACGATCGCAATATGCGAGCCTGCCTTGATATCGAGTGAAATATCGCGGATCAAGGGCTTTTTTTCGGTATAGGAGAAGGAAACGCTTTCAAAAGCGACCGCTCCCCTTGCATCGGAAAGCACAGGGGCTTGTGCCTTGTCGGGCTCCTCGCTTCTTTGCTCGCGGATGGCAAAGATCCTCTCCGCGCAGGCGATCGCGTTCTGAAACTCGGTGATCACGCCCGAGATCTCATTGAAGGGTTTGGTGTACTGATTGACGTAGACGAGCATCGCCGAAAGCATACCGACGGTGAAGGGCGAAGCCGTACCGACCGTCGCAATGCAGGTGAAGCCGCCGACGAGTGCCACCGCCGCATAGATCACGTTGTTGATAAAGCGGGTGGTGGGGTTGGTCAGGGAGGAGAAAAAGATCGCGCGCAGAGATGCCTTGTAGAGAGCACCGTTCGCTTTTTCAAAGCGCTCGATCGCGCGATCCTCGTAGCCGAAGGCGTGCACGAGCTTCTGATTTCCGATCATCTCGTCGATCAGAGCGGTCTGCTCGCCCTTCGCCTTGGACTGCGCGGTAAACATCGCGTGCGTTCTCGTCGCGATAAATCTTGCAATAAAGAGCGAAAGCGGTGTCAGTAAGAACACAACGAGTGCAATGCGGTAGTCAAGCACGATCATAAAGGCGAGCGTGCCGACGATGGTGAGAACACCCGTGAAAAGCTGCGTAAATCCAAGCAAAAGTCCGTCCGCAAACTGATCCACGTCCGCGATCATACGCGAAACGAGGTCGCCGTGCGCCTGCCCATCTATATAAGAAATAGGAAGCGTTTGGATCTTTTCAAAGGTCTCGTTGCGCATATCGCGCGTAACACCGTAGGTCACGCGGTTGTTGATCTTCGTCATCGTGAAGGTCGCAAAGGCGCTGATCAGAATAAAGATCGCAACCTCAAGCATAATGGCGAGAATGCCGCTCTTATCCACGTTCCCCTTGCCGACGATGAGGTCAATGGCGTTGCCGATGCGGATCGGCACGTAGATGGAGATCGCAACGCTCACGAGCGCCAAAAGCGCAGAGAAGAGAATGTGTAGATGGTAGGGCTTCAGATAGCGAAGGATCGCACGGAGCGTGCCGCGCCTTTCGGTTTTGTTATGCTTCATTTTCTGCGCCCTCCCTCGTACCAAACTGGGATTCGTAGATCTCACGGAAGACGGAGCAGCGCCTAAGCAGCTCCTCCGAGGTGCCGACGTCGATCAGCCTGCCGTCATCCAGAACGAGGATCTTATCCGCCTCCGAGAGCGTGCTTGCACGCTGGGAGATGATCACCCTTGTGATACCCTCCGGAAGCGTTTTAAGGTCCCTTCGAAGTGCCGCCTCGGTCGCAAAATCGAGAGCAGAGGAGGAGTCGTCAAAGACGAGGATATCGGGGCATCCCACAAGCGCGCGTGCGATCGCAAGGCGCTGGCGCTGACCGCCCGAGAGGTTCTTTGCCCCTTGGGTGATCTCGGCGTCAAGGCCGCCCTTATCTGCCACGATCTCGCTCGCTTGGGCGATCTTTACGGCACAGAGGATCTGCTCGTCGCTTGCCTCGGGACAGCCGAGCTTCATATTGTCTCTGATACTGCCGCGGAATAAGATCGATTTTTGCGGAATCATACCGATAAATTTAGTGAGTGCCTTCGCATCGTAGCTCTGCACGTCACGGCCGAGAACCTCGACCACACCTTCGCTCGCACCGTAAAAGCCGCCGATCAGCTGCGCGAGCGTAGACTTGCCCGAGCCCGTTCCGCCGATGATGCCGAGCGTTTCGCCGCGGCGAACGGAGAACGAAATATCCGAAAGAGAGGGCTCCTTTGCGCCGGGGTAGGTGAAGCTCACACGGTCGAATACGATCGCATCCTCGCCCTCGCCCTTAGTAACCGCGTTGCCCCTCGTCTGCGAATTCTTTGTTTCAAGGACCGCCTCGATGCGCTTTGCAGAGGCGAGTGCCTTCGTGATCTGAATGATCATATTGGCGAGCTTGATGAGCTCGATGAGGATCTGTGACATATAGTTGTAAAGCGCGATGACCTCGCCCTGCGAAAGCTGTCCTGCCTCCACGCGCAGAGCACCCGTATAGATGAGCGTGATAATGGCGAGGTTGATAAGAACGTAGGTGACGGGGTTGAGAAGTGCCGAAACCTTGCCGACGCGGACCTGCTCGCCCGTGAGCGCCTCGTTTGTCTCGCGGAAGCGGCGAATCTCGCCGTCCTCCTCCGTGAAGGCGCGAAGCACCCTCGTGCCCGAAAGGTTTTCTCTCGTTGCACGCAGAAGAAGATCGAGCCTGCTCTGCACCCTTTTATAAAGCGGCATAGAGCAAAGCATCACGCCGAACACCACGACCGAAAGCAGCGGGATGACCGCCACGAACCAAAGCGCCGAGCGCGCATCCACGAAAAACGCCATGACCATCGCGCCGAACACCACGAAGGGGGAGCGGAGCAAAAGCCGCAGCGAAAGATTCACGCCGGATTGCACCTGCGCGGTATCACCGGTCAGGCGCGTGATCAGCGTAGAGGTACCGAGCCTGTCGTTTTCCGCATAGGAAAGCGTTTGTATATGTGAAAAGAGTGCCGAGCGGATGCGGGTAACGAAGCCGACCGCCGCCTTCGCGGCAAAAAACTGCGCGATGCAGGAAAAGAAGAGGCCGACCGCACCGAACAAAACGAGCAGAAGTGCCATACGGAGCACAAGCGGACGGTCGCCTCCCGCAATGCCTCTGTCGATCAGCACCGCAACCACGAGGGGAACGAGCAGCTCCAGCGTCGCCTCCAGAAGCTTGAAGAGCGGGCCGAGGATGCACTCCTTTTCGTATCCGCGCATATGTTTGAATAGCTTTTTCAAGATATACTCCTTATTTGAATATATAGCACGCGCCGACGGTGCTTTTATGAGCAGACCTCGGCGCGTAAATACGGGGTTATTAAAGGGAAGAGATCTCGATGCTGTAGGAAAATTCCTTCTTCTGTGCGGGAGCAAGACGGCACATATGGCCGCGCGTCTCAAATACCTCGGGTGTCACGCCGTCGGAGGGGATGCCCGACCAGGGCTCAATGCAGACGAAGTCTGCGCCCTTGCCCATCATACGCCAGATGCAAAGGAAGGGAAGGCTCTCGCTGCGCGAAACGGTCACCCTCTTGCCGCTTTGCTTGCAGGCAAGCGTTACCGAAAGCGGCGCGTTTGCAAGGATCAGCGTATCGGTCTCGGGGGTAGCGAAAAGTGCATCCGAGAGCATCAGCGCGCCACCGGGGGTGGGTAGCTTTTCCGCCTTGGGATTTGCGAAGGAAATATTCTGCAGATAGTGGATGTCGAGCGCATCCTTGCCGGGGAACTCGATGCGGTGCCCCTCGAGCGTCTCCTCGGGAGAAACGGCAAGAGAGAGGCCGGGATGGCCGCCGAACATAAAGGGAAGCTCCTTATCGTCGGTGTTTTCCACGGTCGCCGTCATCATGAGCGCCTTGCCGACGAGCGCGTAGCATACCGTAAGAGCGAAGCGGAAGGGATATTTTTCAAGTGTCTCGGCGCTTTCCCTTGCCTCGAATACGATTTTTTCATCCGTCTGCTCCTTAACGGTCAGAGGCAGTCTCGGAAGAAAGCCGTGCCCCGACATACGGTAGGTCACGCCGCCGAAGGAATAGGATCCGTCCTTGATCTCGCCGCAGATCGGGAAGAGCAGGGGGGCACGGTCCTCCCAGATCGCGGGATCTGCGCGCCACATATACTCCTTGCCGTCCTTATCCTTGATCGAGAGCGTCTCGCCGCCGATATCCGTAACGGTAGCGGCGAGATATTCGTTCTTAATGGTATAATTCATTTCGTTCCTCAGTGCTTTTTCGTTTCGATCTCGTTTTTGATCTTGGCGATGAACTCGTCAACGGAGAATTTGCCGCCCTCACCCTCAATGCGCGCACGCACGGTAACGGAGCCGCTCTGCATCTCCTCGTCGCCAACGACGATCATATAGGGAACCTTGGACATCTGCGCCTCGCGGATGCGGTAGCCGAGCTTCTCGTTTCTGTCGTCAAGCTCTGCGCGGATGCCTGCCGCCTTCATCTTGTTCACGACCTCTGCCGCGTAGTCCGCGAAATCGCCGACCACGGGGATAACGGTCGCCTGGGTGGGAGAGAGCCATACGGGAAGCGCGCCCGCATACTTCTCAAGCAGCAGCGCCAGCGTTCTCTCGTAGCAGCCCAGCGAGGTTCTGTGGATGATGTAGGGGGTCTTCTGGGTATTGTCGCGGTCGGTATATTCCATACCGAACTTCTTTGCAAGAAGCATATCCACCTGGATGGTAACGATGGTGTCCTCCTTGCCGAATACGTTCTTGCACTGGATGTCGAGCTTGGGACCGTAGAAGGCCGCCTCGTCGATACCGATCACGTAGTTCTCGCGGCCGAGGTAGGTGTCAAGCAGCTCGCCCATAATGGCCTGCGCCTCCTCCCACTGCTCGGGCGTACCCTCATACTTGTCGGTTCTCTTGGGATCCCACTGAGAGAAGCGGAAGGAGCAATCCTCCCAAAGACCAACGGATTCAAGACAGTATTTTGCGAGGTCAAGGCAGCCCTTGAATTCCTCGGCGAGCTGATCGGGGCGAAGCACGAGGTGTCCCTCGGAGATGGTGAACTGGCGTACGCGGATCAAGCCGTGCATCTCGCCGCTGTCCTCATTACGGAAAAGGGTAGAGGTCTCGCCGAGGCGCATGGGAAGCTCTCTGTAGGAGCGCTTCTTGTTCAGATATACCTGATACTGGAAGGGGCAGGTCATGGGGCGAAGCGCGAAGCACTCCTTCGAATAGTCATCGGGATCCCCCATAACGAACATGCCGTCAAGATAGTGATCCCAGTGTCCCGAGATCTTGTAAAGGTCTCTCTTTGCCATCAGGGGCGTTTTGGTGAGTAGGTAGCCTCTCTTCTGCTCCTCGTCCTCAACCCAACGCTGCAGCAGCTGCACGGTTCTTGCACCCTTGGGCAGAAGGATGGGAAGGCCCTGACCGATCGAATCCACGGTGGTGAAATATTCAAGCTCGCGGCCGATCTTGTTATGGTCGCGCTTGAGTGCCTCCTCCTGCGCGGTCACGTAAGCATTCAGCTCATCCTTGGAGGGGAAGGCGATGCCGTACACGCGCTGAAGCATCTTATTGTTCTGGTCGCCCTTGTAGTAAGCGCCGGTGCACTGCGTCAGCTTGAAGGCCTTGACGGCGCCGGTCGTGTGAAGGTGCGGGCCCGCGCAAAGATCGATATATTCGCCCTGCTTGTAGAAGGAAAGCTCCGCATCGTCACCGAGCTCCTCGATCCTCTCTACCTTGTAGGGCTCGTCGAGCTGCTTCATCAGCGCGATCGCCTCGTCCTTTTTCAGTACCGAGCGCTCGATCAGCAGGTTCTCCTTCACGATCTTCTTCATCTCTGCCTCGATATTCTTGAGGATCTCGGGGGTGAAGGATACCTCGCTGTCAAAATCCTGGAAGAAGCCGTTCTCGGTCGCAGGGCCGATGGTCTGCTTCGTTTCGGGGTAGAGGCGCTTGACGGCCTGTGCCATAATATGTGCCGCCGTGTGGCGGAAAACGTGCTTGCCCTCCTCGCTCTCAAAGGTGTAGAGTGCGACCTCCGCATCCTCGGAAACGACGGTGGAAAGCTCGCAAAGCGTGCCGTTTACCTTACAGGTAAGCACCGCGCGGGACATTATACCGAGCGCGCTTGCCGCATCGAAGACCGATACAGCCGCCTCGGCGTTGTAGATTTCGCCGCTTGCAAATTTGATCTGGAACATTAATCTATCTCCTATTCTTGTATTATTCTAAAAAAACGCCACACCCCGATTGCATCCTCTGCAATCGGGGTGTGGACGAAAAAAGCGTCCGCACGGTTCCACCCGAGCGTTTCACTCATTGAAAAACTATATAATTTTGTGCAAAAACACACCGCGGGCGGTACCCATCGGAGAAATACACCGTTTCGCACCGACCAACGGCTCTCTTTGCTATCCGCATCCCATGGACTTGTTCCGCTACGGGTAAGTATAGCACAAAATGTGCGCAAAGTCAATGATTTTTGCGAAAAAAATTGTAAATCGGAGGGTATGTTATATTTTTCTCAATGCTTGACAAGCGAAGGGGCTTTGTGGTAGAATAATAATGGAAAAATTTTTAATCGGAGGTCACAACAATGTGTGAAGTTAAAATCGTTTTGAAGGGCATCGAGGATGTCAGAAATTTCGTGAAAGAGGTCATTATGCTCGAGTACGAGGTGGATCTTGTGCAGGGTAGATACGTCGTTGACGCAAAGAGTGTAATGGGTATTTTCTCTCTCGATCTTCTTTCTCCCATCACGCTGCAGGCGCACGCGGATAACTGCGATGCGTTTTTTGCAAGGATCAAGAGCTTCATCGTTGCGTGACCGGCTTGGAGGACTAAGAAAGTGACTAAAGTATTGCAGTTCGGTGAGGGTAACTTCCTTCGCACCTTTGTGGATCACTATTTTGATACACTGAACGAGGAGGGCGGCGAATTTTCGGTACATATCGTGAAGCCCATTGCCTTCGGCTCGCTCGAGAACTTTAAAAAGCAGAACAACCGCTATCACATCGTGCTCCGCGGTATGGATGGGGCAGAGGCCGTTGAGAAGGTCAGAGAGATCAAGGTCGTCTCCGAGGCGATCGATCCCTTCTCGGATATGGCGGCGTACGATAGGATCGCCACCGATCCCGAGGTGAAGATCATCGTTTCCAACACCACCGAGGCGGGCATCTGCTTCCACGCCGAGGATAAGATCGAGGGCTTTGCCGAGATCACCTATCCCGCGAAGCTGACGAAGCTGCTTTACAAGAGATTCGAGGCGGGTCTTGGCGGCGTTTATCTTCTTCCCGTGGAGCTGATCGATAACAATGCGGACGCGCTTTTTGACTGTGTGAACCGCTACATCGACCTTTGGGGGCTTCCCGAGGCGTTCAAGGCCTTCAACGCAAAGGAAAATATCTATTGCAATACGCTGGTGGACCGTATCGTTTCCGGTCATCCCAAAACGCCCGAGGACAGAGCGCATCTCAATGCGCTGACGAAGGACGAGGATCTTCTCGTTTCGGTCGGCGAGCCCTTCGGTCTCTGGGCAATCGAGGATAAGGGAAATATCCGCGACTATATCAAGGAGGGCTTCCACGGCATCGACGTGGTGCTCACGAAAAATATCACCCATTACAAAAAGCAGAAGGTGCGCGTGCTGAACGGCAGCCATACCAACCTCGTTGCCGCGGGCATCGTGGAGGGTGCGGTCACGGTCTATGACTGTATGAAGGATAAAAAGCTTCGCGCCTTCGTGGAGGCGACGCTGGATAACGAGATCATCCCCTTTGTTTCCGAGGATACCAAGGGCGTGCGCGCCTTTGCGGACAGTGTGCTTTCCCGCTTTGAAAATCCGTATCTTAACCATCTTCTCGTTTCCATCTCGCTCAACTCCATCTCCAAATGGAGAGCGCGCTGCCTTCCTTCCTTTGAGGATTATCTTGCAAAGCACGGAAGTATCGCGCCGCATATGACCAAGGGCTTCTCCTACCTTATGTATCTGTATAAGAGCGTAAAGAAGGACGGCGATAAGTATATTGCCGATCTTGGCAAGGTCTCTGTTGAGGTGAAGGATGATGCGCCCTACCTCGCATTCTTCGCTGAGGGCGGCGCGGTGAAGGACTTTATGGCGAATGCCGATATCTTCGGCAAGGATCTGACGAAGCTCCCCGGCTTCCTTGACGCCGTAAATGAAAATCTTGCGCTCCTTGCGGCGGGAAAGAGTCTGCTTTAATGAAGGATACACTGATCATCAATGAAAAGGATAACGTGGCCGTTCGCCTCAGCGAGGGGGATGGCATTCCCGCGGGCCACAAATACGCGCTTTGCGATATCGCCGAGGGCGAGTTCGTGATCAAATACGGCTGCGTGATCGGCAGAGCAAGGCAGGCGATCAAAAAGGGCGAGTGGGTGCATACGCACAACCTACGCTCGCACCTTGACGAGAGCTTCTCCTATGAATATAAGTACGCCGCGCTGGAGGAAAAGCTCGGCAGCGGCACTTTTATGGGCTACCGCCGTCCGCACGGGCGTGCAGGTATCCGCAACGAGATCTTTATCATTCCCACGGTCGGCTGTGTAAACAACGTCTGTATGCGTCTTGAAAAGCTTGCGCAGAAATTCGTCGGCGGCTCGCTGGACGGTATTTTCGCCCTTACGCATCAGTTCGGCTGCAGCCAGCTTGGGGATGATAACGAGAATATCCGCAAGCTTCTTTCGGCGATCGCCCTGCATCCCAATGCGGCGTACGTGCTGATCGTCGGTCTCGGTTGCGAGAATAACCTTCTCGAGGGAATGAAGAAGGAGCTTGCTCCCTACGGCAGAGAGAATATCGCGTATTTCAACTGCCAGGAGGTCGAGGATGAGCTTTCCTACGGTCTTGCGATCCTTGAAGAAATGGCGGGGAAGGCAAGAGAGATGAAGCGCGAGAGCGTTCCGCTCTCCGAGCTTACCATCGGTCTCAAATGCGGCGGCTCGGACGGCTTTTCGGGCATCACCGCGAATCCCCTTGTCGGTCAGGTGACCGATAGGCTCGTTGCCCTTGGCGGCAGCGCGGTGCTGACGGAGGTGCCCGAAATGTTCGGCGCGGAGCAGATCCTTATGAATAAATGCAAGACAGAGGAGCTCTTCTGCCGTTATAAGGATATGATCGAGAATTTCAAGAAGTCCTATACGGATCTTGGCTTCCCGGTATACGAGAATCCCAGCCCCGGCAATAAGAAGGGCGGTATCACCACCCTTGAGGAGAAATCTCTCGGCTGCATTGAGAAGGCGGGGCATACCCCGATCGTGGATGTGCTGATGTACGGCGATCTGCAGAAGAAGGTCGGCGTCAGTGTGTTGAACGCACCGGGCAACGATCTTATCGCCGCAACGGCGCTTGCCGCCGCAGGCTGCCAGATGGTGCTTTTCACCACGGGGCGCGGAACGCCGTTCTCCACCTTCACTCCTACGATGAAGATCTCCACCAATGACCGTCTTGCCGCCTTTAAGGACAATTGGATCGATTTCAATGCCTTCGGTATGGATGCGGACGCTCTCTTTGATCTTGTGCTTGCCGTTGCAAACGGAGAGTATATCTGTAAGAGCGAGGATCTGCGCGAGATCGCATTCTATAAAACAGGTGTAACACTTTAAAATCAGCAGCAACGGTCGCCTCCTGTGCGGCCGTTGTTTTATAAATAATGAAAGGGATTTTTCTCTGTATGAAGGATCTGAAAAAGCAGTGCAGCATCGCCGTCGTGCAGGCGACGCCCGTGATGTTCGATAAGGATAAATGTCTTGAAAAGGTGCTGAAATTCATAGAAGAGTGCGCAAAAAATGGGGCAGAATTGATCGTTTTTCCCGAGCTCTTCATTCCGGGCTATCCTCTGGGAATGACCTACGGCTTCACCGTCGGTGCCAGAGGGGAGGACGGGCGCAAGGATTTCAAGACCTACTACGATAACTCCGTTCTTGCAAACGGCAAGGAGATGGAGGCGGTCGCTGCCGCCGCGAAGGCGCACGGCGTTTACGTCAGCCTCGGTTATTCCGAGCGCGATGCCGTGACGGGGACTCTCTATAATTCCAATATGATGATCTCTCCCGAGGGTACGTGTATGAACCACCGTAAGCTCAAGCCCACGGGCGCGGAGCGCGTGGTCTGGGGAGATGGGCAGAAGGATTATTTCCCTGTGATGGAGACCCCTTGGGGGCCGATGGGTAACCTCATCTGCTGGGAGAGCTATATGCCCCTGGCACGCGTTGCCCTCTATCAGAAGGGGATCACGATCTATATTTCTCCGAACACCAACGATAACGAGGAGTGGCAGAATACGATCCGTCACATCGCGATCGAGGGGCACGTTTTCTTCGTGAACTGCGATATGTATTTTAAGCGCAGTGATTATCCCGAGACCGCGAGCGCCGCGGCACAGATCGCCGCGCTTCCCGAGATCGCCTGCCGCGGCGGCTCGAGCGTGATCGATCCCTTCGGGCACGCGGTGACCGAAACGCTCTGGGACAGAGAGGGCGTTCTGTACGCGACGCTGGATATGGAAAGGGCGTACACCTCAAGGATGGAGATGGACTGTGTCGGACATTACGCGCGCCCCGATGTTCTTAAGCTTGAAGTAACGGAGAAGTGAGGGAAGTGCTATGGGACATACGCCGGTAGATAAAAATATGATCTTTTCGAGCCGTCTGGATATCAAGGGCATCGTATGGCGCGATATCGAGGAGAAGCCTTTTCGTAAATACGGTGTTTATTATGAAAACGGCGAATATTTCCGCCTGCCCGAGGCCGTCGGAAGGGCAACGAGCGATAATGTTTACGATATGTATAGGACCGTGACGGGCGGCAGGCTTCGCTTCGTCTCGGATAGCCCTTACGTGGCGATCCGTGCCGCGCTCTCGCGTGTTGAGCGCATCCCGAATATGACCGCGATAGGGACGCTCGGCTTTGATCTGTATGCGGATGGGGTCTATGCGGGTGCCTTTGTTCCCTCGATGACCGAGGATGCGTATGAGGCGATCGTGCGCCTGCCGGATCGGAAAAAGCGCAGCTTCACGCTGCATTTTCCTCTTTATTCAAATCTTGAGTCTCTGAAGATCGGGCTGGATGCGGATGCTGTCCTTCAGCGATCTGAGGATTATCGGATCGAGAAGCCCATCGTTTTCTACGGCTCGTCGATCACCAACGGCGCTTGCGCCTCCCGTCCGGGAATGGCGTATCCTGCGCAGGTATCCCGCCTTCTCGATGCCAACCATCACAATCTCGGCTTTGGCGGCTCTGCCAGAGGCGAGCAGCCGATGGCGGAGCATATCGCATCGATGGAAATGTCTGCCTTCGTTCTCGATTATGACCATAATGCCTACGATCCCGACTATCTTCTCGCAACGCACGCACCGTTTTTCCGTACCGTGCGGGAGAAGAATCCCGATCTGCCGATTTTGATGCTCTCCGCACCCAAGGTGATGCGAGATACGTCCTGGCAAAGACGCTTTGAGATCATAAAGCAGACCTACGAGCAGGCGGTCGCCGCAGGGGATAAGAACGTGTATTTTCTTGACGGAGCCGCGCCTCTTTACGAACTTGGACCTGATTATTATGTTGACGGTGTGCATCCCTCCGACCTCGGCTTTTACTTTATGGCGAAGGCAGTTGCCGATATCCTTCGCCCGATCGTAAAATAAAAACGAACTTTTTTAAAAGCGAACGAAAACAATAAAAAGAACCGCTTGCGGAATACTCCGCAAGCGGTTCTTTTTATTATATTGAAGGAAATTACTTCGCGTACTTCTCGCGTGCAACGTAGGAGGTGTGCAGCGCGTGGTGAGCGGCGTGGCAGCCGTACTCGCCCTTGAAGTAGTTCTCGTAAACCTCTTTTACGATGGGGTTCTGGTGAGACTTGCGAACCGCCATAGCCTCATCCTGTGCGTAAAGAGCCTTTGCGCGCTCAGCCTTGAGATCCACGGTATCTCTTACATACTGAGGCTGGATGGGCTGACCGCCGCCGTTTACACAGCCGCCGGGGCATCCCATGATCTCAACGAAGGTGTAGTTTGCCTCGCCGGACTTGATCTTGTCCATAAGGATCTTGGCGTTTGCAGTACCGGAAGCAACGGCAACGCGAACGTTGATGCCCGCGATGTTGTACTCTGCCTCCTTGATACCGGCGGTGCCGCGAACCTCCTTGAAGTCGATCTCCTTGTTATCCTTACCGGTGAGAACGTCGTTTGCGGTACGGAGAGCTGCCTCCATAACGCCGCCGGTCGCACCGAAGATCACAGCCGCACCGGTGTCAACACCGAGAGCGGGATCGAAATCCTCGTCGGGAAGAGCGGTGAACTTGATGCCGGCTCTCTGGATCATTCTTGCAAGCTCTCTGGTCGTAAGCGCTACGTCTACGTCAGCGATACCGTCGCCTGCGGCAGACATATCGTCACGGCCGACCTCGAACTTCTTCGCGGTGCAGGGCATAATGGAAACCACGAATACGTCCTTGGCATCCCAGCCCATCTTCTCTGCATAGTAGGTCTTGATCAGCGCGCCGCCCATCTGCTGGGGGGACTTGCAGGAGGAGAGGTGAGGAAGCATCTCGGGGTAGTAGTACTCGCAGAACTTGACCCAACCGGGAGAGCAGGAGGTGATAAGGGGAAGTGCGCCGCCGTTCTTCACTCTGTCAAGAAGCTCGGTAGCCTCTTCCACGATGGTGAAGTCCGCAGCGGTATTGGTGTCGAATACCTTCTCGAAGCCAAGGCGGCGAAGAGCGGCAACCATCTTGCCCTCAACGTTCGTGCCGATCGGCATATCGAAGCACTCGCCGAGCGTTGCGCGGATGGAGGGAGCGGTCTGCACGATCACGTGCTTGGAGGTGTCCGCGAGAGCGGCCCATACCTTATCGGTATCGTCCTTCTCAACGAGAGCGCCGGTGGGGCAGACGGCGGTGCACTGACCGCAGCTGATACAGGGCGTATCGCCGAGAGCGAGGTTGTAGGCCTGTCCGATGCAGGTGTCAATGCCGCGGTTGTTCGCGCCGATAACGGAAACGAACTGCTCCTCGCAGGCTGCAACGCAGCGACGGCAAAGAATGCACTTGTTGTTATCTCTTACGAGGTGAGGCGTGGAGGTATCCAGCTTATAGATGGGCTTGAAGCCGCCGAATGCCGTGGAGTCAACGCCGTATTCATAGCACAGCTTCTGCAGCTCGCAGTTGGTGGAGCGGGAGCAGGAGAGGCAGTTTTTGTTATGGGTGGAAAGAATAAGCTCGAGCGTAGTCTTTCTTGCGGCACGTACCTTGGGGGTGTTGGTCTTGATCTCCATGCCGTCGGTGCAGGGGTAAACGCAAGCGGTAACGAGGCCTCTTGCGCCGGTCGCCTCAACCACGCAGATACGGCAAGCGCCGATCTCGTTCTTTTCTTTCATATAGCAAAGGGTGGGGATCTCCACGCCTGCGGCTCTTGCAGCCTCAAGAATGGTCGCGCCCTTGGGAACACTTACAGCAATGCCGTTTACTTTTACGTTGATCATATCCATTATTCAAGTCCTCCCTTACTTCTTGGAAATTGCGCCGAACTTACAGCCCGCAACACAAGCGCCGCACTTGATGCACTTGTTCTTGTCGATCTCGTAAGAGGGAAGCTTGTGGCCCGGAGCAACGTAGTCGGTCTTAAAGATAGCATCTGCAGGGCAGTTCTTTGCGCACTTGCCGCAGCCGATACACTTATCCTTGTCGATAACGAAGTTGGTCATGCTCTTGCAGACGCCTGCGGGGCAAACCTTGTCCACAACGTGTGCAACGTACTCATCGCGGAAGAACTTCAGCGTGGAGAGAACGGGGTTGGGAGCAGTCTGACCAAGGCCGCAAAGAGAGTTTTCCTTAATGTATACGCAAAGAGCCTCGAGCGTGTCGAGATCCTCGAGCGTGCCCTTGCCTGCGGTGATCTTTTCAAGGATCTCAAGCAGACGGCGCGTACCAACGCGGCAGGGCGTGCACTTACCGCAGGACTCGTCCACGGTGAACTCAAGGAAGAACTTCGCCATATCTACCATACAGGTATCCTCGTCCATGACGATAAGTCCGCCGGAGCCCATCATGCAGCCCAGGGAGATCAGGTTATCGTAGTCAACCGCAGTGTCGATCAGGCTTGCGGGAATGCATCCGCCGGAGGGACCGCCGGTCTGCGCAGCCTTGAAGTGCTTGCCGTTGGGGATACCGCCGCCGATCTCGTCGATGATCTCACGCAGGGTGGTGCCCATGGGGATCTCAACAAGGCCGGTGTGCTTGATCTTACCGCCGAGAGCAAATACCTTGGTGCCCTTGGACTTCTCGGTACTCATACCTGCAAACCATGCCGCACCGTTGAGAATGATCTGAGGAACGTTTGCGAAGGTCTCCACGTTGTTTTCAACGGTGGGGCGGCCGTAAAGACCCTTAACAGCGGGATACGGAGGTCTCGGACGGGGCTCGCCGCGGTTACCCTCGATGGAGGTCATAAGAGCGGTCTCCTCGCCGCAAACGAATGCGCCTGCGCCAAGACGGATCTCAAGATCGAACGCAAAGTCGGATCCGAAGATATTCTTGCCGAGAATGCCGGCAGCTCTCGCATCGTCGATCGCCTTCTGCAGACGGTTGACGGCGATGGGGTACTCGGCTCTTACGTAAACGTAGCCCTTGGTTGCGCCGATGGCATAGCCTGCGATGGCCATAGCCTCGATCAGGCAGTGGGGGTCGCCCTCGAGAACGGAACGGTCCATAAATGCACCGGGGTCGCCCTCGTCGGCGTTACAAACAACGTACTTCTGGTCAGCCTTGTTGGGGGCGGTAAGAGCCCACTTGCGTCCGGTGGGGAAGCCGCCGCCGCCTCTGCCGCGAAGTCCGGAATCGGTGATCACCTTGATAACGTCCTCGGGGGTGTACTCGGTAAGCACCTTAGCAAGAGCGGCATAGCCGTCCATTGCGTAGTATTCCTCGATATCCTCAGGATCGATCACGCCGCAGTTTCTGAGCGCAACGCGGATCTGCTTCTTGTAGAAGTCGGTCTCGTTCAGGGGCTTGATCTCGCCGTCTGCGCCAACCGTCTCATCGTAAAGAAGGGAAGCCACGGGCTTACCGCCTACGAGATGCTCGGAAACGATGCGGGGAATATTGTTGATGTCAACCATCGAGTAGAAGCAGCCCTCGGGATAAACGATCATAATGGGACCGAGTGCGCAAAGGCCGAAGCAGCCGGTCATAATGACCTGAACGTCCTTCTCTGCGCCCTGTGCCTTGATCTCGCTCTTCAGCTTCTCGACGATCTCGGGAGAATGAGAGGAGGTGCAGCCGGTACCGCCGCAAACGAGAACGGTATACTTGTAGTCGCTGGTAACGTTCTTATCAAGAACCGCCTTGCCCTTGCGAAGAACAACCTTTTTCAGAGCCGCCGCCTTGGCGTTCTGGAGTTCCAAAACAGATTTCATCTCTTAATCCTCCTTATTCACACTTGGCAAGAATGCCTTCGACATCGTTTTCGGACAGGCGTCCGTAAACCTCTTCGTTCACGGTGAGAACGGGGGCAAGACCGCATGCGCCGATGCAACGGCAGGCAGTAAGCGAGAACTTGCGGTCGGGGGTGCACTCGTCACCGCCGATGCCGAGAAGCTGCTGCAGCTTATCGTAGAGCAGACCGGCGCCCTTAACGTAGCAGGCCGTACCGAGACAAACCGAAATGTGATACTGACCCTGGGGAGCGAGAGAGAACTGCGCGTAGAAGGTAGCAACGCCGTAAACCTTTTCGAGCGAGACCTCCATACCGTCAGCGATCATCTTCTGCACCTCAAGGGGCAGATAACCGTAAATACCTTGTGCCTCCTGCATAACTGCCATCAAACGGCTCTTGTCGTGCTTGTTTTCAGCGATCACAGCGAGCAGCTTTTCTTCCTGCTCCTTCGTGCCGTTGAAGGGGAGATTGGACATCTTTTTAAGCATGATAAATCCTCCTGAAGATTTTTGATTGACGCGTCTGTACGCGGCACGCAGAGCGCGTATAGACTATATCAGTACAAACGATCTTATTATAGCACAGAAAAAATAAAAAAGCAATGCCTTTTCTTAAATCGCGTGAAAATTTTCACAAACTCGTCACCTTGCACAAAAGTACGACGTTTTTTTTATAACAATTATATATTGTAATAAGCGTCAAAAAGGGAATCGAGGATGCGCTTCGCAAGTGTTCCGTTCCGCATTCCGACACGCCGCCCGGCAACCTCATTGGCACGCGCCGCGATCTTGCTCGTGCTTGTAACGAGTATCTCATCCGCCGAGAGGAGCTCGCGCACGCCGAAGGGCCTTTCGGCGACGGGAATGCCAAGTGCCGTGCAGGTATCAAGAAGCCTCGCTCTTGCAATGCCTGCGAGAATATGGCGGTCGGTCGGGTGGGTGAGGAGCACGCCATCCTTCAGGATCGAAATATTCGAGTGTGCGCATTCGGTCACGCGTCCGTCGCGTACAAAGACCGCTTCGTCTGCCCCCTGCGCTCTGGCTCTTGCAGATGCGAGCACGGCGGGTAGCAGGTTGACGGTTTTGATGTGGCAGTATTCATACCGTGTATCCTTCGCAAGGATGAGCCGCAAAACGGAATCCCTTTGCGGCTTCGCAAAAGGGTATACGCAGATCATAAGCCCCGCGCCGTCCTTTTCCTCAAAATAGTGGCGCCGCCGCGCAGCGCGCCGCGCGGCTTGAAAATAGAGGAACGCGGTCTCTTCGCCTGCGCGCAGCGAAAGCGCCGAAAGCGTCGCGCGCAGGTGCTCTCTGTCCATCGGCGAAGGGATCGAGAGCGCCCGCATTCCGTTGTAGAAGCGGTCGAGATGCGCGTCGAGCAGGTAGGGAATGCCGCTGCGGATCAGGCAGGCATCGTAAACGGCGTCGCCGAAAAAGAGAGAGCGGTCGGAGAAGGGGATCGCCGCTTCCTCCTCTGAAAAAAGCTTTCCATCGTAATAATAGATCGGTTTCATATGCCCTCCGAAAAATAAATTCATCATATTTTATTGTATGTAAAAAAACACGGATTGACAGAAAACGGTTTCGGTGCTATAATAAAGAAAAAAACAAAAGTCGAGAAGAAAAATGAAGCTTATTATTGCATCCAACAATTCGCATAAGATCAGAGAAATTAAGAAAATATTGGGAGAAAAATTCGAGCAGATCGTCTCCTTGCGTGAATCCGGCATTGATCACGAAACGGTCGAGGACGGAGAGACCTTTCTTGAAAACGCAAGAAAAAAAGCAACGGAGATCGCCGCGCTCGCGGGCGTGCCCGCCCTGGCGGATGACAGCGGGATCTGCGTTGATGCCCTCGGCGGTGCACCGGGTATCTTCAGTGCGCGCTTTGCGGGCGAGCACGGCAACGATGAGGCGAACAATGCGTTGCTTCTCAAAAGGCTTGAAAACGAGGAAAACCGGCGCGCGCATTATACCTGCGCGATCGTGCTTGCTTATCCCGACGGAACCACGGTGGAGGCGGAGGCATATTTTCACGGTGAGATCACGCGAAGCCCGCGCGGCGAACGCGGCTTCGGCTACGATCCGCTGTTCGTGCCCCTCGGATCGAGCCGTACGGTTGCCGAGTATACGGATGAGGAGAAGAATGCCATCAGCCATCGCGCCAAGGCTCTCGAGGCGCTCGTTTTAAAGCTTTGATCCACTTCTTTATTAAGGAGAAGATTTATGGAAAACTTCAGTATGGACGTTGTTCTGACCGTGCTGTCATATATCGGTGTGGTCGCCTTTTCGGTCTCGGGAGCGATGGTCGCCATTCGCAGCGAGGTGGATATTTTCGGCGTGGTGCTGATGTCGGTCATCACCTCCTTTGGCGGCGGCCTTTTGCGTGATACCATTCTGAACCGTTACCCCTATCCCGCGCTCTTCGAGATGAAATACGAATTCATCTGCTGCATCGCGACCTCGTTGATCGTGTTCGCGCTCGCCGCCTTTTTCAGAGATGCGTACCTGAAGCGTGAGCGGCTCGTGGAAAACATCAATAACATTCTTGACTCGATCGGTCTCAGCGCCTTCGCTGTTACGGGAACGCAGTCCGCGATGCGCATTATGTTTGAAAACCGTGCGCAGCCCCTTGCGGCGGTGGCGATCGTTATGGGAATGATCAGCTGTATCGGCGGCGGTCTGATGCGTGACGTCATTCTCGGGAAGCTCCCATGGGTGCTGAAAAAGCGTATTTACGCAATTGCGGCGCTTGCGGGAAGCGGCGCGTACGTTTTGCTTGGGCGGTGGATGGCACAGGAGTCTCTCGCGATGCTGATCGCTTGCGTGATCGTCTTTGCGCTCCGTATGTGTGCCACCATTTTTCGGTGGGATATGCCGGTCGCCATCCGCTTTTCGGAGCTGGATAAGCCGCAGCGCCATTTTACCCTGATCCGCAGGGAAAGGGAAGTGAGGGCGCGCGATATGGAAGAAAAATGAGCGCTGTCAGGGTAACAATAAATTTCCGAAAATATTTTTCCGAAAACTATTTACTTTTTTGTTCTCTTGTGTTATAATATCTTAGCAACCTATGTCTATGTGCTGTGTATGACCTTGCTCCGCGGCTCCGTTTTGGGCCTGCGTAGTCTGTGTGCTTCACCCGCACTGCACGCGGAGATAGGAAAAATATTAAGAAAGGTGAAGAAAGATGATTTCCAAGGAGACCAAGACTGCCATCATTGCCGAGTACAAGATCAATGAGAAGGATACCGGTTCGCCCGAGGTGCAGGTAGCGATTCTGACTGACAGAATCAACTCGCTTACCGAGCATATGAAGAAGAACCCCAAGGACTTCCACTCTCAGAGAGGTCTGTCCAAGATGGTTGGTCACAGAAAGCAGCTTCTTAATTACCTGGCAAAGAAGGATATCGAGAGATACAGAGCCGTAATTAAGAGACTTGGCCTGAGAAAGTAATTTCACGGCCAAAGCGCAGAGCGGGAACGGTCTTGCCGTTCCCGTTTCTTGCGAAGCCCCAAAGAAACAAAAAACAAAAATAACGGGCAGGAGCGAAAGTAGCAGTTAACTATGCTTTCCGCAGGCGGAAGGGATAGTTAAGTGCTATGTTCGCACCCTCCCGAAAAAGGAGAAAGAAAAATGGTAGAGAATTTTAAAACCTTCGAAAACCACAAGGTGTATAACTACACGCTTGCGGGCCGTCCTCTCGTGATCGAGACCGGTAAGATCGCGGGCCTTGCAAACGGCTCCGCGCTGATCCGCTACGGTGAGACCACCATTCTTGCGTGCGCCACCGCATCCGCTGCCCCCCGCGAGGGCATTGACTTCCTTCCTCTGTCGGTAGATTACGACGAGAAGCTTTACGCCGTAGGCAAGATCCCCGGCGGCTTCCTTAAGCGCGAGGGTAAGCCCTCCGAGAAGGCAGTCCTCACCTCCCGTGTGATCGACCGTCCGGTCCGTCCCCTTTTCCCCAAGGATCTTCGTAACGACGTATCTCTTCTTCTGACCGTTATGTCGGTAGATCCCGATTGCTCTCCCGAGATCACCGCGATGATCGGTGCCTCCGTAGCGCTCTCCATCTCCGATATTCCGTGGAACGGTCCTATCGGCGGTGTATTTATGGGTATGGTAGACGGTGAGTTCATCGTGAACCCCACCTTTGAGCAGCGTAAGAAGAGCATTCTTGAGCTGACGGTTGCCGCTTCCGCCGAGAAGGTCGTTATGATCGAGGCAGGCGCGAAGGAGGTTTCCGACGATGATATGTTCAAGGCCATTATGATCGCGCACGACGAGATCAAGAAGCTGGTTGCCTTCATCAACGGGATCGTTGCCGAGATCGGTAAGCCCAAGTTTGCTTATGCATCGGGCGAGCTGGATCACGATATGTTCGACGAGATCTTCGCATACTGCGAGAAGCGCGTGATGGAAGCGCTGGATACCGACGATAAGACGGTACGCGACGCAAAGATGCAGCCCATTATGGACGATATCGTTGCTACCTTCGAGGAGAAGTACGAGGATATCAAGGTCATCCTTCCCGAGCTGATCTACAAGATCCAGAAGAAGATCGTACGCCGTTGGCTTCTCGTTGATAAGAAGCGCGTTGACGGCCGCCGCATGGACGAGATCCGTCCCCTTGGTGCAGAGGTCGGCGTGATTCCGAGAGTACACGGCTCGGGTCTGTTCACCAGAGGTCAGACGCAGGTTCTCACGATCGCAACGCTTGGTACGCTTTCCGACGCGCAGAGACTCGAGGGTCTTGACGAGGAGGACACCAAGAGATATATGCACCACTACAATATGCCCGGCTACTCCACCGGTGAGGCGAAGGCGCTTCGCAGCCCCGGTCGCCGCGAGATCGGTCACGGTGCGCTCGCAGAGCGCTCCCTTCTGCCCGTTCTTCCCAGCGAGGAGGAGTTCCCCTACGCGATCCGTCTCGTTTCCGAGGTAGTAAGCTCCAACGGCTCCACCTCGCAGGGCTCGGTTTGCGGCTCCACGCTTGCTCTTATGGATGCGGGCGTTCCGATCAAGGCACCCGTTGCGGGCATCTCCTGCGGTCTTATCACTGCGGAGGACGGCTCTTGGGATACGATGATCGATATCCAGGGTCTTGAGGACTTCTACGGCGATATGGACTTCAAGGTAGCAGGTACGCATAAGGGTATCACCTCCATTCAGATGGACCTGAAGATCGACGGTCTGACCCCCGAGATCATCAAGCGCGCGCTTGAGACCACGCATCAGGGCAGAGACGAGATCATCGATAAGATCCTTCTGCGCGCCATCGCAGAGCCTCGTGCTGAGGTTTCCGCATATGCGCCCAAGATGATCACGATGCACATCAATCCCGATAAGATCCGTGAGGTTATCGGCTCGGGCGGTAAGGTGATCCAGAAGATCGTTGCCGATACCGGTGCGAAGATCGATATCAATGATGACGGTACCGTATTCATCGCCGCCGTAAACCGTGACAGTGCGGATATGGCTAAGGCGATCATCGATGCCATCGTATTCGAGCCCGTCGTAGGCGAGACCTATGAGGGTACCGTTACGAGGATCATTCCCATCGGCGCTTTCGTTGAGTATGCGCCCGGTAAGGAGGGCATGGTCCACATCTCCAAGCTTCAGAAGGTAAGAACCGAGAAGGTGGAGGATGCCGTCAGCGTGGGTGACGTCGTTCGCGTTAAGTTCCTCGGAACCGACGAGAAGGGCCGTCAGAACCTTTCTATGAAGGATGCTGACTAATTAAACAATATGAGGCTCTGCCGAATGCTTTTACAGAGAAGCAAGCGGCAGAGCCCTTTATTTTTGCAAACACAGTCGCGCTCTGTTTTTGACCTTTTTTGTAAAAAAATTGCATTACGGTGAAAACCGAGTTTATCGCGGGAATGACTACGTTTTTTGCAATGGTGTACATCCTTATGGTGAATGCCAATATGTTTGCCGATCCGTTCGGTGACGGTACGAATCCGCTCGCCGTTTTTTCTATGGGAATAAAAGATCCGCGTAGCGCTCGATCCTTTCGGTGATCCTGCGAACGGTACGTGCATCGGTGCGCTCGTAGCGCTTTGCTAAGTCGTCACAGTAGTCCGTGCGCTGCAACGTCAGGGTGATCTCTGCGGGAAGCGCGATCTTGTAGGGACGGATGCTGCCGATCCTTTTGACCGATGCCTTCGCCGTCTCGTAGATCAGGCGGTCGGCTGCCTCGCGTGAAAGGCTTACCGCCTTGTTGCGCCCCTCTGCTTGCTTGACGACGGCGGTCGCAATATCGGGAACAAAGCGCTTTGCCTCCTCGCAAGCGGCGCCGTCACCCGAAACGAAGATGAAGGGAATACCGAATTCTCCGACGAAAGCCGCGCCCTGCACGAATTCGCCGCAGGATACGCCGTTGATACGGTAGTCAAACCAGGTCTTCGAGCTTTGCGTATGCTCAAGAAAGGCGTTTTCCGTTCCTGCCATTGCGTGCAGGCCGATCTCGGCGTAGGCATCGATCCCGCCGCTCTTCACCAGCGTGTGAAAATCCTCGTTGTCGAGCTGCACGGCTCTCGGATCGAGCATCGGGCGGATAAAGTTTTTGCCCCTGCCGTGTCCGTCGTATACGTAGACCGCTTCCGCTCCCGCATCGAAATATCCGCGCACGGCGGCGTTCAGATCGGACATCAGCGCGCGGCAGGCGGCCGTATAGTCCTCCTCGTTGCCCGAAGCGATCATTTCATAGGAATCCACGCCCGCGATCCCCTCAAGGTCTGTCATTACGATGATCCTCATACCGATCTCCATTTCTTTTCTTTAAATATAATTATAGAATGGGAGAAAAGCATTGTCAAGCGCTTTTTTTGTCGAAAAATAGGATTATTTTGCTAAAAGAAACGCCCCAAGAGCAACACGAGAAGAAACGATAGCAGCCCCTGCAAAAGCTTTGCCGTATAGTATCTTTTCATTGAAATACCCGTACCGCGCAGAAGTCCGCTTGCCTGCAAATGCACGCAAAGACCGCCGAAGGATACCGCGAATGCGATCAGCGCGCGCCGAAGCACGGGATGCAGTGATGTGCCCGATAAAAAAACCACCGCAGAGCCGATCTCAAGAAAAGGAAGAACGGCGGCGCAAAGTGCCTCGGCACGGAGCACGTATGCCTGCAGTATGCCGATCAGCGCGGAAAAAAACAGAAGATACGAGCAGATATAGAGCGTTCCGAGCCCTGCGCGCTCCACTGCATCCGTAAGAGAAAAGCCGTTTGGATCGGCAACCGTGCCGATCGCCGCATGCGGCGTTTTTTTTCGCCCGAGCAAAATTCCGACCAAAACGGCGGAGAAAAGCATTACGGCATAGAGAAATACCCCCTCGGAAATGCTTCCTTGCATAGCGCCGACGCCCAGGATAAGAAAGGCGGGGCTCGCGTTGGAGGAAAAGCCGATCAGTCTTTCGCATTCGTCTTTTGTCAGAAGCCCCTGCGTATACGCCTCGGATGCGCATTTTGCTCCCAGCGGGAAGCCGCAGAGAATGCCGCAGAGGAAGGCGCATAAACCGTTTTTGTTTACCCGAAAGAGACGTTCAAAGGGGCGAGAAAGCACGGTGATGCGGTCAAAAACGCCGTAGCCGACGATCATGGAGGAAAGCACCATGAAGGGAAAGACAGAGGGAATGACCGTGTATACGGAAAGTCTTATCCCTTTAAGCACGCCCTCACGCATAGCATCGCCGTAAAGGGGGATCGTGAGCATAACGGCAACGAGTGCCAGCGCGCGTAAGGGGCTGATGGGTAGGCTTTTATGCATTGTCGGGGCCCTCCTGCTTGCATCAATTGTTTTTTTACATCATAAGGTAGAATGAATAGCGTCGTGATTTTCGTGCGTTATAAATTTATATGAAAGGAAAGATGAAAAAATGAGAGCAGGGAGCGAAGCGGCACGGGAGAAGGCAGGGCGGTCTCCGCGCTATCGGATGGAGATGGAGGGCGGCCATCGCGGTATGTCTGTGCTGGTCTCGGGGGTGCGCGGAATTGAGGAATATGCCGAGGATCGGATTACGCTTTATATCACGGGCGGCCGTATGATCCTTTCGGGCAGCGGACTCCGCCTTTCGGTATTCGAGAATAAAACCGTCGAGGTGCTTGGCGGTGTGGAGGAGGTGCGCTTTTCGGATCATGGGCGTTAAGGGCTTTATTTTCGGATGCTTTTTTATCCTGCCCGATGCAGAGAAAAGAGGTGCGCTTTGCCGCCGCCTTTTTGAAAACGGTATCCCCTTTACGGAGGATAAAAGAGGCAGGCTTTTTATCCCCTCGCGATGTCGGAAAAATGCGGAAGCGATATGCACCGAGCTCGGGTGCTCGATCTCCGAATGTGTTAATCTGCCAAGAATTATATACTTAAACAAAAGAAAATACGGAGTTTTTGCGGCGCTTGCTGTCTGCCTTTTTATCTTTCTTTTTTCGATGGGCCGGGTGTGGGATATCCGCGTTCTCGGTGCGGATGAGACGGTGGAAAAAGCGCTTCTCGACGTGCTTTCCGAGCAGGGAGTGGCAGAGGGCATTCGCTTTTCCTCCTTCGATCTGTCCAAGACGGAAAATACCTTGAAGGCCGCTTGCCCGTCCGCCGCTTGGGTGAACCTCCATCGGCGCGGCACGGTATTGTATCTGAACGTCCTTGAAAAAGAGGGCGAAGGGGATGAGAGCGGCGTGCCTCTCGCGAATATCGTCGCAAGCGAGGACTGCGTTGTCGTTGAGGTCTCGCCCGATCGCGGGGTCGCTCGCGTAAAGGTCGGAGATGCGGTGCGGGCGGGCGAGCTTCTGATCTCCGCCGTGCATACGGACGGGACCCTGAGCGGTGCCGCGGGGCGCGTGCTTGGCCGTGTCAGCGGCAGTGTCTATGCGGTATGCAAAGCCGAAGAGACCTCCGTCACGAGCAAAAAATGCGGCGTCGCCTCCGTGCGAATTAATTTTTTTAATTTTTCTTTTAATATTTTCAAAAACTATAGAAATTTTGCAAATGAGTGTGATATAATAGAGGAAACGAAGCAGCTGTATCTGCCGGGGCGTATATCTCTTCCGTTTTCGGTCACCACCGAAAGGGTGTATGCAACGGAGCAGGTGCAGATACACCGCAGCGAGACGGACGCGGTGCGCATCGCATCGGTGCGTCTGAAGCAGGCTTTATCGGAGATCCTGCCCCTCGGCGAGCTGGAAAGCCTTCGCACGGTGGGAGCGTGGACCGAGGAGGGATATTTGCTCACGGCTGAGTACGTGCAGATCCGTGATGTCTCTATGAGCGTGCCGATCTCGCTGCGCGGAGAAAAATAAGGAGAGTATGAATGGCAGAGAAATACCTGTTGACAAAATCGAGCGAGGATACCGCGGCGCTTTTCGGCGCCTTTGATGCCAATATCCGCTTGATCGAGACCGCCTTCGACGTTCGCATCTCCAACCGCCGCGGCGGTGAGGGAAGCGAGGGGGATGAGATCGTGATCGGCGGCGAGGCGGAGGGCTGCGCCTGTGCGCACCGCGTGCTGGAATACCTCGGCCGTATGACGGGTGCGGGAGAAGTTCTTGATACCCAAACGGTGGAATATGTCATTTCTCTGTTCAGAGACGGTGGGGAAACCGAGGCGCCGCATTTTTCCGAGGATGTCATCTGCCTTACCAGCCGCGGCAAGCCGATCAAGGCAAAAACCATCGCCCAGAAGCATTATATCGAGCAGATCCGTAAGAATACGGTGGTCTTGGGACTCGGCCCTGCCGGAACGGGTAAGACCTTTCTTGCCGTTGCGATGGCAGTGGAGGCGCTGCGGCACAAGGAGGTCGATCGCATTATTCTGACGCGCCCTGCCGTGGAGGCGGGGGAGCGGCTCGGCTTTCTGCCGGGCGATCTTCAAAGCAAGATCGATCCCTATTTGCGTCCCCTGTACGATGCGCTCTACGAGATGCTCGGCCCCGAAAACTATCAGCGCCACAAGGAGCGCGGTACCATAGAGATTGCGCCGCTTGCCTATATGCGCGGGCGCACGCTTGATAATTCGTTTATCATTCTTGACGAGGCGCAGAATACCACCCCCGAGCAGATGAAGATGTTTCTGACCCGTCTCGGCTACGGCTCGAAGGCGGTTGTCACGGGCGATATGTCGCAGACGGATCTGCCTTCGGGGCAGAAAAGCGGTCTTGCGATCGCCTCCTCGATCCTGAAGGATATTTCGGGCATCGGGATCTTCTCCTTCTCCTCGCGCGACGTGGTGCGCCATCCCCTGGTGCGCAGGATCATCGATGCGTACGATAAGTACGATAAGGCGCAGACGGTGAAAAAGAAAGGAAGCAGAAATGAAGAAGCATAAGCTATTTATCAGCTTTTCGGCAACCAAGCGGATGCCAAAGGCGGATCACGCCCTGAAGAAAACGCTTCGTGCGGCGATCTCGGAAACGCTTGCCTTCGAGGGCTTTCCCCGAGACGCCTCCGTCTCGGTCACCGTATGTGACAATGCGTATATCCATTCCCTGAACAAGGAATACAGGAATATCGACCGCGCGACCGACGTTCTCTCCTTCCCGATGTACGAGGCGGGGGAGTGGGAGAACGAGGGGGACTTCGGTCCGATCCCGCTCGGCGATATCGTGATCTCGCTGGAGCGCACGGCAGAGCAGGCAAGCGAGCTTGGAAACAGCTTTCTTCGCGAGGCCGCCTTCCTTGCCATCCATTCCACGCTGCATCTTCTCGGCTACGATCACGAGAGAGGGCCGGAGGATGAGGAGGCGCAGTGCAGCCGCCAGAGAGCGATCATCGAAAGACTGAATTTTGAAGAGGAAGTAAAAGAATGAAAAGAACCGCCTTTATAGCATTTATCGGACGCCCGAACGTGGGAAAATCCACCCTTTTGAACGCGATCCTCGGCGAAAAGGTCGCGATCGTATCGAAAAAGCCGCAGACCACGAGAAACCGCATCACGGGCATTCATACCGTCGGCGAGGATCAGATGGTGTTTCTGGATACCCCCGGCGTGCATAAGCCGCGCACCAAGCTCGGTGATTTTATGGTAAAGACCGCCACGGATACGCTCTCGGGCGTGGATGCCGCGGTCCTCGTCGTAGAGGCGCGTGAGGCTGTGGGAGATATTGAAGCATCTCTGATTGAAAAGATCAAGGCCTCTGGCATTCCCGCTATCCTCGTTATCAATAAGATTGATGCCGTCCGTCCCGCCAATATCGCGAAGACCATCGAGGCGTACGCCGCCGCGCATACCTTCGAGGCGGTGATTCCGATCAGCGCAAAGCACGGCAAGGGCGTGGATACCGTTCTCGAGGAGTGCGGGAAATTCCTCTATGAGAGTGAATGGTTTTTCCCGGACGATATTCTGACCGATCAGCCCGAGCGTCAGCTTGCCGCCGAGGTCATCCGCGAGAAGCTTCTCCGCCTTCTGGAAGAGGAGATCCCGCACGGAACGGCGGTCGCCATCGAGGAGTGGAAGGAGAAGCGCGACGTCATCTCCATTCGCGCGGAGATCTATTGCGAGAAGGCCTCGCACAAGGGAATGATCATCGGTAAAAACGGTGCGACGATCAAGACCGTCGGCACCTACGCGAGAGAGGATCTTGAAAAAATGCTTGGCACGCGTATCTTCCTTGACCTTTACGTCAGAGTGAAGGAAAATTGGCGTGACAGCGATTTCACCCTCCGTAATTTCGGCTATAACGAAGAGAACTGATGCTTACGACAGTTACGGGGCTGATCATCCGCACCGCCGATATCAAGGAGTCGGACAGGCTCGTCACGATCTTCTCGGAGGAGACAGGTGTGATCACCGCCATCGCAAAGGGCGCGCGCTCGATCAAGAGCCGCCAGATGTCGGCAACGCTGCAGTTTTGCTACGGCCGCTACGTTTTATATCAGAAAAACGATTATTATTGGATCAAGGAGGCCGAGCTTCTCGAAAGCTTCTTTGATATCCGCAAGCGCCTCGAGGGCTTGGCTCTCGCTTCCTATCTTTGCGAGATCCTCTCGGACGTTACGGTCTCGGAGGCGGACAAGGCGTTGCTTCGCCTCTCTTTGAATTCGCTTTATGCCATTGCCAAGGGAGAGATCCCGCTGCGCAAGATCAAGGCGGTATTCGAGCTTCGCGCCGCCGCCATCCTCGGCTTTTCACCGGACGTGCTGGCGTGCCGCGAATGTGAAAAAAAGGACGGCGATTTTTATCTCGACGTGATGGACGGCAGCCTCATCTGTGCCGATTGCCGCGCCGAGGGGGAGATGGCGTTCGATCCGAGAGAGGACGATGGGCACGAGAGGCATCTTCTCTGCATCCTGCCCGAGGGGGCGAAGATCGCGGTCGGCTATACGATATACAGTCCCTTGGAGCGTATCTACGCCTTCCGCATTACCGACGAGGATATGCATTTCTTCTGTGCCGCCGCCGAGCATTATCTGTTAAATCACTTGGAGCGCAGCTTCAAAACGCTTGATTTCTATAAAGAGGTCGAGCCGAAATAAAGTACCGATCGGTCACTATGGCCGAATGAAAGGAAAGAACTATGCCGTTTTCCTCCAAAATGCTTCGCACGCTGGAGTTTGATAAGATCACGGAAATGCTCGCCGAGCATGCCGCCGTCGCGGGTGCGAAGGGAAGAGCGCTTGCGCTGCTTCCGAGCGAGGATATATATACCGTGCGTATGCGCCAGGGGCGCACGGAGGACGCTAAGCGTCTGATAAATCACAAGGGCTATCCCTCCTTTTCGGCGGACGAGAGCGTCGTTTCCGCCGCCGAGCGCGCCTATAAGGGAGCGGTCCTTTCTCCCAAGGAGCTGCTTTCCGTCGCTTCGCTTCTGACGAGCACACGCGCGCTTCTTGATTATATCCATACGGATAAGCCCTTCGAGACCTCGATCGACGAGCTTTTTGCCCGTCTGATGCCGAGCCGATCCCTGGAGGATAAGATCCGCACCGCGATCCTCTCCGAGGATATGATCGCAGACGAGGCGAGCCCCGCCCTTGCGGATATCCGCCGTAAGATCCGCGTGGCAAACAATAAGATCCAGGATACCCTGCAGAGCTACGTTGGCGGCAACCGCTTGAAGTATCTGCAGGAAAATATCGTCACGATGCGAAACGGGCGTTACGTTGTGCCCGTCAAGGCCGAATACCGCAACGAGATCAAGGGCCTCGTGCACGATACCTCGTCCTCGGGCGCTACGCTCTTCGTCGAGCCGATGGCGGTCGTGGATGCCAATAACGAGCTGAAGAGCCTTGCCGCCGCCGAGAGAAACGAGATCGACCGTATTCTCGCCGCGCTCTCTGCCGCCGCGGGTGAGTGCTGCTCGCTCATCTCTCTGAATTATCATAATATCGTCGAGCTTTCCTTCATCTTTGCCTGCGCGAGCCTTGCGATCGAAATGAAGGCGGAGCGCCCTCATATCGAGGAGGGAAGAAAGATCGAGCTTCACCGCGCGCGCCATCCCCTGCTTGACCGCAAGACGGTCGTGCCGATCGACGTTGCCGTCGGTGAGCATCATGACAGTCTCATTATTACGGGCCCGAACACCGGCGGTAAGACCGTGACTCTGAAAACGCTCGGTCTTCTCACCGTGATGGCGCAGGCGGGTCTGCAGATCCCCGCGCTGGATAATTCGCGCATCGGCATCTTTGATAAGGTGCTGGTGGATATCGGAGACGAGCAGAGCATTGAGGCATCTCTTTCCACCTTCTCCTCTCATATGGTGAATATCGTGGATATCCTCGGGCAGGCAACCGCCGATTCGCTCGTGCTGTTTGATGAGCTTGGCTCGGGCACGGACCCGATCGAGGGCGCCGCGCTCGCGGTCGCCATTCTGGAAAATACGAAGGCCGTCGGTGCGGTGACCGCCGCCACCACGCACTATGCGGAGCTGAAGGCGTACGCGCTTGAGACCGAAAGAGTGCAGAACGCCTCCTGCGAATTTGACCTTGATACGCTTCGTCCCACCTACCGTCTGATCGTCGGTACGCCGGGCAAATCCAACGCCTTTGCCATCTCCGAAAAGCTCGGTCTCGATCCCTCGATCATCGAGCGCGCGGGCAGGCTGATCGAAAGAGAGGATAAGCAGTTTGAGGAGGTCATCTCCCGCCTTGACAGAGAGCGTGCGGAAATGGAAAGGGCAAAGGCCGAGCACGAAAGGCTTCGCACCGAGTATGAGTCCTTCAAGGAGCACGCGGAGCGAGAACTGAACGCTAAGGTGAAAAAAACCGAGGATGAAGTCGAAAAGCAAGCACTTAAAGCGAGGCAGATTTTGGATAGCGCACGCGCGTCCAGCGAATTTATCTTCCGGCAGCTTGAAGATCTCAAGAAGCAGGAGGATAAGGAAGCGCGTAACCGTATGATGCAAAGCGCGAAGGAGGAGATCCGCTCGCACTTAAGACAAACGGAGTCTCTCTTCGAGGGGCTTGCGATCAGCGAGGTTTCTCTCGAGGAGGATTATCATCTTCCGCGCCCCTTGGCTGTCGGCGATAAGGTCTACCTCGTCAGCCTCGGCAAGGAGGGCGTGGTCACCGCGCTTGCGGATAAGCACGGAATGTACGCGGTCACCGCGGGCATCTTGAAGACCAAGGTGGACGAGAAGGGGCTGCGGCTGATGGACGGCAAGCAGGCCTTCCGTAAAAAGGCCGAAGCACCGAAGAAGCCGAGCGAGGGCAAGGTGAAGAAATCGATTGTTTCCACCTTCCGCCCCGAGATCGACGTCCGCGGTATGATCGGCGAGGATGCGTGGTTCGTCATTGATAAGTATCTTGACGATGCCGTTTTGGCCAATATTCCCACGGTTCGTATTATCCACGGAAAGGGTACGGGTGCGCTTCGCGCCGCCCTTTGGAGATATTTCAAGACCGACCGCCGCATCAAAACCTATCGCCACGGTGAATGGGGCGAGGGCGATGCCGGCGTTACCGTCATTGAATTCAAGCAATAATATTGGCAAATAGGGGGATTTTTGCTATGTTACACGAAAATTTCAAGGATACCTATGCCGCTCTTGACGGCGCGATCCGCTATCTTGACGCTCGCACCGTGATCGAAAGCGAAAACGATGTCATCAGAAAAAAGCTTTTGCCGCTTTGCACGGGAGAAAAGAAGGATGCGATCGTCTCCGTTCGTTTTCTGCCGTTTACGGATGCGGAAACGGAAAGGATCGAAAAGACCTTCGGCAATGTTGTCGAGGATAAAGAGGATGCCTATCTCCTTGAGGTAACCGCCGAGAGAGTAACCGTTTATTCGAATTATGCGCGCGGCTTTCTTTACGGTGCCTGCACGCTCTGGGAGCATTATAAGGATGGCATCAAGGAGGGCTTGATCTATAACGTGCCTCTCGTTCAGTTCCGTGCGGTTAAAATGTATCTGCCCGCCGAGGATAAGTTGGATGAATTCTATTATATGGTCGATCTGTTTATGCATTACGGCTATAACGCCATCGTCCTCGAGGTCGGCGGCGCAATGGAATACAAAAAGCATCCCGAGATCAACGCGTATTGGATCGACGTCTGCCGGGAGTTTAACGAATACAGCGGAAAGACCGATGACGTGCAGCTGACCCAGCCCTGGGGCAAGAATTCCGTACATATCGAATGCGGCGGCGGTAAGGTTCTTTCACAGAAGCTTGTGAGAGAGATCTGCGACTATTGCCGTGCGCACGGACTTGAGCCGATCCCCGAGGAGCCCTGTCTTTCTCACGCGGATTATCTGATGGCGGGCAGAACCGATTTTGCCGAGCGTCCGAACGATCCGTATCCCGATACCTACTGTCCCTCGAATCCCAAGTCCTATGAGATCACCTTTGACCTTTTTGACGAAATAATCGAGGTTTTTCAGCCCAAGGTCCTGCATATCGGACACGACGAGACCTACGTTTACGGCATTTGCGAGAAATGCAAGGGCAAGCGTGCCGCCGAGATCTACGCCGAGGACGTAACCAAGCTTCACGATTATCTTGCCGCGCGCGGTGTCCGCACGATGATGTGGTCGGAAAAGCTTCTCAACAGCTATAATAAGAATTGGGCGCCCGCAGGCGGCGCGCGCTATACCACGCGCTATACGGGAAGCGGAAAATTCGTCACCTTCAAGGGAAAGAGGCTGGAGGTGCTCACGCGCCATTCCGTACATCCGTATGACGTGCCGCTTCTTCCCGAGGGAACGCTCTATCAGACGGTGGAGGAGACCTATCCCGCGATCTCAATGATCCCGAAGGACGTCATCTGTATGAACTGGTATTACAGCTATTACGAGCTCGGTGATATGGCTTACCATTACAACGGCCTTCCGCTCGTGTACGGTAACTTCTCGGGCATCGGCTTTAATAACTGGAAGGGCAGAGTTGCCTCGGGTGCGAAGGGCTTCGGCGTATCCAGCTGGGGCGCGTCCGACTTCAAGCAGATGCAGAGAGGAAACCGCCTCGGCGATATCGTCTATGCATCCCGTATGGCGTGGAGCCGCGATTACGATGAAAAGAATAAGGGCACGGAGCTGAAGTACACCGCCGCCTCCGTCTTTGATTACCGCTTCCGCGAATCTATGAAGGGCTCGCACGTCGATATCCTTCATACGACCGATCTTGAGATCCCGCATGGATATTTCGGCTGCGGTCAGTTCCTGATGGACGATATGTTCCGTCTGGGCTATTTCCATCTGCATTATGAGGACGGAACCGAGGAGAAGGTCGAGATCCTCTGGGGCGAGAACGTCGGTCCTGCGGGGCAGCTCGCCGAGGGCGGCGCTAAGCTCGAGTTTGAGGAGGACGGACAGCCGAAGATCCTTTCCTATTCCCGCGAGACGATCTTCACCTGCGACTTCGAGGATAAGGACGGCCGCCGCTATTACCGCTTCGTGATCCCGACAAAGAAGCCGCTTTCCCGCGTGGAGACCGAAATTTTCGATGAATATAAGGATAAATATTTGCAACATAGCATAACGGTTCATAATTAATTCCATCGATTTTACAAAGAGGCTCTCTATGTTTTACGAGAATTTTAAAGATACCTATGCCGCATTGAACGGCAGAATCTGTTACTTTAATGATAAAACAGTTCTTGAAAACGAAAACGCGGTAATACAAAAAAAGCTTGCTCCTCTTTTCAAAGGGCGTAAAAAGAATGCGATCCGGGCGATCTCTTTTCTTCCTTTGGGTGAGGCAGAAAAGAAAAAAATTGAAATTGCCTTTGGGAATGTTTTTGAGGATAAAGAGGACAGCTATCTTGTCGAGGTAACTTGCGAGAGAGTAACGGTTTATTCTAATTCCGAGCGTGGCTATCTTTACGGTGCCTCTACGGTTTGGACGCATTACAGAGATGGCATCCGCGAGGGGTATATCTATAACGTTCCCTTGATGTCGCTCCGCGCTGTAAAGATGTATCTGCCCGCGGAGGAAAAGCTCGATGAGTTCTATTATATGCTGGATATGTTTATGCATTACGGCTATAATGCGCTTATCCTGGAGATCGGCGGCGCAATGGAATATAAAAAGCATCCCGAGATCAACGCGTTCTGGGTGGAGTCCTGCGCGGAGCTTTCCGAATACAGCTGCAAGGCGCGTAAGCTCCAGCTGTCGCAAACGTGGGGGAAGGACTCCATACATATCGAAAACGGCGGTGGCAAATTCCTTTCGCAAGCTACTGTAAGAGAGATATGCGATTATGCGCGCGCCCACGGTCTTGAGCCGATTCCCGAGGTTCCGAGCCTTTCTCATGCGGATTATCTGATCGCCGGCAGAGCAGAGCTTGCCGAGCGCCCCGAGGATCCGTATCCGGACGTTTACTGTCCTTCAAATCCAAAAAGCTACGAGCTTCTCTTCGAGGTGATGGATGAGGTGATCTCGGTATTTGAGCCCAAGGTAATGCATATCGGGCATGACGAATGCTACGTTATGGGCGTTTGTCCGCGCTGTAAGGGGAAAAGATCTGCCGAGCTTTATGCGGACGATATAAAGAAAATTCACGGATATCTTGCCGAGCGCGGCATTCGCACGATGATGTGGGCGGAGATGCTGCTGAACAGCTATGACGAAAAGTGGAATCCTGCGGGCGGTGCGCGTTATACGAGAAAATACACGCCGAGCGGTGATAAATTCACCTTTAAGGGAAAGCCGCTGGAGGTGCAATGGGGGCACACGCTTTCGCCCTATGACGTGCCGCTTCTCCCGAAGGGAACGCCTTATACCACGATTGAGGAAACCTATCCCGCCATCGGAATGATCCCCAAGGATATTATCTGCGTCAACTGGTACTATTTCTATTATGAGCTTGGCGATATGGATTTCCATTATCAAGGCCTTACGCACGTATTTGGAAACTTCTGTGGCACGCTTTGCAGGAATTACCGCGGCAGAGTGGCGGCGGGCACAAAGGGCCTTGTCGTTTCAAGCTGGGGGGCATCCGATTTCAGACAGATGCAAAGAGGCGATCGCCTCGGCGATATGGTGTATGCTTCCCGTATGGCATGGAGCAGAGATTATAACGAGAAGGAGCCGGATCTTGAAATACAGTACGCGGCATCTTCTGCGTTTGACTATCGTTTCCGCGATGCTTTGAAGGGCTCATATATCGATATTCTGCACACCACGGATCTCGAAATCAAGCACGATTATTTCGGATGCGGTGAATTTCCGAGTGACGATGCGTTTCGTCTTGGATATTTTCATCTGTATTATGAGGATGGACGCGAGGACACTGTAGATATCATCTGGGGCGAAAACGTAGGTCCTGCGACCGAAGAAAACGCTCTCAAAAAGCTTATGTCCTATACGCGTGAGCCAATCTTCACCTGCGACTTCGAGGATAAGGACGGCCGCCGCTATTACCGCTTCGTGATCCCCACGAAAAAGCCCGTTGCTCGCGTGGAGACCGAAATTTTCGATGAATATAAGGATAAATATTTGCAGGATAGCATCGTTATCCGCAACCGATAAAAACAGGAGAATTCTATGCGCTTTGTAAAGATGGAGGCCGAATGCACCGAGGATGCGCTTCTCGAAACGCTGAAAAACAATCAAAAGGTAAATGAAGGCGTTAAGTTTGCCGAGGGCGAGGGGAAGCCCTATATGCACTTCAAAAAGAAAAAGAGCATCATCCGTATGCGCTGCGAGCTGATGGACCGCCCGACGAAGGATAACGGATTTTTGATGGGTACGTATTTTGCGGGGCGCACAAAGCAGGTCGGCGACAAAACGCGCCTGTACGGCGTGATCGTAACCGAGCCGTATTTTCATATTCTCTGGCTCGCGATGATCGCCTATTTCGTTTATTACTGCATCGTGCACGCCGCGTTTTCGCCGATCCCCGTCTGTCTTATCATTTTTGTTTATTTTATGTTCCGCGGCGAATACAAAAAGCAACGCCGTATCAAAGCATATCTTGCCCGTGCCTGCAAGCGCGCAGAAAATGATGCAAAGTGAGGAAAAAACGCCATGAACTTCAATCCGAATTTTAAAGATACGTATGTCGATCTCTCGGGAGAGCCCGTGCTTTTGGATGCCGGCACCGTGATCGAAAGCCAGAATGCCGTCATCCGTAAAATGCTTTTGCCGCTGCTTGACGGAGAGAAGGTCGGCGCGGTGGCATCGATCCGCTTTCTGCCGTTTGGTGCGATCGCGAGGGAAAAGGTGATCGCCACCTTCGGTGCCGTGCTTGCCGAGGCGGAGGACTCCTATCTTCTGGAGGTCACCGAGCAGTTTATTGCCGTGTATTCCAACAACGTGCGCGGCCATCTGTACGGCGCCTGCACGCTTCTTTCGCATTACAGAGACGGTATCGGCACGGGCTATATCTATAACGTGCCCTGCGTGCCCTTCCGCGCGGTGAAGATGTATCTGCCCGCAGAGGAGAAGCTTGATGAGTTCTACTATATGCTCGATATGTTTATGCATTTCGGCTATAACGCCGTGGTGCTTGAGGTCGGCGGTGCAATGGAATACAAGAAGCATCCCGAGATCAACGATTTCTGGGTGGAGCATTGCAGGATCTTCAGCGAATACAGCCATTATGCGGATAATCTTCAGCATTCGCAGCCCTGGGGCAAGAACTCCATCCATATCGAGAACGGCGGCGGAGAATATCTCTCCCAGGCTACCGTAAGAGCGATCTGCGAATACGCGCGCTCGCGCGGCCTTGAGCCGATCCCCGAGGTCCCCTCGCTCTCGCACGCGGACTACCTTTTGGCGGGCAGGACCGATTTTGCCGAGCGCCCCGAGGATCCGTACCCCGATACCTACTGTCCCTCGAATCCCAAGTCCTACGAGATCCTCTTCGACGTCATCGACGAGGTGATCGACGTCTTTGCGCCCAAGGTGATGCACATCGGTCACGATGAATTCTACGTGTACGGCGTGTGCGAAAAATGCCGCGGAAAGCGCGGTGCGGATCTTTTTGCCGCCGATATCACGAAGATCCACGATTATCTTGCCGAGCGCGGCATCCGCACGATGATGTGGTCGGAGAAGCTGATCAACAGCCATACGCGAGATTTCCGCCCCATCGGCGGCGCGTATTACACAACGCGCTACGTGGAGAGCGATATCCCCGTTGTATTCAAGGGTAAGGAATACAAGGTGCAGTACGGTAAAAATCTTCTCTTCGACGAGGCGGCGCTTCTGCCCAAGGATGCCATTCGCGCCGAGGTGGAGGAGACCTATCCCGCGATCTCTAAGATCCCGAGCGACGTGATCTGTATGAACTGGTATTGGTCGCTCTATCCGCAGGGTGAGCGCGAGTTCCATTATCACGGTCTGCCGCTCGTATACGGCAACTTCGAGGGAATGCTCTTCAAGAATTTCCGCGGCAGGATCGCCTCGGGTGCGAAGGGCGTCTGCGTCTCCAGCTGGGGCGCATCCGACTTCAAGCAGATGCAAAGAGGCAAGAGGATCGCCGACGTGATCTACGCCTCGCGTATGGCGTGGAGCCGCTCGTACGACGATACGAAGCGCGGCAAGGAGCTTTCGGGCTGCGCCGCCGCCGTATTTGATTACCGATTCAGAGATGCGCTTGCAGGCTCGCATATCGATATTTTGCACACGACCGACCTTGAGATCCCGCACGGCTACTTCGGCTGCGGCGATTTTCTGGACGACGGAATGTTCCGTCTCGGTTGCTACCATATCTACTATAAGGACGGAACCGACGAGAAGGTCGATATCATCTGGGGCGAGAACGTAGGTCCCGCGATGCATAAGACCGAGGGCAAGGAATATCCCTTCGACGATGCGGGTACGGTGGATCTCTCCTACTGTAAGGAGACCGTGTTCACCTGCGATTTTGTGGATAAGGGAGACGGCAGATACTATCGCTTCGTGATCCCCACGAAGAAGCCCGTCGAGCGCGTCAAGCCCGAGATCCTCTCCAAATACGAGGATAACCTCGTCATCAGCAGCATCACCGTGAAAAATTAAAAAAAGGGGCTGTCTCATTAATAAATGCGACAGCCCCTTTTCGTATTTGCTTTTGGTGCACAATTCTTGACAACCTCCGCAGAAAATGTTATAATAAATAAAAATATTTACGGAAAGGAACCGTTATGCCGCTTCTTTCACCCGATTTCTATTTTGAGACCTATGCGGGCGCCTCCGCTTCGTTTTTGAAGGAGCAGGGGATATGCGCGCTCGTTCTCGATATTGATAATACGCTGGAGCCGTATGAAAACGCAAGGCCCTCCGAGGGGGTGCTTGCCTGGTTTTCCTCGCTCGGCGAGGCGGGGATCCGCGCCGCCTTTGTCTCGAATAATAATAAAGAGCGTGTGGATACCTTCAACGAATCCCTCGGCTTTATCGCCTATCCAAAGGCAAAAAAGCCCTTTGCGGGCAAGATCAAAAGGGCGATGCGCGAGATGAAAGTCACGAAGGGCGAAACGCTCTTTATGGGAGATCAGATCTTTACGGATGTGCTGGCGGCGCGCCTCGCGGGGATCCGCTGCGCGCTCGTTCCTCCCATCAAGGATAAGACCGATGCGCTCACCCGCTTTAAAAGGTGGCTGGAGCGCCCGATCATGAAAAGATATTTCAGGAGAAAAAACAAGAATGTGTGAGCCGAAATTCGGCCCGGGCGGCGGATGCGAGGAATTCCGCCTTTCGGGCGCAAAAAGCGTTCTGGACGCGCCGCTCTTCGTGAAGCGCTACGGGCTGGACGCTTATGAATACGAAGCGGGAAACGGGCTGACCGCTTCTGCCGAGAGCCTGCTTCTTATCGGGCAGGAGGCAAAGAGGCAGGGAATTGCAATGTCTCTGCACGCGCCCTACTTTATCTCGCTTTCGGGCGTAGAGCCGCAGAAAAGGCTCAATAGCGTGGAATATATCCGCCGTAGCCTCTCTGCCGCGCGCCTGCTCGGTGCGGGTGTTATCGTGGTGCATACGGGCTCTGCCGCCAAGATCTCGCGCAGGGAAGCGATGGATCTTGCGAGGGATACCCTTTATAAAACGCTCGAAAGCGTGGAGACCTACGGCATCGGTATCGGGCTTGAAACGATGGGCAAGCAAAATCAGCTCGGTACGCTTGACGAGGTCATCGAGCTTTGCTCTATCGATCCGCGCCTTGTTCCCGTCGTGGACTTCGGGCATATGAATGCAAGAGAGTGCGGCGGTGTTTTTCCGGATGCGGATGCCTATCTTCGTGTATTTGACGCCATCGGCAGCCGCCTCGGTGACGGTGTGGCAAGAAATCTGCATTGCCATTTTTCAAAGATTGAATGGACGGCGGCGGGGGAAAAACGCCATCTGACGCTGGATGATGCAGCCTTCGGGCCGGCGTTTGAGCCGCTTTGCGAGGCGATCGCGAGGGAGAAGCTTTCTCCCACGCTGATCTCTGAGTCTGCGGGAACGCAGACGCGCGACGCAAAGCGCATGAAGGATGCATATGAAAGGAGCAGAGGATGATGCCGCTTGAAAGAATGCGCGAGGTGCTGGAGCGCCTCTCACTGGATGCCGTGCTGATCACGGACGAAAAAAATCAGCAATATCTCTCAGGCTTTGCCTTCTCGGACGGCTGCCTGCTCATCCTTAAGGATGCGGCGTTTCTTGTTACGGATTTTCGCTATAAGGAGGCGGCAGAGGCCGAGGCGCTTGGCGGCTATACCGTCGTGATCCCCGAAAAACGGATGGATTTTCTGAAGAAAACGATGAAGGATGCGGGTGTGCGCCGTCTTGGCTTTGAGGGGCGCGCTCTCTCATACGCCGAGCATAAGCGCTACAGAGAGAGCCTTAGGGGCGTTCTCCTTTGCGACGTAGGTGACGGCGTGGACCGCTTGCGCGAGATCAAGAGCGACGCGGAGATCGAAAGGATCGAAAGGGCGCAGAGCATCACGGACAAGGCATATGCCGAGCTTCTCTCGGTGCTCACGCCGAAAATGACCGAGCTCGAGGTCGCCGCGGAGCTTGAATACAGGATGCGCCGCCTCGGTGCGGATGGATTTGCCTTTCAAACGATCGCCGTATCGGGAAAGGCGAGCGCTCTGCCGCACGGCGTGCCGCGGCCCGTAAAGCTGGAAAGCGGGTTTCTGACGATGGATTTCGGCGCCGAGGTCGGCGGCTATTGCTCGGATATGACGCGCACGGTCGCGATCGGAAGGGCGACGGAGGATATGCGTACGCTTTATAACACCGTGCTTTCGGCACAGAAGGCGGCACTTGATTTTCTGTGTGCGGGCGTGCTTTGCTCCGAGGCGGATGCGGTGGCAAGAAGGATCATCGACGCAAGGTATAAGGGAGCGTTCGGGCATTCGCTCGGGCACGGTGTCGGTCTCTACATTCACGAAAATCCCCGCCTGAGCGCAAAGAATACCGAGACGCTTTTGACCGAGGGGCATGTTGTCACGGTCGAGCCGGGCATATATCTTGAGGGCAGGTACGGCTGCCGCATCGAGGATCTCGTTGTGATCGGGCCGAAGGGGATCAGAAATCTTACGAAAAGCCCCAAGGAACTGATCGAAATTATATAAAATTGCAAGTTTTTTTGCAAAAAAAGAAAAAAATTACAAATACCCCTTGAAAAACGCGATCATTTGTAGTAAAATAAATTAGTATGTTATAAGGCCGTAGTTGGCTGAATACGCGGGAGGCGCAGGGCAGGCGGCGTGCGAGAGGCTCCCTAACAAATCTAACCGCCGAGAAAAGGAATCAAAAATATGTTGACTGCAGGCGATTTTAAAAATGGCGTGACCTTTGAGAAGGACGGTCAGGTTTGCCAGGTTATCGAGTTCCAGCACGTAAAGCCCGGAAAGGGTGCTGCGTTCGTAAGAACGAAGTATAAGAACGTTGTTACCGGTGCGATCCGTGAGGAGTCCTTCAACCCCACCGCTAAGTTTGAGAATGCCGTTATCGAGCGCCGCGATCTTGAGTATCTTTACAATGACGGCGATCTTTACTACTTTATGGACCAGGAGTCCTACGAGCAGATCCCTCTGAATGCAGAGAAGCTCGGCGATAACTTCAAGTTCGTTAAGGAGAACACGGTTTGCCGTATCTGCTCCTTCAAGGGTAACGTATTTTCCGTAGAGCCCCCCACGTTCGTTGAGCTCGCCGTAACCGAGACCGAGCCCGGCGTTCGCGGCGATACCGCTACGAACGTAACCAAGGCAGCAACCCTTGAGACCGGCGCTGTGATCAAGGTTCCGATCTTCATCAATGAGGGTGACGTCCTTAGAATCGACACCAGAACCGGTGAATATCTTGAAAGAGCGTAAGGCTCTTTGACGGTGGCCGGCTCGTCCGTTGGGTGCATTCCTGCCGTGACCGAGCCGGCTGCTTTCTATTTATCTGAAAAGGAGAAAAAGAAAATGACTTTGAATGAGCGTGCCGCATACGTGCAGGGCCTTTTTGAGGGCTACGGTATTGACAGTAAGGAAAAGGAGGGAAGGATTCTCTCCGAGATGCTCTCTCTGATCTCCGATATGGCGGATAAGCTTTCCGCGCTGGAGGGCGAGTGCGCCGAGCTTCGCGATTATATCGAGGAGCTGGACGAGGATCTCGGCTACGTGGAGGAGAGCGTTTTCGTGACCGATCCCGAGGAGGATGAGCAAGAGGATGAGGAGGATCTTGTCAGCGAGGAGGACGACGGCTTTTACGAGGTAGAATGCCCCTCCTGCGGTGAGACCGTGTATTTTGACGATACGCTGGATACCGATTCGCTTATTTGCCCCGCCTGCGGCGAGAAGGTAATGGATTTTGACGTTTGCGACGGATGCGACGGCGATTGCGAGGATTGTGCATCCTGTCAGACCGAGGAATAATATTTTTGTAAAAAGATTCTAAAAAACGAGGGATTTTTTACAAAACCTATTGACTTTTGTCAAAATAAATGATATAATACTTTGACGCTTGTTTTGGGCCTAAGTGCGAAAGCCGCCTACAGCAGCGATTTCTTACTGAAAGTGAGGTGCTTTACATGTTCGCTATTTTCGTAACGGGTGGAAAGCAGTACAAGGTTGCCGAGGGAGATGTGATCTTCGTTGAGAAGCTTGGCGTAGCCGAGGGCGAGAACGTTACCTTTGATAAGGTTCTTGCAGTAAACGGTGAGACTTTGTCCGTTGGTACTCCTTATGTAGCAGGTGCTACCGTGGTTGCTACCGTTCTTAAGAACGGCAAGTCCAAGAAGATCGACGTTATCAAGTATAAGTCGAAGAAGAACGAAAAGAAGAAGATCGGTCATCGTCAGGATTACACTAAGATCCAGATCGCAAAGATCGAGGCTTAAATCTTATGACAACCATTACTTTTTATAAGACCGGCGGTGTTTACTACGGCTTTGAGGAGCAGGGTCATACGGGTTACGGCGAGTCGGGAGACGATGTGCTCTGCGCGGCGCTGTCGAGTATGACGATGCTGATTATCAATGCGGTCGAGGTCACCTATGCATCCGACGTGGAGTACACGATCGATGAGAAGACGGCGGATATCCGCCTGATCTGCAAGGGTGCTCTTGCGAAGTATGAGCCCGATGAGAGAAAGCAGTATGCGGTCTCGGGTCTTATCCAGGCTTATTTCTTGCAGCTTATGGATCTTGTTGAGGAGTATTACGAATTCCTTGACGTCAAAGAGATCGAGCGCGAGATCTGAGCAACCATTACTCAAAAAAATACGGAGGTAAAGAAAATGTTGAAGCTTAGCTTGCAATTCTTCGCTCATAAGAAGGGCGTTGGTTCTACTAAAAACGGCCGTGATTCCGAGTCCAAGCGTCTCGGCGTGAAGAAGGCTGACGGTCAGGCAGTTCTTGCAGGTAACATTCTTGTAAGACAGCGCGGCACCAAGATCCATCCCGGTAACAACGTAGGTATCGGTACGGATGATACTCTTTTTGCTCTTATTAGCGGAAAGGTGAAGTTTGAGCACATTTCCGGCGGCAGAAAGCAGGTTAGCGTTTACGCTGACTAATATTTGACAAAAAAGAGTGGAAGCCATCTGCTCTTTTTTGTTTTCCCCGGATCTTTAATATATATGGAGGTGTATTATGTCTATTCTTGTAACGGGCGGTACCGGTTATATCGGTTCGCATACCGTGGTAGAGCTTTTGAACGTCGGCAAGGACGTTATCATCGTGGATAATCTTTCCAACAGTAAGCTTTGCGTTTTGGATCGTATTGAGAAAATCACGGGTAAGCGCCCGAAGTTCGTCCTTTGCGATCTTCTTGATAAGCAGACTCTGGATCGCGTGTTTGACGAGAATCCCGAGATCGATTCCGTTATTCATTTTGCGGGTCTCAAGGCGGTCGGCGAATCCTGCGCCAAGCCTCTTCTTTATTACCATAACAACCTGACGGGCACCTTCCATCTTCTTGAATGTATGCTCGCCCATGGGGTGAACCGCATCGTGTTCAGCTCCTCCGCAACGGTGTACGGTCTTCCCAAATCCGTGCCGATCCGCGAGGATTTCCCGCTTTCCACGACCAACCCTTATGGTGAGACCAAGCTGATGATCGAGCGTATTCTGAAGGATACCGCTGCGGCGAATCCCGATTTCTCCGCTTGCATCCTCCGCTATTTCAATCCTATCGGTGCGCACGAGAGTGGCACGATCGGTGAGGATCCCAAGGGAATTCCCAATAACCTTTTGCCTTATATCGCAAAGGTTGCCGCAGGCAAGCTTGCGTGCCTCAGCGTATTCGGCAACGATTACGATACCAAGGACGGAACGGGCGTGCGCGACTTCATCCACGTCGTGGACCTTGCGCTCGCACATCTGAAGGCGCTGGACTACACCGAGAGAATGAAGGGCGTGGATCACGTGAATGTCGGTACCGGCAACGGCTATTCCGTGCTCGAGATGATCGCCGCCTTTGAGAAGGCGTGGGGCGGTCCCGTGAATTATAAGATCGGACCTCGCCGTCCGGGCGATATTGCGGAGTGCTATGCCGATCCCGCGAAGGCGGAGAAGGTGCTGGGCTGGCGCGCCGAGCGCGACCTCGCAAAAATGTGTGAGGACTCTGCAAGATGGCAGAGAAACAATCCCGACGGGTATCCCGAGGATTAAAGAAATATAAAAGAGGCGTTTGCCGTTGTAAGGCGCGCCTCTTTTCCATGAAAGAGAGCAGGATATGGAAAAATTAAAGAATGTCCGTCTTTTCTGTCTGGATATGGACGGAACGATCTATCTTGACAACGATCTTTTTGACGGAACGCTGGATTTTCTTGCCTACGTGAAGAGGATCGGCGGTAAGGCACTGTTTTTGACCAACAATTCCTCTAAGGGAATCGATAAATATATTGAAAAAATGGCGCGCATCGGCATTTCTGCCACGGCGGAGGACTTTATTACCTCTACGGATGCCACCGTTCTTTATATCAAAGAGAACTATCCCGAGGTCCTCTTCTACGCGATGGGCACGGAGTCCTTCGTGCGCCAGCTGCTGGATGCGGGGCTTTCGGTTACCACGGACATCGGGCGCTTTGACGAGATCGGCGGCGTCCTGATCTCCAACGATACCGAGATCACGTTCAAGAAGATGGATGATGTTTCCAGACTTCTGACGCGCGGCGCCGTCTACCTTGCCACGAACCCCGATCCCGCGTGCCCCACGGCATACGGATACGTGCCGGATTGCGGCTCCTTTGCCATCGGATTTTTCAACGCGACAGGCAAAATGCCGCATTATATCGGCAAGCCCGAGCCCACGATGATCGAAATGGCAATGAAAAAATACGGCTATGACAGGAGCGAGACCGCGATGGTCGGTGATATGCTGAAAACCGATATTCTCGCAGGCAACAATGCGGGGGTATCCTCGATCCTCGTTCTTTCGGGCGGAACGGATAAGGAAAAGCTTATGGCATCCGATATTAAGCCCACCTATGTGTTTGAGAATATCCGCGCGCTTCTCACCGCGCTTGAAAACGAAAGATAAAGGGAATCGAAAATGATAACAGTCAGCAACGTGGCCTTCCGGTTTGGCGGCCAGCTTTTATTCAAGGACGTAGATCTGAAATTCACCCCCGGCAACTGCTATGGCATCATCGGTGCCAACGGCGCGGGAAAATCCACCTTTCTTCGCATTCTGTGCGGCGAGCTTGAGCCCACGAGGGGTGAGGTCATCATCCCGCCCGAGGTACGTCTTTCGGTTCTGAAGCAGAACCACTTTGCCTTCGAGGAGTTCACGGTGCTCGATACCGTAATTATGGGTAACCGCCGTCTGTACGATATTATGAAGGAGAAGGACGCCCTTTATGCGAAGGAGGACTTCTCGGACGAGGACGGCATCCGTGCCTCGGAGCTCGAGGGCGAGTTTGCCGAGCTGAACGGCTGGGAGGCGGAGAGCGATGCCTCGAAGTTGATCCAGGGTCTCGGTCTGACGGACGATATGCTTTATATGCCGATGTCGAGTCTGAAGGAGAGCGAGAAGGTCAAGGTCCTGCTTGCACAGGCGCTCTTCGGCAATCCCGATATTATCCTTCTTGACGAGCCGACCAACGGTCTTGATATTGATGCCGTTCTGTGGCTTGAAAACTTTCTCTCGGATTATTTCGGCACGGTGCTTGTCGTCTCGCATGACCGCCATTTTTTGAATGACGTTTGCACCGGTATCGTCGATATCGACTATTCGGGTATTAAAATGTACGTCGGAAACTATGAGTTCTGGTATGAGTCGAGCCAGCTGATCCAGCGTATGATCAAGCTGCAGAACAAGAAGAACGAGGAGAAGATCGCAGAACTGCAAAGCTTTATCTCCCGTTTTTCTGCAAATAAGTCAAAATCCAGGCAGGCGACCTCGCGCCGCAAGCTCTTGGATAAGCTGACGATCGAGGAGCTTCCCGCATCCAGCCGCCGCTATCCGTTTATCGGCTTCGATATGGATCGCGAGCCGGGTAAGGAGATTTTGCACGTTGAAGATCTTTCTGCATCGCTCGAGGGAAAGCCTCTTTTTAAGGGCCTCTCCTTCCATGTTGCGAAGGGGGATAAGATCGCCTTTCTCGGAAACGAGCTTGCGATCACCCAGCTCTTCAGGATCTTAAACGAGGAGGCGAAAGCCGATAGCGGAGAGTTCAAGTTCGGCGTATCGATCACGACCTCGTATTTTCCGCACGATAATTCCGCGTACTTTGATGGCCATAAGGAGTCGATCCTCGATTGGATGCGTGCGTATTCCAAGGATCAGACCGAGTCGTATCTGCGCGGCTTCCTTGGCAAAATGCTCTTTTCCAACGAGAGCGTTTTCAAGCCCGTGAACGTTCTTTCGGGCGGTGAGAAGGTGCGTTGTATGTTCTCGCGTATGATGATGTTTGGCTCGAATCTTTTGATGATCGATCAGCCGACCGACCATCTGGATCTTGAATCCATCACCGCAGTCAACAACGGTATGCAGTCCTTCAAGGGCAATATCCTTTTCTCCTCGCATGACTACGAGATCCTTGCCACGGTGGCAAACCGCATTATCGAGCTTTCGCCCGAGGGATGCACGGACTTCCTTGGCACGTATGAGGAATATCTGGAGCGCAAAAAGCAGCAGGCTTAAAAAAGCATAGTTTTAAGGGATGCCTTCGGTCAAGGACCGAAAAAGCATCCCTTTTTATATTCCATCGGGCGCAGCCCCGTGCGCTTTTTAAAGAAGTTGGAAAAATAATGCTCATCCGCAAAGCCGAGGCGGTAGGCGATCTCCTTGGCGGAGAGCGCGGTATTCTGCAAGAGGCTCTTTGCCAGCATCTCCTTGTGTGAGAGATAGTATTCGTAGGGAGTGGCGCCGTAGGCGGAAAGGAAATCGCGCGTCAGCGTTGAGAGGGAAACGTGCAGCTCCTCTGCGAGTGCCGAGGGGGAAAAGGCTTTGCCGTTCAGCGCATCGATGCGCGCTCTCGCGATCTGCGCCGTGCCGTTCTCCCTTTTCTGCTCGTACCGTCCGCTCAATGCCTCGATCAGCGAAAGCAGAATCGGCGCGATCTGCTGCGAAACCGCGGCAACGCTTCTTCCGCTTTTGGCGATCGTAAATATTTCTTCAAGCCTCGCGTACGCATTATAGCGATATACGCCGCAGCAGAGCCCGTGTGCTTCGAGTAGGGTGGAAAGATAGGTCGATTCGAGGTTCACCCATATTTTTTTCAGCGGATCGCTCTTGTCGGAATAATAGCACTGCTCCGTATCCGGAGTAAGAATGTAGGTATCTCCCGCGGTAAGGTCGAAGCGCTCTCCGTCGATCAGGAGCCGCCCGCGCCCCGCGATCACGTATTCAAAAACGAAGAACCGGCTGCGCTCTCTGCTGCGCTCGATACGATAGGCGGGATCGGGATTTGTGATGCCTGCCATTAAAATTGAGAGGGGCAGCTCTCCCTCCTTCGCGAAGGCATAGATCTCCTCCTTCGCGGTACCGCTGCTGTATGTTTTTCCGCATGCTTCCATTATATGACGATATTTTACACCTATATGCTCAAATTTTCCATTGTTTTTGCCTTTCAATAATATTATAATACAAGTAAAGGGAATAGTCAATAAAAATCGGAGGAAAAGAATATGAAACAGCTTTTGCCCGCATATCCCCTGTTTGTCAAGGATCCTTATTTTTCCGTCTGGTGTGACGGCGAGATCCTGAATGAGAATGATCCCGTAATGTGGTGGGGCGAGCGTAAGCCGATGCTCGGTATCGCACGCGTAGACGGTGTGGCGTACGGCTTTTTCGGTAACGTAGCAGCCTATGAGAAAATGGGGCTCGTAGCCGCAAAGCAGACCGCGCTTTCCGTGGATGCCTTTTCCACCCGCTATGAATTTGCGCTTGGCAAGGCGCGCCTTGCAGTACGCTTTGTATCTCCTCTGCCGTTTTCGGATCTATCGCTCCTTTCTATGCCTGCGTGTTATATGGAGTATGAGGTCTTCGGCGCGGAGACGGCAGAGATCTCGCTCGTTGTTGGCAAGGGGATCTGTTATAATATAAGCACCGCCGCGGATACTGACGTATATAGCGGCGTTACCGACGTAAAGGGCGGCGCGGCGGCGTTCGTCGGACTTGCGCGCCAGCTGCTTCTCGCGAATGCCGAGGATCTGATCGGTGCGGACTATGGCTATTGGTACGCTGCGGGGGATACGGCCTTCGTCCTGGATGAGGAGGGGCTTGCTTCTTATATCGGCAGAGGCTCCGTCAGCTGCGCGTCGCAGGATATTCTGTTTATTGGTGCAAGCAGCGAAAAAAAGAAGGGAAGCCTCGTCCTTGCCTTCGATAACAGTCTTGCCGTGCAGTATTTCGAGTCCTTCCTGAAGGGCTATTATCTGGAGGATCACACGGTGATCGAGGCGATCGAGTACACGTTGGAAAATACGGCATCGATCCACGAAATTCTCGCCGATTTTGAAGCGGATCTTAAGGAAAAGGCCGCGCCCTACGGCGAGGAGTATTACAGGATCCTCATAGCATCCCTTCGCCAGAGCATTGCGGGGCATTCTCTCGTAAGGGATAAGGATGGCAATATCCTTTTCTTTTCGAAGGAATGCAATTCCAACGGCTGTATCGGTACGGTGGACGTCAGCTACCCCTCGATCCCGCTCTATCTCCTTTACGCGCCCGAGCTTGTGCGCGGTATGATGCGCCCGATCCTCAAATTTGCCTCGTATCCCGTCTGGAAATACGATTTTGCGCCGCATGACGTCGGCACGTTTCCGCTCGCAAACGGCCAGGTCTACGGTCTTGCCAACGAAACGAGCAGGTATCATGGCAACAGTCATAAGATCTGGAAACAAGGGGCTCCGCAAACCCGTCCGCCGTATTATCTCTATTCCGAAAGCTACGATGCATATCTTTTCGATCAACAAATGCCCGTCGAGGAATGCGCGAATATGCTGATCATGTGCTGTGCGGCCTGCAAGGCGGACGGTGATTATCGCATTTTCAGCGAAAACCGCGTGCATTTTGACGCTTGGGTGGAATATCTTGTGAAGTACGGCCTTCGTCCCGATACCCAGCTTTGCACGGATGATTTTGCAGGGCATTTGAAGAACAATGTCAATCTTGCCATCAAGGCCGCGGTCGGTATCGCGTCGTATGCCGCGCTTCTTGAAGCCACGGGTGAGAACGGAGAAAAATACCAAAAGATCGCGAAGGAATTTGCAGATGATATAATGGCCTTCGGTGAGCAGTATTCGCATATTCCGCTCACCTTCGATTCGGACGATACGACCTTCAGCCTCAAATACAATATGGCGTTTGACAAGATCCTCGGCTTCGGTCTGTTCAGCGACGAATGCCGCGAGCGTGAGGTGGATGCCTATATCGCGAGATCCAACCGCTACGGAACGCCCCTCGATAGCCGTGAGGATTATACGAAGAGCGATTGGCTCGTCTGGGCGGCATCTCTTACGGACTCCGTTGAAAAGAAGAAGGCCCTCATCGCGCCTCTTGCGCGCTTTCTCAGCGAAAGCAAAACGCGCGTGCCCTTCTCGGATTGGTATTTCACGACAGAGGGAACCTGGCGCAGCTTCCGTGCGCGCACCGTGCAGGGCGGATGCTTTATTTTGCTTCTTTAACAAAAAAGCTCCCGAAAAAAATACGCACCGCACGGGTCGCATCTCATTGCCGCGCTTTTTGCAGGATAAATGATATAATATTAGCAGTAGCTATCATACTAAAATTGATGGCTACTGCTATATTTTTATATCAAAGGAAGTGGAAAAAATGTTATACAGAGAATGGTTATCGGATTGGCTCGGAAATTATGTGAAGCCGTCGTCGAAAATGCGGACCTATGCGCGCTATGAGGAGATCGTGAAGCAGCACATAGCGGCACAGCTCGGCGATCTGGAATTGACCGAGATAACGCCGTATGCGCTCCAATGCTATGTTACGAAATTGTTGCAGGTCGGTAATCTGAGAACGGGGAAGGGGCTTTCGGTCAACTCGGTAAATACGATCATTACGGTCATACAAAGCACCTTGAAAACAGCGCATTCGCTTGGCTTGACCGAAGAATACAGCGGAGATAGGATCAAGCGGCCGCGAACAAGTGAAAAGCGCATCGAATGCTTTTCCGTTATCGAGCAAAAAAAGATCGAGCAATATATTCTGAACGAGAAAGGCACGAGGCTTTTCGGCGTTCTGCTTTGCCTGTATACGGGACTGCGCATCGGCGAGCTGCTGGCACTAGAATGGGCGGATATCGATATGAAAAAAGGAGAGCTCCAGGTGAATAAGTCCTGTCATTACGGAAAGGACGAAAAAGGCGTATTCAGAAGGATCATCGATATTCCGAAGACGCAATCCTCCGTCCGCACCATACCGATCCCGAGGCAGCTGATGCTGCGCCTGCGGGAGGAAAAGAAAAAGAGCCGCTCGATACACGTTGTATCAAACGGCAAAAACCCGATTTCGATCAGGTCCTATCAGCGCAGCTTTTCCACCCTGCTCAAAAAGCTGAACGTTCCGCATCGCGGGTTTCATTCCTTGCGGCATACGTTCGCGACGCGCGCGGTGGAATGCGGAATGGACGTGAAAACGCTTTCCGAGCTCCTCGGCCATAAAAATCCGACGGTAACGCTCAATCGGTATGCGCATTCCTTGATCGAGCATAAAAGGGAAATGATGAATCGCCTCGGAAGGCTTTTATAAAAAGGAAAAAGACACCGATTATTACAATAGATGTCTTTAATGAAGTCATTATATCATAAAAATTTCGGCAAGTCAAGGCTTTTATTGCTTTTTTACATAGTTCCGTTGTTTATAATATTGTTTGAATAGGTTTCGGTTAAGAAATCTGCTCAAGCAATATTTTTTTTGCCGCCTCGAGGCGGCAAAAAACCGTCGAATGACGAGAAAGGAGATAGGATGGCAACATTAAACGAGGTGCTACTTATCGGAAATCTTACACAAGATCCAGAGCTGAAGAAAACGGCAGCCGGCAAATCCGTGTGCAGCTTCTCCTTAGGGGTGAATAGACCATTTGCTAAGGAAGGACAGCAAGATGTTGATTTCTTCAACGTGGTTTCCTGGGAGAAGCAAGCAGAGTTTGTGGCGGCGTATTTCAGCAAGGGCGAGCCGATGTTTGTCAGAGGGCGCCTGCAGCAGCGAACATGGACGGATGATCAGCAGCAAAAGCATTATGCCGTTGAGATCCTGGCGGACGATATATCGTTTGTCAGAAGTAAAGATCCGGCATCAAAGCCGAACAATTAAAGCGGTACGGATTTTTGAAAAAGTACAAAATTCCGTTTACCCCCTCTGGCTAACAGGGGGGTAGAACGTACGAGTAGGGGGGTAGTTATGCAGGATTCCGGGATTTTGCCCGATGTTCCCAAGAAAAACAGGATTCTGATAGACTGGGTCTCTTTTACTACTCGTAAGCACACGGTCGTTGATCTTGTTCGGCTGCTTGGTCTTGAAAACTGTCCCTTTGAAACGGTATCGGGTTCTAAGGGATTTCGATGGCGCCAATACTTCAATGGAATCTCCATTCACTTTAACGAGCCTGATTTTCAAGGCTCGGCCGGAGAGTTTATTTGGCTTGAGATGTCAGGCCAAGGATGCCGCGCGTTTGAAACGTACGGCACAGGCGATTACGAAACGCTTTTTCGTTTGGTTCGTTCGGATCCGAAAAATATACATATGACACGTATGGATATTGCATTCGATGATATGACGGGCGTTTTCGATATCGACGAGGTGTGCGAGGAAACGCGCCTCGAGCATTTTGTGGCCCGGACGAGCCGTTGGCAAAGCATTTACTCGAACGGCGGAAACGCTGCTTATTTCGGATCAAAGCAATCGAACGTCTTTATCCGTATTTACGATAAAGCAGCAGAGCGCGGATATGATAAAGAGCAGGTGCATTGGATCCGATGCGAGCTGCAGCTCAAGGATACGAATGCTTACGGATTTGTAGCACAGTTAGAGCATCAAAGCGTGAACGTCCTCTATCTCGGTGTGCTCAAGAATTATCTTTCCTTCCGAGTTCCGACGGAGGATAGCAATAAACGCCGCTGGCCTGTTCAAGAATGGTGGGAGCGTTTTCTCGGAGATGTGAATGCGGTTTCGGTTTGGTCGAAGCCGGGCGTTGAGTATAATCTTTCCGCCTGTGAGCGCTACGTAATGACACAGCCTGTCGGAAGCATAAAGACATTGATGCGGATTCATAGCGAGGAAGGCTTCCTCGAGATGATCCGAAATGCACCGGCGCCAAAGAATCCAAAGTACAAACGTTTGATCAGTGAGGTCGAAACGCGGATAAAACAATCCGAAACGGATGTTGACGGATGGCGTGAGATCGATAGCGTTGAAGAATTGGAGTTCTTAACAGATCTCCGAGAGGATTATCGCACTTTACATAATGCCGTGGTGCTGAAAAGAGAGACATGGCATAAGGAAAAAGAGAATGCGGAACGCCTTGCCAGGATGATCCGAAACGGCTTTATAATACGGGATAAAGGCGGTGGTTCGGGTTGATTGTATTTGTTTTTTTAGGATTACATAGAAGGTGATTGTGATTATGAGTTTAAAAATATCGAATTTTTTAAAGGTGGTTGCGGTGCTTTTGGCGGTTGTTGCGGCCCTGGGCTTTGTCTCTACGTTGTTTCGGACTCCGTCTTCTTCGCCTGGGAAAACGTCCTCACCTTCCGTTCCCGGTGTGAATGCTCCCGGGACCGAAGATCCCGGAACGGAAGAGGCCCTTCCCGGAGCGTATTTTGAAACGGTATATGCTGTAGAAGCGAAGAGCGGTACTATCTATCTCCATAACAACAGTGATATCGTTTTCGATGCAGAAAGCAACGGTTATTTTTGTAACGCGATAGATCCTACAACACCATTTTCGTACGTGTGCTTTTGTGCTGCGGATTCGAATAAGAAAGCCGCTGTGTTGAACGAGCACGGATATATTCTTGATCTCACTTTGCATGCCGGGAATGAAGAAATTCTTTATTTACCGTCAATGAAGCTCGAGATCAAGATGATGTCTGATCAAGGGACGGTTTGGGTACTCGGTCCCAACATTCTGCAAAACGTTTCGCCCGGTGGATCTTTCACGATCCGGGAAGGTGCAAACAGTATTGAAAAGTCTGGAGAGGTCCGTCTTACGTACGTTGTTAGACCGATCCACCACGACGGTGTGTATGATTTCTGGTTCGATCTTTATCTTGACGGACGTATTTTTTCGTCTCAATGCTTAGCTGCAAGCATATCGAATGCGTATGATACGTATTCCTTTGAGTCGTTTCGGTGCAATTTCAACACTGCAGAAAACGCATCATATTTTAACGTTACAGACTTCGGCTTTTACGAGTTTGGCGGCATCTTCGAGGGCGCCTCATCCAGCCGCCCGGCATCCGATAACGACGCATTTATCCAGGCATTCCTCAAGGACAGATCTGTCCTCTACAACATACCTTCCTCCGAAGGTGCAGAAGAGGGGTGAAGAAATGAGGATGCGCATTCGTGACGGCCCTCATAATGATCTTTAAAGAATTTAACAAATATAAAAAGAAAGGAATTTTGAAATGAGTAAAAAGTTCAGAAAAAATAAAAGAGTCGGATCCGTGATCTCCACGATCCTTGTTGTAGCGCTTGTTCTCGGCGCTATCGGCGGCGTTATCGCCTTTGCCAGGAATGATACCAAAACGATCGGCGCTGCAGCCTTTACGCGTGGCGCGCTGAATGAGGCTGACGGTACATACGTAAAGGGAAAGACGTCGATCGTGACGGAAGATCTCTTCGAGTGTAAGGGGTTGAAGGTCATTCCCGGTTTTGATAATACCTCTCAGTACCAGGTCTTTTGGTATAACGAGGATGAGATCTATCTCGGCGCAACCGATAAGCTGGGGGCATCTGTAAAGATGGTTGGCAGTGTTCCCGGTGCAGCCGTTTATGCGCGTGTTGTAATTTATCCGAGCCAGACCGATGAAGATGGTAAGGCAATCAAAGACTTTGAGATCAAATTGTGGGAGATCTCGAAGTACAAGAAGTCGATCAAGATTGAGGTAGCAAGAGATCAGGCAGAATTACAGCAAGACTTGTTTGAACAAGTTTTGGTTTATAATGAATCAATGGGCGACATTGTTCAGGTATATGCGAATCAGAATAACATGTTTTTCACTGGACTGGACGTTTCTCATCTTAGTCCTATTACTGTCGTAAGTGATCCTGGACATGCTATTTTGAAATTGGATTGTTCCGACGTTGCCGTTTATAAGCTAGACCTTTCTGATAGTGATATGTCTTGCAATGTTTATATGTGTAAATCTGATGGGACTCTTGTCGAATCTTTGAGAAATCTTTGTGGGGATATATTTTACGTTGATGTTTCTGCTGAAGCAGAAAATATGTCTGTTAGTTTTGTTTTTGAAAAATATTCAGATACGGTAAGGTTGTCGGAATATCTCTATCACGAGCTGCTGTAAGGAGTGACATATGAAGCGAATGAAGAAGCTGCTTGCATTCGCTTTGGTATTGCTGATAGGCGGAGGGATCTTTCTTTCCGCCTTTCCTTTCAGGGCGAGTGCAACAACTGCAAATTATAGCAGCGTGTTGGAGGATCTCAACCGGGATCCTGACTTTGATGTAACGTTGTATCCTCATAACGCTAGTGATTATTCCCTTAAGTTTCTTACGATGGCTGAGGGTGCCGGGGGCGAGGTTTTTATCTACGTTTATCAGCCTGCAGCACCAACAAAGTTTCTCCCTGCAACATCGATTGTCTTTTCAACCGGGATCGGTGCTGATGACCGTTCTTACGTTGACTACGATCTTTCGTTGATCAGTATGGACGGTGTCTTTCAAAAGTACCGTGTGCAGGATTTCGCAGTCAAGGATGCTGCCACGCGATATTATGCGTTTAGTCAGATCTATCGAGCGTATGATGGCTCTATAGATCCCCCGCCTTCTACTGATAATACAATCGATTATAAAGCTTTTCCCATCGGCCAGCTTTGGACGGCCATCGATTCTAACGAAGGTGTAAATTATTCTATACAGTACGAAGATGTGATCGATGTTACGGAAAAGCATGTTGGATTCGTTAGATATAATGGTGGATTTTTTTTCTTTCAAGAAGACGTTGATTCACATTACGTAGCATTTTCGGTTGATCATGAAATTGATCAATTGCTTGAAGTGGATATATGTTATAGAACACGAAAGACGACAATTGTTCCATCCAAGTCAGGCATTACAACGGAGACAACATCTGTTACTTCAGATCGGCTGTACGATACCTTGAGTGCAGCAGAAGTTTTTGAGGTGAATACGTCAGGATTCTTTTCCAAAACGTATAAGTATAATCGCATCCAAAAAGTTTCTGATTTTATAGCAAATGAAGGTAGTAATGCTGATGCATCCGATTTGGATTATTTGCAAGATAAAGAATGGGTTTTGCGCTTTTATGAATCACCTTATGTAGATACATTGCAAGGCTCTTCTTCAGGGGATGGTTTGCTGACAACATATACCGGAAAATATGAAGCAACGCGAGTTTTTGAGATAGCATTCTTTCGAATGGCGTTTATTTATGACGGCGTTTATTATAATCTTGGCGTTGTGGATGATAAACAAACAGGAAGTAATCAGCCAGATATTACAGTTCCGCAAAATTACGATGATGAATGGGAGAAGTTGCTTTTTTGGATTGCACTGATTGCAGTTGTAGTATTTATAATTTTCTTCTTCGGCCCTGTTCTTACTATGTGTAAGATGATCTTTTCGTGTTTGGCGGCATTGCTTCAGGTTGTATGGTGGTGTGTATCACTGCCTTTTCGGGTACTTAAACGGTTGTTATCAAGCCAATAAAAAAGAGAGCTTTTATTCGCTCTCGGATTCGTTGTTTTTGTTATTGTTTTTTTTAGGTTCTACTGGAGCATCCTTGAATACGCGGATTAAATGTCCGATCCATATTCCTAAAAAAATGCCGATTATAAGAACTCCGAACATTATCCAATAAAATGTGCTTGCGGGGATTTCGAATATTTGTTTTATAACTATATCAGGCACATTGTCACCACTTGTTGCGTTATCAACAACCCCAGCATTCACAACTTCAAGCAAAAAATTCAGCATAAACCACCTCGTACGTTTGATAATCAAATTATACACCCAATTATGGTAAAAGTCAATAAATAAAAAGGAGAATGAAAAAATGGCAAGAAGTTTTAAAAAGAGAAGGTCTAATTATAAGAAGAAAAGCAGTTTCAATAGAACGTCTGCGCGCAAGAATAGAAAGTCGAGTTCCGCATCCGAGCTGAAGCGTTTTGCAACACTTCTCGGCAAGGTTGATCGCGGTCGTAAGAATACGAATAGTTTGATAAGCGAAGCGTATGAAAGAGGTTATGCACCGGCAGAAAAACGCGAGAAAAAGTCTTTGTTCTGATATAGCATCTTGCACAAAGGAAACGCTGCGATTCGCCGTGGATGAACGAGGATCACGATCTTACGTGGCGCTGCATCGGGCTAAGCTGCAGCGTTTTTACTGTGCAAGATAACCAAATACACGAAAGGAGCGAAAGATGCCTTTTTACATAAAAAAGACGAACGTCTTCAAGTGCGATAGCTGCGGCTTTACGGCAGAGTTTTCGCTCTCGGAGAACCGTGAGGTCCGCAAGCACGGATGGGCGATCTCCAAGGACTATCAAAGATGCTATTGTCCCGGTTGTAAGGATATGTTCACCTCTGTGGGGTGCAACGGTACACCGGCGCGGTGGCGTCAAAATAAGTGTGTTTAGATCCGCGTGGAATGGTGGTACGGCCAATTACCACCATTCACCGGGGCAATGGTGGTGTTTCGATATACCACCATTTTCCCGGGCATATGGTGTCGGATAACCGATACCATTCAGATCCGAAAGGTGGTGTACGTTCACCACGAATCAACGTTGAGAAGGAGAACGAAGTTGAGTCGATATTCACCTTATGAGAAAAAAATCTGGCAAAGAGGTTTTTTTCAAGGCATTAATATAACAAAGCAGAAATACTCTGTTTCGCATATTGAACCCGAGTTCGAAAAAATTAAAGGAATTGTTATTTCTTACATACAAGAAGAGTATTTCAAATGCTTATCGGCACTAAAAAAAGCAAAGTGTAGGAAGTTGCACTTTCGGCGGCGGTCTATCGAACGTTACAACAAAGATATTACTGCGTATAAAACTTGTTTGCAGTTTTTTGTTTTTTGTGAAAGTGTAGGGATAGATGCTTTTTTGTGCTATTTAAAAGATAGTTCGTATTTTGAGCAAATTTTGTTTGATAAGGAGAACGAAAATGAGTTTGATGGATAAATTCGGTGTAATTTTCATTTCTGATAAGCAAAAGCAAGAAGCAAAGGAATTTCCTTCATTCAATTTTGTAACGAATTTTGCCCTTGAAGATCCCGATGCTCATAGCTGCAGAGCCGAAGCTGACGAATGGGGGCACTGTCGTTTTTGTGGTGCAACCGTGTACGGATCTGCAGCCTATTATGAAGAGTGTGGCGCCGATCCGCCCGGAACGTATTGAGGAGCTGCGCCAATGAAACGAGCATTATATTTTTTTCTCTTCTTGGCAATGCTCCTGGTGATCGCATACGTGATCTTCACCGGGCATCAGATAAGCGAGGTGAGCGCGTTTGAGGGATAACATAAAGCCTATCTTGCCCCGGGATTACCGGCACTACATATGCATTGCAATCACTCTTGGCTTCCTGGGGATGAGCTTTCTGTTCCCCAACGCGCTGCCGAGAGTGGGAGAGGCGTTCCGTGACCTGGGGACAAGCCTGGTCTATTACGTCTTCGGCCTCTTTGCAGATCACCCGGATGCGTGCCCGATTCGTCCGACCGTCAATGATCCTCAAGTCTGGCAATTCGCTCCCTCACCCTGGAAGCCTCTGCGTTTGTTTCCTTGGACCTGGGAGGAATTCAAGGTATTGTGGAGCCGGTATTGGGCGCTCTTCTTGTCTGAAGAGAATTTAGAGGCATTCTGGTGGAAGACGGTGGATCTTCTTGCGATTGTTTGCAAGGTCTTGACGGTTCTTTTTCCGATCTTGCTGCCTCTTTGGCTAAAGGCCAAAAGATACACCGAGCCGAAAAAGCCGGAGCTTGATGAGAACGGCGAACCGTTGCCGCGAAAGATCGATGAGGATTCCGGCGCTCTGAAGTGCTTTAAGAAGATCCTCTTTAATACCGTTTATCCTGTAGTACGTTGGTTGCGCAGCTTTGCTGAATTTATAGGAGAGAATGATCGTTATCTCAAGTCCTGGATCTTTCTTTGGGTGCTTTATTTTAACGTTCTTTCCATCGGCGTTGCCGCCCTTTCCTTTTATCTGTACTTTGTGATTTCCTTTGATATTTCGGGATTATATACACAGGCCGTCAAGCTGCTTGCAGATCTTACGCCGGCGATCCGCTTTCTTCCCGCGATTCTTTGGGTGATCCTGGCGTTTTTGTTGCTTGATCATGCTGCCAAGGAGCATGGATATTCCAAGCTCGAGCATAACGAGCGCAAGAATCGAGGCTTCCTTAACGAGCGTGGCGTGGTTACGGTGATCTACGGTAATATGGGCACCGGCAAAACCAGGATGTTGACCTCACTTGCCCTCTCTGCAGAGAAGCAGCTGCGCGATCAGGCGCTTGAGATCCTGCTCGAGGTGGATATGCTTTTTCCTAACTTTCCCTGGGCGAAGCTGCGCCACGAGGTGAAGCGCCGTATGGAAGAGCATCTGATCGTAGACGTGTTCTCCATCCGACGTTGGATCCGGGAATGGAGATCCGAGTATGAATACCTGAAGGAACATAAGCTGCTTGCCTGGTTTAGAAAGAAGCTGCAGCGCAAGCCCGGGCTTATGGATCTTACCTTTGGATACGATCTTGCGCATTTCAAAGAAACGCATAATGATAATCTCACGGTGTCGCACTTCTACGATGCGATCGAGGATTACGCGCAGGCGTTCTTCGTATACAGCATCCAGACGTCGCTGATCTTCTCGAATTATTCCATTCGCGTGGATCTGGATGCCACGGAGGATACGGATTTTCCTCTCTGGAATGATGATTTCTTCCGCAGAAAGCCCGAGTACCAGGATCTCTATTCCCGGTATTGCCATATTATCGATTTCGATATGCTGCGTCTCGGCAAACGCATGCTCGAGGAGAATCCGAATAAAAACGCGCTTGGCTTTGCCGTCTATGTTGTATCCGAGATTGATAAGGAGCGCAAGAACGAGCTCGAGATCCGTAAGGCCGCTTCCTCCAGGAAGCAGCGGCGCAAGTCAGAGGACGATGCAGAGGAGAAGGAGCCGTGCACCCAGAGCAACGACCTTTTCAATGCATGCCTCAAGATGATACGGCATGCAACCGTCATTCGCAACCGTGTGTTCGTGCGCGTGCTCTGCGACCTGCAACGCCCGGAGGATTGGGGCGCAGGCGGCCGCGAGGTCGGAGAGGTCGTCTTCATCGACAGCAAGGGCGAAAAATCCCCTGTGCTGCCTTTCTTCTCGCCGTATTGGCTCCTGTATCCCGTGCATGCGATCTCCCGCGCATTCACGAATCTATTTACGCGCTATCTCGGCGCCAGGGATGATAACACCCTGCTGATCTTCCTTATGAAGAACGTCAACGCCTTATTTGTACAGTACGTAGACCGCACAGAGAAGCTCTTCGGCTCTCAAACATTCAAACTTGAGGTTGAAAGCGGCCGCATGGACGGCAAGCCCAAGGAACGAAAGTTCTACGGCATGGATAAGAAGGATTTCTCCGCGCGCTATTGTACGGATGCCATGTCCTCGATCTTCGATCTTCCAAATACCGTATCGATCGCAGATTTCATCGAGTACGCGAATATCATGGCTACCAAGGCCGAGAGAGATCTCCAGAACAGCCATTTTCAGAACGATATAGATCAGAATATTGCCGCATAGGTTTGGGTGCGTTCAGGTTTTGGGGGATGCGCGGCAATATGAAAGAACGGCGCCGATCTGGCGCCGTTCCGAGGGAGACTTGACAAAATTACGATTATGTGATAGAATAAAAATACTTATAGGGCGGACAGGCTCGCCCTTGGTTTATCGAATACTCACGGAGAGTGGTACGAATACGCTCCGTGGGTATTTTTTATTCCTCGTTCAGTATCTTTGCCACGGACTCCCGAAGCTCTTCGAGAGTCTTGCATTTTTCGATGAGTTCGATAATCGCTCTCAGAAGATGTACGGCGTAGCTCATTTCTTCATACTCCATATCCTTTCTGCCTGCCTTTCTTTTTTGTTCGGCTTTGCAACCCCGGGAATGTTCAGCCGTTCCCGGTCGCTGTTGGGAAACTTACGCGCTCACCGACCGCGCGAAGCTTGGCTTTAGTCCCGTTGTGTAAGGGAGTGATGCCTCGCATCACCCCTTGATCAAGGATTATCGCAACGAAAACAAAAAGTCAACGGGTGCTACGCACGGTGGAGATTTTTGAAAAAGTTTTTTCCCGTGTGTAAGAAAAAGTTTTTCAAAAATACAACCGCTTGCCCGATTTACTTTTTGGGGGCGTTGTGATGCCTCGCAGGAAATGGGAGCCGGAAGTATACGGTCTTCCGGGAGAAACGCGGAGAAGTTTCTCCTTGGCCTATGAATCACCGTATGAAAAAAGAGGATCAAATCTAAGCCGGTAAGAATTTGCGGAAGGAAAACGCGGAAGTTTGCACAAGTGGTTTAACGTGCAACTCCGCGCCTTCCGCATTACCTGGCAATGGAAAATGCAGCGTAAAGGAGCAGTTATGCCAAGAACGACTAAGCACTACCGAACGATGGATCGGCGCATGCGCGACAAATTGGAAGCGCTTTATAATGCAGGGATACCTGTTAAAAGAATCGCCTCGGAGCTGGGATATTCCTTCCAGGCAATCTATCACGAATTAAAGCGAGGATATTATATCCACCGCAAAAGCGATTGGACGGAGATTCGCAAATATAGCGCCGATAAGGCGCAGCTTAGAGCCGAGATCAGTTGCACAGCGAAAGGTGCGCCCCTCAAGCTCGGCAACGATCGGAAGTTTGCCGCTTTCGTTGAGGATATGGTTTTGAAGGGGTATTCTCCTGGCGCGATCTTGCTTTATATCAAGGATCATAAGCTCACGTTCCAAACGAAGGTCTGCAGAGGCACTTTGTATAATTACATATCCAAAGGCGTATTTTTGCGGATCAGCAATAAGAACCTGCTTCATCAAGGCAAAAGAAAGCAGCGTAAAGAAACAGAGACGGTGGCGAAGAAATTGGTTAATCCGAAGCATTCGATTGAAAACAGACCGTCCGAGGTCGCTTTACGCACGGTATTCGGACATTGGGAGGGAGATTCCGTGCTTGGAACAAATAAAAAAGGTGAGACCCTTCTGACGTTGACAGAAAGGCTCACCCGGTGCGAGCTCATTATGAAATCTCCCGGCAAAACCGCCGAAGATACCGTGCGTATGTTTAATCGCCTCGAGCGCAGAATCGGTAGCGTGAATTTCCGGAAGATCTTCCGCTCGATAACCTTTGATAACGGCACGGAATTTTCGAATTATCGTGGCATTGAGTTGTCGCCGTATACCGGCAAGCAACGCACAACCGTTTATTACTGCCACCCTTATTGTTCTTCCGAGCGCGGGAGCAATGAGAACCAAAACGGTTTCATTCGTCGCTTTATTCCCAAGGGCATCCCTATCTCAAATTTTAGCCAAGATTATATTCTCGAGGTGCAGAGGTTCATAAACAATTATCCCCGCGGAATTTTTGCCGGCGAATGCAGTTCCGCTCGGTTTTCTCGTGAATTGCAAAAATTAAATATCAATTTAACCGTTTTTCAAAAAATATCTTGACATCAGGGCTTTTTTACATAGTAGAACCGTCACATTTTCGATATACAGCAGCTGCTTTCGTGTTTTTTCGTACACCTATTGTAATAATCGGTGTATATTTTTAGATCATAACGCCGCAGGCGTTTTGATATATTCGTCAGGAAAAAAATTAACATTGGAGGTATAAAACAAAATGACGAATTCGAAAACCACGAAGAGAGCATTGCTCAGCAGTGTTATCACACTCCTTGTATGCTTTTCGATGCTTCTCGGGACGACGTTCGCTTGGTTTACCGATTCGGTAACGAGTGCGAACAACGTGATTAAGTCCGGTACGCTTGACGTAGAGATGCACTGGGCAAAGGGAAATGAGGATCCCGATGCGGCTGCAACGGTTTGGACCGATGCTTCCACGGGTGCGATCTTCGAAAGCGATAAGTGGGAGCCCGGTTACGTTGAGGTCCGCCACATTAAGATCAGCAACGTAGGTACCCTTGCTCTCAAGTATCAGCTTCGTATCGCAGCAAACGGTGACGTTTCCGACCTTTCGGATGTGATCGACGTATACTTCGTAGATCCCGCCGTACAGGTGGCAGACCGCACCGCGCTTGACGGTATTGCGCCCGTAGGTACACTTACCGAGGTTCTTGCAGGTATGCCCGAAAATGCAAGCGGCGATCTTGCGGCAGAGAAGAGCGATACGATCACTCTCGCACTTAAGATGCGCGAGGATGCAGGCAACGAATACCAGAACAAGGAAATCGGCTCCGACTTTGTAATCCAGCTCCTTGCAACGCAGCTGACGAGCGAAATGGACAGCTTTGACGATCTCTATGATGCAAATGCCGAGTTTCTGCCGGTGAACGAGAGCGCTTCTATCGTGAATAACGGTGGCAAATTGGGCGAAGAGGTCGTTATGACCGCAGATCTGCCTTACGGTACGATCAAGGTTACCGTTCCCGCGCTCGCGCAGCTCTCTTCCGATACCGTCAGCGCACTGAAGCTCACTGTAAAGAACGTTGCAAGCGGTTACAATGGTATGCTTACCGCCAATCAGGTTGCAACCGGTTATGAGATCTATGTCGACGGCATCGCCGACTACATCAATCCTTATGTCTTGGCTAACGGAAACAAGATTTATAACTACAGCGATATCACGGTCGAGCTTCCCATCGGCGCAGGCAGAAACGACGTAAAGGTATACAAGGACGGTATGATGCCTTCCACCACCTGGGCAAGCTATGATCCCGCTGCCGGTGTTGTAACCTTCAGCGTCGATTATCTTACGCCCTTCTCTCAGGCCAAGAAGAGCAACATTACCGTGGTTTACACCAAGCTCAGCGAAGCTGAAAAGCAGCTGAACGAGGCTCTTGAAAACATAACTGCGGGTGACAGCGTTTCTATCAACTCTACCGCAGGCAATACGGTATCCGTTAACAACATTGCCGATGCGTTGAACGGCTCCTCGAACATCATTCTTGTTGGTAACGGTGCCGACAATACTACCGTTGCTTCCAACGGCGCTACTGTTACCGCCAATGCCTTAACCGTAAAGGATATGACCATTCAGTCGGTTGGTACTACGACCATCAATGGTAACAATACCACCATCGAGGGAGTTACTTACCAGTCCGCCGGCACTTCCTACGGTCTCACCGTTTCCGGCTCTGACACCACCATCAAGAATACTACTGTTGAGGGTAATGCAAGTCAGGGATTGCTGCTGATCGCCAGCGGTTCCGATACCACCGCTTCCGTGACGAACGTTTCCGGTCTTACCATTACCGAGGCTGATAGCCTTTGGGGTTCAAGCTCGGGTTTTGTATTCAAGAACATGAACGGCACTACGAATATCACCGATTCTACGATCAAGGTCAAAGGCTCTGCCGTTTCGTTCGGTCCGAGCAATAGCACAATCAGAGGCTATGCAAACGTCAGCAACTCGACCTTCGACAGCACAAGTGTTTATATTTCTACCGTTAAGGCATCTACCTTTGATACCGTTACGTTTGATAATACTTGGAGTGAAGATGCGATTCGTTTTACTGCCGGTGGAACGACCAATAGCTTTACGAACTGTGAGTTCAAGGCTGACCTTGATTTCCAGAGTGCAAACTATGCGAACAAGAGCATCACCTTGACCTTCAATAACTGCACCTACAACGGCGTTGCGATCACCGCGGATAACGTGAAGGATCACTTCGTTTTCAATAACGGCTCGTTTGGTCTTCAAACGCGTGACAACCTTACCGTTATCGTTAACGGTGTAACCGTTGCGCTGTAATTCGAAGCCGAAAAAGAATCGCTTGATGCGTCCGTGTCTGCTTACAAGGATGGCGCGGTATCGAATAAGGCTTAAATCAAAATACCGAACGGTTGAATACGATTGCTTTTGGCACAAATAAAAATACGGTATATCGCTTTCGTGATATACCGTGTTTTTTGAAGCCGCCTTCAGACTGCGGTGCTTTTATATGGTAACGGGCTTTCCCTCGCTTTTGTATGCGGCGAGGATCAGGCGGATGACCTTGGCAGCCTCCGCGCCATCGATGGGGAAGTGCCTTCCCGTGGTAACGCAATCGTAAAAATCTGAGATCAGCGTTTCATGCGAGCTTCCGTAGCACGCCTTGCCAAGCTCCCGTGCGTTATCGAAAACGTGGACCGTATCGCCCTCGTAAACGCGATTGCCCTCCGCGGTCATTTTTCTTTCGCCAAGCATCAGCGAGACAGAAACCGCCTGATCGCAGGCAAAGCCGACCGTCGCAGAGAGCACAAAAGGATTTTCTCCCTCGCCGAGCACGATCGCACTGTCCTCGACCTCGGTCGTGTCCGAAAGCGTCATATTGGAAACCGTGGCACGCAGAGCGCGCGGCATACCAACGAGCCATTGCAGGATATCCAAGGTGTGAAGCGCCTGGTTGATCAGACAGCCGCCGCCCTCGGTATTCCATTTTCCGCGCCAGGCGGCGCTCATGTAGTAATCCTTTCCACGATGCCAGCAGAGCTGTCCCGTTGCGCTTTTCGTCGCCGCCTTGTCTGCCGCCGCCTTCAGATAAAGATTGGCGGGATTGTATCGGTTCTGCTGGCAAATGCCAAGCATCGCCTTCGAATTTCTTTCTGCCTCGAGAATTCTGCCGATATCCGTCTCGTTTATGCACATCGGCTTCTCGCAAAGCGCGTGGATATCCATAGAAAGCGCGGTAAGGATCATTTCCGTATGCAGATAATGCGGCGTGCAGATATGAACGATATCCGGCTTTTCCTTAAGGAGCATCTCCTTATAGTCCGTGTAGAAGGGAATATCCTTGAAATCGGAGGCTTTGTCGGGATCCGTGTCGCAGACTGCGCAAAGCGTCGCGTGCTCTTTTATAATGGGTGCGTGTACGTGTCCGATCACGCCGTAGCCGATCAGTGCAACTCTTAAGCTCATCTTTATTTCCTTTCATCGCAAGCGGTAAGCGGTGTAAAAAAGAGAGCAGCATCACTTGCGGTGCTGCTCTCTCTGTATGCCACAAGCAGATCCAAAAAATCAGTTGGAAATGTAGGGCAGAAGCGCCATCTGGCGAGCTCTCTTCACAGCAACGGTAAGCTGTCTCTGGTGAAGAGCGCAGGTGCCGCTAACACGGCGGGGAAGGATCTTTGCTCTCTCGGAAATGAACTTTCTGAGCTTAGCAACGTCCTTGTAATCGATCTCTGCTACCTTGTCCTGGCAGAAGATGCAAACCTTCTTCTTTCTGTGCACGGGGCGGAAGGGAGCGCGAGGAGCGTCATTTCTCTCCATGATAATTTACCTTTCCGGCTCAAGTTCTGTATTGCGCTGCCGTAAAGAGCCTATTCGGCAGCGGAGGCTTGCCCATATCAGAAGGGCAGGCTCTCGTCACTGGGAATTTCTTCGAAATTCGCAGATCCTGCGGTGTTGAATGCGGGTGCACCGTATGCTGCGGGAGCGTAAACGTCACCCTGGGGCGCATTGCCCATAGGAGCAGAGGCGTTCGCGCCGGCGGGAGCAACGAAGGAAACCTCGTCTGCTACGACCTCGGTCGCATATCTCTTCTGTCCCTGATTGTCGGTCCAGGTGCGGGTCTGCAGCTGGCCGCAAACAAGAATGGGATTGCCCTTTTTGAAATAACGGCAGACGAAATCGGCACTCTGTCTCCATGCAACGATGTTGATGAAGTCCACCGTTTGGCCCTGCTCGTTTTTAGAGAAACGGCGGTTTACCGCGATAGAGAAGCTGCAAACCGAGGTACCGGTCTGCGTCTGCTTCAGCTCGGGATCAGCCGTCATGTTTCCGATCAGGATAACCTTATTGAAACTTGCCATGTTTTGCTGCCTCCGTTAAATTATTCCTCAGTTGCTTCAGCAACTTCAGCGGTTTCCTCAGCCTTAGCTGCGGGAGCAGCGGCCTTGGGAGCCTTCTCGGACTTCGTGGTGGTCATAGAACGGATAACGTTCTCGTTCAGGCCAAGCACACGCTCAAGCTCGAGAGGGAAAGTGGGTTCGCTCTTGTAGGAAACGAGAACGTAGTAGCCCTCGGTGATGTAGTTGATCTCATAAGCCAGCTTGCGCTTGCCCCACTCGTCAACTGCTACCTCGGAGCCGTTCTCGCCGATAAGACCAACGAACTTGTCCTTCAGTGCTACGTAATCCTCTTCGGTAACGTTGCCGCTGATAACAAACAGGGTCTCGTAAGAACAAATCTTCTTCTCCATCTGAATTTACACCTCCTTATGGTCATTAAGGCCACCTTCTTGGTGGCAAGGAGTCGGACACGGTGTCCGAACCACAAGATATTATATCACACGCATCCTCGTTTGTCAAGAGATTTTACTTATTTATTTTAATATGAAACGCAAAATATGTAAAAAACTTTCTGAAAAGGTATTGACAAACAGGAAAAAAACTGATATAATAGTATGCGTTGTCGAGCATGTGCCTTTAGCTCAGCTGGATAGAGCAACTGCCTTCTAAGCAGTAGGTCGGGGGTTCGAGTCCCTCAAGGCACGCCATTGACGCACCGTATGGTGGGATTAGCTACGTTGGTTATAGCGCCAGGTTGTGGCCCTGGAGGCCGTGGGTTCGAATCCCATATCTCACCCCATAACAGAAAAACCGACCCTCGTGGTCGGTTTTTTCTGTTATCGGGCAAGATATGGCATGAACCTCGCGCGCAATGCGCGCCGAGGTTCGATAATCGAGCGAAGTGCATCTGCAAGCTCGCTTGCAAGTGTGCGAGCGAAGATTGCTCCGCGAGCGCTTCGCGAAAGCGAAGCAAGGCACGAAGTGCCAAAGCCGCAAGGCTTTTGTGCTCGCAAGGAGTAATGCCATATCTCACCCCTCGCCTGTGTTGCGTTCGCGCCTCCGTCTCGGCTCTCGAATCCCATAAAAGAAACGTCACGGAGCGACATCTTAGAAAAAGGATGAATTTAAAGCCGCAAGGCTTTTATGCTCGCAAGGAGTAATCCCATATCTCACCCCTCGCCTGTGTTGCGTTCGCGCCTCCGTCTCGGCTCTCGAATCCCATAGAAAAAACCGACCCTCGCGGTCGTTTTTTTCTTTTTTCTATTGACAATCCGTATTTTATATGATAAAATATCAATTGATATATAACAAATGCTATATAACGGAGGTTAAAAATGCCGCCTAAGGTGAAAATAACAAGGGAAGAGATACTCGATGCCGCCCTTTCGCTGCAAAGAGAAGGAGGCGACTCTGCGATCAATGCGAGAAGCCTCGCATCCGCGCTTGGATGCTCCACGCAGCCCATTTTCTCAAACTTCGCATCCATGGAGCTTCTGCGCGAGGGTGTGATCGAGCACGCCTACCGTCTTTATCTTTTGATGATAGATAAAGAGCTTTCGTCGGGAAAATACCCGCCGTATAAGGCGTACGGTATGGCATATATCCGATTCGCAAGAGAGGAAAAGGAGCTGTTCAAGCTTTTGTTTATGCGGGACAGGAGCGGCGAGCGCAGGTCTGCCTCCCCCGATTTTCAGCAGTCGGTCGAAATGATCATGAAGGCCAACGGCTTTTCGGAAGAAACAGCCACGCTTTTGCATATGGAAATGTGGTCCTGCGTGCATGGCATCGGAACGATGCTCGCGACGGCGTTTTTGCCGCTCGAGGAGTCGCTGATCAGCCAAATGCTGACCGATGTCTACCAAGGCGCGCGCGATAAACTAATAAAGGAGAAAAACGGCAATGCCTGCAATTGAAACAAGAAATTTGACAAAGAAATATAAGGATATTACGGCCGTGGACGAACTTTCGCTCACGGTCGAAGAGGGGGAGCTTTTCTCCTTGCTCGGTGTGAACGGCGCGGGGAAGACCACGACCGTCAAAATGCTCTCCTGCCTTTCCGCGCCGACACAGGGGGATGCCTTTATCTTTGGAAAAAGCATCCGCACCGAGACGGCAGCCGTCAAAAAACAGATCGCGGTCTCTCCGCAGGAAACGGCGGTGGCGCCGGGCCTTTCTGTAAAGGAAAATCTTGCCCTCATCTGCGGCATCCACGGCTTTTCAAAGGAAAAGACTGCCGAAAAAATTGAGGAGGTCACCCGCCTTCTGGCGCTTTCCTCGGTCTTTAACCGCAAGGCAGGAAAGCTCTCGGGCGGCTATAAAAGAAGGCTCAGCATCGCAATGGCGCTCGTCAGCGAGCCGAGACTTTTGTTCCTCGATGAGCCGACCCTCGGGCTCGACGTTCTTGCGAGAAGTGACCTGTGGGACATGATCCGTGCGCTGAAGGGCAAGATCACCGTGATCCTCACGACGCACTATATGGAGGAGGCCGAGGCGCTCTCGGATCATATCGCAATTATGAAGGATGGCAGGCTTCTTTTGTGCGATACGCCGGATAATATAAAGCAGAATACGGGCGAGGGAAGCATTGAGGCCGCCTTCGTCAAGATCGTAAGGGAGGCAATGTGAGAGATATGAGAATGTTGACCTTTGCAAACAGAAGCTTTAAGGAGATCATCCGCGATCCCTTGAACCTTGCGTTTCTCTTCGGCTTTCCCGTGGTGCTTTTGTTGCTTCTGAGCGCGATTCAGGCGAATATTCCGGTGCCGCTTTTTGAGATAGAGCACCTTGCGCCGGGCATTGCCGTTTTCGGGCTTGCATTTATGACGCTCTTTTCTGCCACCTTGATCGCGAAGGATCGGCAGAGTAGCTTTATGCACCGACTGTATACCACGCCGATGACACCCGCGGATTTCATCCTCGGTTATACGCTGCCTCTGATCCCGATCGCGCTTTCGGAATGCATCGTAACCTATATTTTCGCGCTCATCCTCGGTCTTACGATGACGGTGAACGTCCTGCTCTCCGTCCTCTTTTCCGTGCCCGTGGCGCTGATGTATATCGGCATCGGTCTGCTTTGCGGCAGTGTTTTAAACGATAAGCAGGTCGGAGGACTGTGCGGCGCCTTGCTCACGAACCTTTCTGCCTGGCTCTCCGGCATTTGGTTTGATCTGGATCTCGTCGGCGGCGTCTTCAAGAAGGCAGCATACCTTTTGCCGTTTGTGCACGCGGTCGAAATGGAGCGCGCCGTCCTTCTCGGCAATTTTGCGGATGCCCTGCCGCATCTTTTATGGGTGCTCGGCTACGCCGTTGTCCTTATCGCACTCGCGATCGTTCTTTTTTTAAGACAAATGAAAAAGCAATAAAAAAACGAGGCAGAAGCATATCTTCTGCCTCGTTTTCATACGGCAAAGCGGTCATTCCTCCGCCCAGGCGAGCGCACGCTCCACGGCGCGGCGCCATTTTTTCATACAGGTCTCTCTGTAAGCACCGTCCTTTTCAGTGGTAAAGCATTTTTCCACGCTGCGTCCCTTTTTAATATCGTCCACGCCCTTATACATGCCTACGGCAAGTCCGCAAAGGTATGCCGCACCGAGCGCGGTGCTTTCCACGGAGGCGGGGCGCTCGATCGGAATGCCGAGCAGATCTGCCTGGATAGAAAGTAGGAGATCGTTTTTGCAGGCGCCGCCGTCCACGCGCAGCGCGGGTACCCGAAGGGAGGTCTCCGCCTCCATCAGCGCCACGACGTCCGCTGTCTGGTATGCAAGCGACTCCAGCGTCGCGCGGATGATATGGTTTTTCGTGGTGGCACGGCTGATGCCGATGATCAGTCCGCGTGCATAGGGATCCCAGTGCGGCGCGCCGAGCCCTGTAAAGGCGGGAACCACGAAAACCCCGCCCGCGTCCGTAACCTTGGATGCATAGTATTCGCTGTCCTGCGCGCTGTCAAGGATCTTCAGCCCATCTCTGAGCCATTGGATCGCGGAGCCGCAGGTAAAGACCGAGCCCTCGAGTGCATAGGTCACCTTGCCGTCAAGCCCCCAGGCAACCGTGGTCAGAAGGCCGTTTTTCGAGAAATACGGTGCATCGCCCGTGTTCATCAGCAGAAATCCGCCCGTGCCGTAGGTGTTTTTTACGTCGCCCTTCTCGAAGCAGCACTGGCCGAAAAGCGCCGCCTGCTGGTCGCCCGCAATGCCGCCGATCGGCAGCGCCCTGCCGAAGAGCTTCGGATCTGTGTAGCCGAACAGATGCGACGATGGGTGAACCTCGGGCAGCATCGACGCGGGAATAGAGAAGAGCTTCAGAAGCTGCTCATCCCAGCAAAGCGTCTTGATATTGAAGAGCATCGTTCTGGATGCGTTGCTGTAGTCGGTGGCGTGAAGCTTGCCGCCGCTGAGATTGTAAAGAAGCCAGGTGTCCACCGTGCCGAAGCAAAGCTTTCCCGCCTCCGCCTTTTCTCTTGCGCCCTCCACGTTGTCGAGGATCCAGGCGATCTTCGTAGCGGAAAAATATGGGTCGGGCAAAAGGCCGGTCCTTTCGTGGATCATCTCGCCGTAGCCGTCGCGGATCAGTGCTTTGGTCCTATCTGCGGTGCGCCTGCATTGCCATACGATGGCGTTATAAACGGGAAGCCCTGTCTCTCTGTCCCATACGACCGTCGTTTCTCTTTGGTTGGTGATGCCGATGCCTGCCACGTCCTCCCAGCTGCCGCCGATCTTGAGCAGGGCCTCGGTGGCGACGGAGATCTGCGTGGACCAGATCGTCATCGGATCGTGCTCCACCCATCCCTCCCTCGGAAAGATCTGCAGGAATTCCTTCTGCGCCATGCTGACGGTTTTGCCCGCCTTATTGAAAAGGATAGCGCGCGAGCTGGTCGTGCCCTGGTCGAGCGCCAAAATATATTTTTCCATATATAAGGTCTCCCTTCAAGGATGCGCTCAC
>JAGBBQ010000032.1 GCA_017938425.1 Clostridia bacterium | reverse complement strand
TCGGTTAATTTTTTGCTCATTATACACTCCGTCAAATTCTTATTTATCGGTGAGTTTATTATAACATAAAATAAAATTTAATTCAATTTGTTTTGCGTGGTAAAAGAAAACTCGACTTATTAAAAGACGAGTTTTATGATTGATTCAATTCAAATCCCTAAGGGAAACGCCCAAGCGTGGGGAGCGCTTTTTTACGGTGCCTCTCAAATCATTTCAGGATCCTTCGGATAATAAAAAGCTGCAGCCGCTTCGGCAGCATATGAAGGAGCAGGAGCAAGGGATTGCGGTTGATCGCATTCACGAAGGGAGGGCGGCGCCTATGAAGGATCCTTTCCGCCTTTTTCGCGATCCGCTCGGGAGAGGCGGCGCGCGCCTCCACCCGATCGACCACCGCGCGAAAGCGCCTCGCGTTGCAGGTATAAAGCGCCGTCCTCTCACAAAAGCGCGCGAGTGCATCGGTGGATGCGCCGAGCATATCGGTCTTTACCGCGCCCGCACGCAGCACCGAAACGGCGATGCCCTTCAGCTGCAGCTCCATAGCGAGCGCGTAGGCGTACTTATCCAGCGCCGCCTTGGTCACAGCGTAAATGCCCGTGAAGGGCAAGGGATCGAGCGGCGCAAGCTCACTTGTGGTGATCAGGATGCGGCTCCCCGCCGAAAGCATCGGCAGGGCAAGCTTATTGACGGAAAAGACCCCCGTGAGGTTGATCTCCAGGATGCGCCGAAAGGCATCGCTCTCCATCTCCACAAGCGAATCCAGCATATAGATCCCCGCAAAATGCAAAACCGCGAAGAGCGACTCCGTCTCTTCCCTGATCCTCGCAAAAGCCGTGCGCAGGCTCTCCTCTGAGGTGACGTCCGCCTCAATATAAGTGATATTATCCCCCTCCTCGCAGGGCTTTACGTCCAGGGCGAGCACCCCGTAGCCGAGAGAGGCAAAATGCGCGGCCGCCGCGCGGCCCATTCCACCGCCGGCGCCCGTGATGAGCATGTATTTTTTCATCGTTTCTCCCCCTATAGGAAAGCGGTGCGACCGAGAGATCGCACCGCTTTCTTTCTGAAATTACAAAGCGTACTTTTTCGCGAAGGCATCGTAATCGCTCTTGAAAGCAGCATCCTCCGCCTTGACCTCAGAGAGGTATTTATGCAGATCGAGCGCATCGTGGGCAAGCTCGATGATGCAGCCGCCGACGTTGGAGCAGTGGTCCGAAACACGCTCGAAGTTGTTGAGAAGGTCCGAAAGCACGAAGCCGTGCTCGATGGAGCATTCGCTCTTCTGCAGGCGTCTGATATGGTTGGCCTTGATCTGATCCTTCAGCGAATCCACGACCTGCTCGAGAGGCTCGATCCTCGACGCCAGGGAGAGATCGTTTTCACAGAAGGCACGCTCGCTGATATCCAGGATCTCGCCGATCGCCGCGGTCATCACCGCAAGCTCGCGCTGCGCCTCCTGCGAGAAGGCAAGCTTCTTCGAGCGGATCTCCTCTGCGGACTCAACGATATTCACCGCATGGTCGGAAATACGCTCAAAATCTCCGATGATATGCAAAAGCTTCGTCAGCTGATGGTTATCCGCAACGGTCAGATCCGCTGCGCTGATCTTCACAAGATAAGAGCCAAGCTCGTCCTCGTACATATCCGCCTTGTTTTCCAGATCGCGCACAAGATCCGCCTCATCCGCATCGTACACGGTGATCAGACGAATCGACTTGCGCAGCGCGGTGCAGGCGATGCCCGCCATCGTCGCGGTCACCTCGGTCGCGCGCTGTACGGCGATCGCGGGTGTGGCGATGAGACGGGGGTCGAGAAGCTTGGAGGGCGCATCGTCATCCGCCTTATCCTTGACGGTCAGGGTGGCAAGCTTTTCAAGATACTTCGAGAAGGGGAACAGAAGGCCGACCGCCAGGAGCTTGAAGATCGTATGCACCGCGGCAATGCCCCACATATTGATGGTGCTGTCCACGAACGCGAAGTTGGCAAACAGATCGACAAGATAGAAGGCGGAGAGCCAGAACACCACGCCGATCACGTTGAAGTACAGATGCGCCACGGCGGCACGCTTACCGTTCTTATTGGCGCTGATGGCAGAGAGCATCGCCGTCACGCAGGTACCGATGTTCTGACCGAGGATGATCGGGATCGCGGCGCCGTAGGTGATCGCGCCGGTGGTGGAAAGCGACTGCAGAATACCGATCGAGGCGGAGGAGGACTGGACGATCGCCGTCAGCACAAGACCCGCCAGCACGCCGAGGATCGGATTGTTGAACATCGTGAGGATCGATTGGAAGGCCTCGCTGTCCTTCAGACCGCCGACGGCATCTCCCATCATATCCATACCGACCATCAAAATCGAGAAGCCGATCAGGATCGTACCGATATCCTTCCTGCGGCTGCGCTTTGCGAACATGATCAGCGCGACGCCCGCAAGTGCCACGAGCGGCATCCAGGAGGAGGGCTTCAGCCATTTCAGCGCGGCAACCGCTGCGGCGCCGCCCTCACCGATGCCCGAAAGACCGGTGATCCACGCGGTGACCGCCGTACCGACGTTCGCGCCCATAATCACGCTGATCGCCTGCAAGAGCGTCATCGTTCCCGAGTTAACGAAGCCGACGACCATGACCGTCGTCGCGGAGGAGGACTGAATGATCGCCGTCACACCAAGACCGAGCGCGAAGCCGCGCCAGGGGCTGGCGGTCATTTTACCGAGAGTAGCCTTCAGGCCCGAGCCCGCGCTCTTCTTCAGCGCATTGCCCATAGAATCCATACCGTAAAGGAACAGAGCCAGGCCGCAGATCAAAGCAAGAATATCCATTTTTTCTTCCTTTCTTTTTACCGAAAATGAATTAGTCCCGAGCGATCTCGCCGACGTCCGAAAGCACGATGCTCGGCCCATAGGCGAACTTATTCATCGTTTCAATGTCCGTCACGCCCGAGAGCACCAGAACGGTATCGATCTCGCTCTCCGCGCCCGCCACGATGTCCGTATCCATACGGTCGCCGATGATGGCGACCTCGGCGCGGTGATAGCCGAGCTTATTCTTTGCGTGGCGCATAATAAGGGGGTTCGGCTTACCGACGTAGTAGGCCTGCTTGCCCGTGGTCAGCTCGATCGGTGCCATCAGTGCGCGGCAGGCGGGGATGATGCCCTTCTCGGAGGGACCGGTCAGATCGGTATTCGTGCCGATCAGCTTTGCACCGCCGAACACGAGCTGCACCGCCTTCTCGATCTTCTCATAGTTCAGGCTGCGCGTCTCTCCCAGCACCACGTAGTCGGGGTTGATATCATTCATCGAAAGCCCCGCCTCGTAAAGCGCATTCGTCAGTCCCGGCTCGCCGATCGCGTAGACCGAGCCGCCCGGGCACTGCCCTGCAATAAAGGAAGCCGTCGCAAGAGCGCTCGTATAGAAGTGATCCGGGCTGACCTCAAGGCCGAGGCGCGAAAGCTTCTGCGCCAGCTCCTTCGGCGATCTTTCGGAGCTGTTGGTCAGAAAGAGGAAATCCTTTCCGTTTTTATACAGCCAATCGAGGAATTCCTTTGCCCCGGGGATCAGGCGGTTGCCATGATAGATCACGCCGTCCATATCGCAGATGAAGGCGCGTTTTGCACGGATCTGTTCAATTGTCATTTTTCCCATTCTTTTCTTTTTTTCAATTCCTTTCTTACAAAAAAACGTCAAAATACACATATTTGCAAACAATCGTTGTCAAAACAACGCTTGTCCGTTGGCAAACAAACGAAATCTGAGCCCCAGCGTCATCGCCGCCTTGCGGCAAAGAAGCATGCGCTCCGTGAAGATCTCAAAGTATTCCAGCACCGAGCTGATCGCAGTATCGATCGTGAGCGAGAGGGTGACCTCTCCGTCCTTGACCGTGAGGCGCGCATCGGTGGCAGAGTAATTCACGCGATCGTGAATATCCGTTGCGATATGCCCAAGGCTTCCGTCGCGCACGCGGCTGCGGCGCACGTCGGACTTATCCGCAAGGATCAGAGCCGCCGCCAAGGGACTGACGGGAGAGCCCGAGCCCTCGTCGTGATTGCCGATGGCGCTGACGATGGGCGCGATCTCATCGGGAGAGAAGCCGCGCGCCGAAAGCAGGGTAAAGGCCAGCGTGGCGCCGGTCTCGGAATGCCGCTGGCGGTTGACGAGATTGCCGATATCGTGCATATAGCCCGCAATACGCGCGAGCTCCTGCATTCTTTCGTCGTAGCCGACGGCCGCCAATATGCTCGCCGCCACCTCGGCGACGCGCAGGGCGTGCGGGAAGCTATGCTCCGTGAAGCCGATGGCGGAGAGCGATCGGTCCGCCGCCTCGATATATGTAGCAATGGCCTTATCCTTGCGTATGCTTTCAAACGTTTGCATTCTTATCTTCCCTTTCCTTTTCTCATTATTTTTTATCCATTTTACCCCATCATACATATTATACTAAATATTTCAAGTGATTACAAGAGCTTTTTTTGAAAAAAACGGCAAATCGGGTGGACAAATTTCATTTTTGTACAAATACCCGAAAAAAAGAAGAAAAAAAGGGAAAAGTCATTGAAAAAGTCAATTGACTTTTTTTCAAGATATGTTAAAATTAAAGGTAACACTACTATTTTAGACATCTGCGCGCGAAAAGAATGAGCATAAAAAGGTCTCAACCTCGAAAGGAAGGATTCGTATATGAATAAAAACCCCTCCGTCGGTACGGCGCAAAGACGCGGCTTTTTCGCAAAGCGCAGAAGCATTTTTGCCAGGCGTACAGATCTGGATCTGACAAACGGGCCGATCTTCAAAACGATCCTTCTGTTTGCGCTTCCCCTGATCCTTGCGAACTTCGTTTCCATGCTCTTCAACGCCATGGATCTGATGGTGCTTTCGTGGTTCTCCACGGGCTATGAGGTTGCCTCTGTGGGCACGACCTCGTCGCTGACGCACCTGCTCGAGAACCTGGCAACCGGCCTTTGCGTCGGTGTCAACATCGTGCTTGCCCGCCTGTTCGGAGAAGGCAATAAGGAAAGAGCGCAAAAGGTGATCTCCACCGCCCTGATCGCGAGTGTCGGACTCGGCGGCATCATTGCCATCATAGGCAGCTTTATCTCACGCCCCTTTCTGATAGCGACCAACTGTCCGCCCGAGTGCATCGAGCATGCAACGCTTTACGCCACCGTCTACTTTATCGGTATGCCCCTGCTTCTGCTCTACCACTACGCCGCGGCGATCATCCGTGTCGGCGGTGATAGCCAGAGACCGCTCTACTATATGCTGATCGCGGGTGTTTTGAACCTCGTGCTGAACGTCATCTTCTGCCTGCTCCTAAAGGAAAATAAGGTGATGGCGGTGGCGCTTGCCACGGCCCTCTCCAAGGGCGTCGCGGCGATCCTTGCCCTGCGTCGCCTCTCCCGCGCGGAGGGTGCTTGCCGCTGGGATATACGGAAGACCTGCTTCGATTTTTCCTCCTTCAAGACCATCATTCTCTTCGGTCTGCCTACCGCGATCACCTCCTGCCTTTACCCGATCGCAAATATGCAGATCGCGGCCGGCATCAACTCCTACGGCGCAAACTTCGTTGCGGGCAACACGGCAAGCCAGCAATACGAGCAGATGGTCGCCTCCTACAACGTCGGTCTTTCCGCCACTGCGCTGACAATCATGGGGCAAAACCTCGGTGCGAAGAAGCCGAAGCGCGTATACCGCACCTTCTTCTACGTGCTGATCCTTGAATTCTGTCTTATCTTCGGCACCTCCGCCATCGTTTGTACCTTCGGCAGGCAGCTGCTTCCTATTTTCGCGGGGCAGAATCCCGAGGCGATCGCGGCGGGTATGCTGCGCATGCGGATCATGCTTTTCTCCTACTGCCTATTGCATACGCCGCTGGGACCTGCCATCCAGGCCTTTGGCTATCCCACACTGCAAACGGCGATCAACATTGCGGGCATTCTCGGCGTACGTACGCTCTGGATGCAATTCGTGTACGGTAACCTCGTACCCGAGACCTACCCGATGGTGCTGGCGAGCTTCCCCGTCTCCTACATATTTACCACGGGCTGCTACGCGATCTGCATCGTAGTCATTCTGCTTCGCTACCGCAAGGGAAAATACAAGAAAAAGATCTGATTTTTTTCGAGGTGCTTTGATATGAATCCTTTTGCTCGAAAGAAAAATCCAAATCTGACCGAGGGGCCGCTGTTCTCCTCAATGATCGCTTTTACCATTCCATTGATCATTTCCAACGTTCTCTCGGCTCTCTTCCATGCCGTGGATATGGCAGTGCTCGCGCGGTTTGCCGTGGGAAACGAGGTCGCTGCGCTTGGATCCACCACGGCGCTGACCGCTTTGTTTTTAAACGCCTCCGTCGGACTTGGCGTCGGTGCTACCGTAATTCTTGCGCGATGCTTTGGCGAGGGCAATCGGGAGCGCGCGCAAACCGTGCTCTCCACCTCAATTCTGACAGGCATCCTTCTCGGCGTTGTTTTAGCCCTGGCGGGCGCACTGACCATTCCGTTCGCCCTGCGCGGGATGGATTGTCCTGCCGAGTGCCTCGAAGATGCAACGCTCTATGCCACGATCTACATTCTCGGCATGCCCTTTTATCTCGTATATAGCTACGCCGCCGCACTCCGCGTTTCGGGAGACAGTGAACATCCCATGTATTATATGATGGCCGGCGGATCTGCCAATCTCGTTTTGAACATTCTTCTGTGTCTCATCCTTCCGCAGAAGGTGCTTGCCGTAGCAATCGCCACACTGGCCTCGAACGCATTGGGCACGTTCCTTTCGATACGCCGCCTTGCCTCAACGGAAGGCGTTGCCCATCTGGATATCAAAAAAATGCGCTTTGATCCGGCGACCTTCGGGGATATGCTGCGGTACGGTCTGCCTGCGGCAATCACGCAGCTGCTCTTCCCGATCTCCAATCTGCAGGTGCAGACCGGCATCAACGCCCACGGTGCCGCAGTGATCGCAGGCAACACGGCCTGCTCGCAATATGAAAGCATCGTGAATTTCGCCTGTGGCGCGTTTGCATCAACGGCAACGACCTTTATCGGGCAGAACTTGGGTGCAAAAAAGCCCCGGCGTGTATATCGCACCTTCTTTTATGTGCAGGCGATGGAGACCGCCGTGGCACTTTCGATCGTTCTTCCCGTGTTCTTTTTCGGCCGACAGCTGCTCCCTATCTTCACAGGCGATGATCCTGCCGCCATCGAAGCGGGGCTGGTGCGTATCCGCTATGTTCTGCTCTGCTATCCGATCGCAATGAATATCTTCGGATCCACGATCCAGGCCTTCGGATATCCGCAGCTGCAAACGGCAATCAACCTCGCAGGTATTTTCGGTCTTCGGACGGTATGGATGCAGTTCGTTTACGGTAAAACGATCCCCGCCACCGTAGAAAATCTCTATCTCTGCTTCCCGGTGTCCCTCATATTGACGCACGCAGTCAACGCCGCCGCCGTCGTTTTTCTGCTCCTTCGCTACCGCAAGGGAAAATATAAAGAAAAAATCTGAAAAAATAAACGCAAGAAAGGAACGCCACATGTCAAACAGTATTCCCAAGGATACATCCTGTGCGCAAAGAAAAAAACGAAGTCTGTTTTCAAAACGCACGGACCTTGATCCGACGAGCGGACCGCTTTTCGTTACCCTGCTCCAGTTTGCATTTCCGATCCTTCTTGCCAATATCGTGGCCACGCTCTTCAATGCGGCGGATATGATGGTGCTTTCCTGGTTTGCCAAGGGAAACGAGATCGCCTCGGTCGGCGCGACGAGCAGCGTGATCTCTCTGTTCACGAACTTCTCGGTCGGTCTCTGTGGCGGCGTGAATATCGTGCTTGCCCGCCTCGTCGGCCAGGGAGACGATCGGAATGCAAGGCGCATGATCTCCACCGCCGTGATCGCCGCGGCGGGCATGGGCGTGCTGCTCGCCCTCGTCGGCTTCTTCTTCAGCGAGGGAACGCTTGCGCTTATGAACTGCCCCGAGGAGTGCCTCGCCGATGCCACGCTTTATTCGGTCATCTACTTTCTCGGCGCACCCTTTTTGCTTCTGAATCAGTACGGCGCCGCCATTCTGCGCGTTTCGGGTGACAGCGGAAGGCCGCTCTATTATATGCTGATCTCGGGCGCGGTCAACGTGGTGCTGAACACCGTGTTCTGTCTCATTTTTGACCGTTTGGTGATTGCCGTGGCGCTGGCAACCTTGACCGCGCAGGCCGTGGGCGCATTTCTTGCGCTTCGCCGCCTTACGGTGGCGGAGGGCGTCTGCCGCTGGGATATCAAGAACACGAAATTTGATCTCTCCGCACTCAAAAAGATCCTTCTCTACGGCTTTCCCACCGCATTGACCAACGCGCTCTTCCCTCTGACGAACGTACAGGTGCAGTCCGCGATCAATTCCTTCGGCCCTGCCGCCATCGCAGGCAACACCGCCGCCATTCAGTACGAATCTATCGTCGGTATGGCGGGCGGTGCCTTTCAGACCGCGGCGCTGACCTTCGTGGGGCAGAACCTCGGCGCAAGAAAAAAGGAGCGCGTCTATCGCTCCTTCCTGTATTGCCTCTTCGCCGGTCTTATAACGACCGCGACGCTCGCGATCGCGATCTATCTCTTCCGCGAGCCGCTGCTCTCGATCTTCGTTGCGGGTGACGCCGCCTCTATCGCGCAGGGCGCGGTGCGTATGAAATACGTGATGCTCTTTTACATACTCACGGTCAACCCCCTGGCATCCACGATCCAGGCCTTCGGCCACCCCACGCTGCAAACGGTGATCAACGTCTGCTCCGTGCTGGGGCTGCGCACACTCTGGATGCAGCTCCTATACCCGTTGAATCCCACGCTGGATATGCTCTATCTTTGCTATCCGATCACCTATATTATGAATTTCCTCGTCTACGCCCCGATCGTCGCCTATCTGTTTTGGCAGTTAAAAACCGATCGGTATCAATACAAGATCTGAAAGGAAAAAGTCAAAATCCGAGAAGGGAGAAGAAAATGACCGCCGTTAAGGCCGACAGGAATGAAAAACAAATAAAAAAAGCCGACCGGATCACGGACGGCCCGCTCTGCTCCTCTATTCTGATCTTCGTCATCCCCATCATCTTAGCGAATGTGATGCAGACCCTCTTCAACGCCGTGGATATGGCGATGGTGAACCTCTTCTCGGTGGGCAACGAGGTCGCCTCCATCGGCTGCACCGGCCCCCTTCTGCATCTGTTCAAGAATCTCTCCATCGGCATATCGGTCGGCACGAGCGTTCTGCTTGCGCGCTATCTTGGCGGAAAGGAGGAGGACAAGGCAAGGCGGACCGTTTCCTCCTCGATCCTCAGCGCGCTTCTCATCGGCGTCCTGCTCGCCGCCGTCAGCATCCCTCTGATGAAAACGCTCCTCGGGGTGATGAATTGCCCGCCCGAATGCTTTGAGGAGGCGTGGCTCTACGCCGTGGTGAATATGGCGGGGATGCCTGCGATCCTTCTTTACAACTACTGCTCCGCGATCCTGCGCGTATCGGGAGACAGCAAGCGCCCGCTTTACTATATGCTCATCTCCGGCGGTCTGAACGTGGTGATGAACCTCGTCTTCTGTCTGCTTTTTGCCTCTAAGATCTTAGCCGTCGCGCTTGCGACGGTGCTGGCGCAGGTCATCGGCGCGGGGCTCTCGCTTTTTCGGCTGTTCCGTATGGACGGGCCCTGCCACATTTCGCTCCGTACCCTGCGTATGGACTGGGGATATTTTCTGAAGATCCTGCGCTACGGGCTTCCGAACGGCATCTGCAGCGCCCTCTTCTCCATCTCGAACATTCTGATCTACTCGGCGCTGAACGAATACGGCGCGCCGACCGTGGCGGGTGAAAGCGCCGCCGCGCAGCTGCAGGAGATCGTTCTTTCGATCAACGCCGCCTTCCACGTGGCCGCGCAGACCTTCATCGGGCAGAATCTCGGTGCGGGCAAGCCCGAGCGCGTGAGAAAAAGCTTCATCTATTGCGGCATTATGCTGTTTTTGATCACCTTCACGCTCGGACTTCTGATGAATATCTTTGCCGAGCAGCTGCTCTACCCCTTCGTGGGAACGAACCCCGATTCCATATACTGCGGCAAGCTCTCCACCTATTATCTCGCCTTTTATTTCTTCCTCTATTCCACGCCGTTTGCCGCCACCATTCAGGCCTTCGGCTATCCGACGCTGCAGATGTCGGTCAACCTTGGCGGCGTGCTCGGCTTCCGCACCGTGTGGATGACCTTCGTTTACGGCAAGCTCCTTCCCAAGACGTTGACCTCGATCTACCGTTGCTATCCCATCTCCTATGTACTGCTCGATGCCGTATATATACCGATCGTCATCGTTCTGTTTATAAAATACAAAAAGGGACATCTGAAAAAGGATCTCTGATGCCCAAAGGAGGAAAAATGATACATTCCGTCCTGATCATCGGCCAATCCAATATGGCAGGGCGCGGCTTTTCCGAGGGCGTCTCCCCCATCGAATATGAGGGTGAGAGCCTGAAGGTGCTTCGCAACGGCCGCTGGATCCCGATGTATACGCCCGTCAACCCCGACAGAAAAACCGCGTGCGTCAACCTTGCCGAAAGCTTTGCGAAGTGCTACCACGACGAGAAGGGCGTGGACGTCGGCATCATTCCCTGCGCGGACGGCGGCACCTGCCTTGACCAATGGGCGGTCGGCGGACTGCTCTTCGATCACGCCTGCTATATGGCAGAGCTTGCAAGCCGCACCTCCACCATCGCCGCCGTGCTCTGGCACCAGGGCGAGAGTGACACCACCCCTGAGCGCGCGCCGCGGTATGAAGAGAAGGTAATGAGGATCTTTGACGCCCTGCGCAGGCGTCTGAATCTTTACGACGTTCCCTTTATCGTCGGCGGGCTCGGCGATTTTATTTATGATTTTTATCCGTCCGCGCGCCACGAAAGCATAAGAATTGTAAATAACACTTTGCAAAATCTGCCGAACAAGCACAAAATGATCGGCTTTGCCTCGGCGGAGGGATTGGCTCCCAATCCCGACAATCTGCATTTTTCTGCGCCTGCGCTCCGAGAATTCGGCCTGCGCTATTACGAGGCGTTTTTAAAGCTTGAGGATAAAGATAAGGTCTTCGAGGAGAAGCCCGACGAGCTCGGAGCGATCCGCAGCGAGATCGAATATCTCTGATCCGAAAGCACCGAAAGGAGACTCCTATGCTGACAAGCACCCTTCCGAAAAACGGGGGAGAGCGCGCCGCCCTTGCGCGCGCCCGCCAGCTGACCGAGCTTGTATGGACGCCCGTGCGCGGCGTGCCGTCTTATATACAAAGGAAAAATTGCCTCTTGCCCTCGGGCGTGCCCCTGAAGGGCTTTCCCTATTCCTCCACCGAAAAGACGGATAAATTCATCACCGAAAACGTCCATATCCGCACCTTTCTCTCTGCGATCCGCAATCCCTACAGCACGCTCTATCAGCCCGGCCAAGGCAGGCATTACACCTGTAGTTACGGCATTGTTTGCAACGGCCTTGCGCGCTACGCGCTCGGCATTCCCTACCGCGTGAGCACCGCGCGCTGGGAGGATATTCCGGGGATGCGCCGCGTTGCCGATCGCGGCTGCTTCACGGCGGAGGATATCCGCCTGCTCGACGTGCTTTATGCCTTTGGCGACGGGCGCAGCCACGTGGCGCTCGTCACGGATATTCTGCGCGACGGCGAGGGCGCGATCCGCGAGATCGAGGTGAGCGAGGCGGTGCGCCCCGTCTGCCGCCGTGCCTGCTACCCCACGGATGTATTTTTTGAAAAATACGCCCTCTTCCATCTCGACCGCTACGACCGTCTTGCCGACGTGCCGCCCCTTGACGAAGCGGACGCCGCACTTCTGCGCGATTACAGGGACGGGCCGCCCCGCCCGATCGAGATCGACAACGGCGACTTCTCGAACTACCTCTTAGGGCAGATCGCCACGCTTGCCACCTTCACCGAGGGGGAGGACACCGTTGAGATCTATCGGGACGGCGTGCTTTACGAATCCTTCGATATCCAAGGCCCCACCGTGCGCGCCTTCGAGCCCGAGGAGCGCGGCTATTTTACCGCAAGGCTGAAAAGAAACGGCGCCGAGGTGCATTTTGCCTTCCTGCAGGCAAAAACCGGCTACAGGCGCGAGGGAGACCGCATCACCGTGACCGCCGATCCCTGCGACGAAAATAGTGAGCTTCACTATATGGATTTCCGTATCCCCGGAAAAAGCCCGCAGGCGCTCGCAAAATACGAAACGCTGACCGAGGAGGAAAAGCGAAGCGGCGTCATCACAAGAAAAATTCCCGAGACCGCCGGCGGCTTTAAGGTCTACTACCGCGGCATCTACGGCATCTGGACACATCCCCTGACCGTGATAGAATAGAAATATAATGTACATATCAGTGAATGTAGGGAGGAGATTATTTTGAAGCTACGCATTGATGAGATACTGAAGGAGAAAGGGAAAACGCGCTATTGGCTTTATATGCAGCTGGGTCTCAGCTATCAGAACTTCAAGCGCATTCTGGAAAATCAGACCTCGGCGATCAAATTTGAAAACCTGAAGGCCATCTGCGATATTCTCGAATGCACGCCCAACGATCTCTTTGAGGATTATTATAATAAATAATGAAAACACGGCAGAGTCAAAGCGGCTCTGCCGTGTTTTGTATTCGTTTTACCCGCATACGGATCGGTCCTCGCGGCGCCGCTTGCAGATAAGATGCGGTAAAAGTTTTTTATATTTTAAAAATTTTTAAATAAATTATGAAAAGCCCTTGCATTTTTTCGAAAAATGGATTATAATAAGTGCATTGCTTTTTAAGGACGGACAAAGACAAATGCCAAAAATCATCAAAGATGCAAAAGAAACGATTGTACGCGAGGCGCGTGCACTTCTTGCTACCTGCGGCGCCACAAAGCTCAATATGCGTGCGCTCGCAGAGAGTGCCGGCGTTGCCGCAGGCACGCTATATAACTACTTTCCCTCTAAGGAGGACCTCGTCGCCGAGGTCGTACGCGAGGACTGGTACACAATGCTCGAGGCCGTAGATCCGAAGCTGCATGCGGTCCATAACGCAACGCTCGGCCTTGAGCTGATCTTCAACGCCATCGTCGAGTATACGAAGATCCATCGCGAGCTCTGGGCGAACATTCGTACCTCCAAGAAATTCCAGGCAAAATATTTTGATTACCACAAGGAAATGCTCGATCAGATCTGCATTCGCGTGCGCCTGCTCGGGACGCGCTTCGGCTTCCTTTCGGATCCCACCATTGCCCCCTTCATTTCCGAGGTCCTGCTTGCCGGCGGTATGTATCCCGACAGCCGCTTTCAGTACCTCGCCCCCTGCCTCAAAATTCTCGTCGGAGAAAAGGATTTCTGATAACAAACGCGCAGGATCTGTCGCTTTTGAGGATAACCGAATAAAAACAAGTGGAGACACTGTAACCGGTGTCTCCACTTGTTTTTTTGGAGTATTGCATTGATTTTGAGGTTGAAACCTACGGGTTCTCTTTTGAATCGTTTTTTATCCTATCGCCGCTCACTCATGTATATACGCCTTCGAGTCGAGAACGACGATTTTTCCTCCGGATCCGTTCGCCCCCGACGGCTTTCTTCGTTTTTTCAAGCACGCGCGGGATGCAAGGCCTCTTTTTAATCCGAAAATGCATTTTATAACATTTCAGAAACATTTCAGAAGCAAAACGCAAAAAACAGTTTCGTATAATAGTGTCACAAGAAAGCAAGGAGGTGGAAAAAATGGAAAACAACAGCTTTACCTACAATTATTCGGCACAGAGATGCAAGGAGGTCGAAAGCATCCGCCAAAAGTATCTGCCGAAGGAAGAAAGCAAGCTCGTGACGCTAAAGCGCCTCGACCGTGCGGTACAGAGCGCAGGTATGACGGAGAGCCTCTGCCTCGGCGTGATCGGCTCTCTGATCTTCGGCATTGGGATGTGCTTTTTCCTGAACGTCTTTTCGGGCGGCGGTCTGCTCGCGGCACTCTTTATGCTGCTCGGCGTTCTCGTGATGCTCCCCGCATATCCCCTGTATAAGCGCATTAAAAGAAGAACGAGAGAAAAGCTAACCCCCAAGATCCTTTCTCTCAGCGATGAGATCATCAACCAATAAACCAAAAATAACGATTGAGAGGTAAACAAAAGTGAACAAAAACGACCAAAGCTTTATTGCGCAGAGGATCCGCGCGCATTATATCGAGAAGCAGGCGACTGAGCTTGACGCCCTTCGCGCTCTGGATGCGGAGGCAAGACGCCCTGCAAATATCTTTGCTTATATTTTCGGCAGCGTCGGTGCGATCGTATGCGGCGCGGGTATGAGCCTGGTTATGACCGAGATCGGCAGCTACCTCGGTATGGAGAGCACGATGCTCCCCGGCATTCTGATCGGACTTGTCGGCTTGGCGATGGCAGCTATGAACTATCCCTTATACAAAAGGATCCTTTCCGCACGTATGAGACGATACAGGGATAAGATCCTCGCCCTCAGCGATGGGATCATCAACGAATAATTTGCAAAAAAAGAAGCGGCTGCACGAAATCGCGCAGCCGCTTTTATTGGTTCAGTTTTCTTTTTTGTAGTGCAGAAAATGCTCCTTCACCGCCGTAAAGGACTTCTCGCTGATCACGTGCTCGATGCGGCAGGCATCCTCGGCCGCCGTCTCGGCATCCACACCGAGAGCAACGAGCATATGGGTCAGGACCGTGTGGCGCTCGTAAAGCTGCTCGGCGACCTCTCTGCCCTTCGGCGTCATACGGATATTTCCGTCCGCATCCACGACGATATGCTCACTCGCCTTCAGAAGTCCGATCGCACGGCTCACGGAGGGCTTGCTGTAGCCAAGATACGCGCCCACGTCGATCGCGCGGATCTTCTCGCTCTTCTCTGACAGCACGTAGATCGCCTCAAGATACATCTGCCCGGATTCGTACAGTGCCATCGCTCTCCCCCCTTCGTTTTCTTCCAATTTTAATTATAGCGTTTTCATTATTATACCACAAGGCAAACGATTTTGCAAGCGAAAATACAAATTATTCGTTATTGCCGGATCGTAAGAAGAAATACGGGCGCGCGCCTTTGTGCAAAATGCCGCCTCTTTTGCCAAAAAAACGGCAACCTCTTTGTAAACCTATACGAAATTGTGATTTTTTCCCTTAAGCTGTTGACAAAATGCGAGAAAAACAGTATAATATATCACGGTTAGCAGATGCTAACCAATATAGAGCCGCTCGGTGGAAAGGAGCTTACGATGACTCTCAGAGATGCAGAAGAAGGAAAAGAATATATCATAAGCCGTATGGATACCGATGACGAGGAGCTGAACGCATTTCTCTTCTCTCTTGGCTGCTACAGCGGCGAGGCGATCACCGTGGTGCGCAAGAGGCGCAGCGGTATGACCGTCGCGATCAAGGACGGCCGCTATAATATAGACAATCAGCTTGCAGAAGCGATCCATATCTGATCCTGTATGCCAATGCCTCACTTTTGCAGGCCGATTATTTTTTAAGCCTTCAGTTAGCATTCGCTAACCAAGAAGCCTTCACGGTATTTTATATCCGCAAAGGATTATAAATAGGAGGAACCATTCTATGAGAATTGCTCTGGCAGGTAACCCCAACTCAGGCAAGACCACGATGTACAATGCCCTGACGGGCAGCAGCGAAAGGGTCGGCAACTGGGCGGGCGTCACCGTTGACAAAAAGGAGCATCCTATCAAAAAGGCGTATGCGGGCGAGGGTACGGTCATCGCCGTTGACCTTCCGGGCGCTTACTCGATGTCTCCCTTCACAAGCGAGGAGAGCATCACGAGCGCGTACGTAAAGGAGGAAAACCCCGATGCGATCATCAACATCGTGGACGCCACCAACCTCTCGCGCAGCCTTTTCTTCACGACCCAGCTTCTGGAGCTCGGCATTCCCGTGGTCGTGGCGCTGAATAAGCACGACGTCAACGAGAAGAAGGCGACCAAGATCGACGCCGAGGCACTTTCGGCAAAGCTTGGCTGCCCCGTGGTACATACCGTTTCCACCTCTGCCGAGGGGCTGAAGGCTGTCGTTGACGCGGCGATCGCCGCCATCGGCACGGCACAGAAGGCGCCCTACACCCAGGGAGATATCGATCTGACCGACAAGGAAGCCGTCACCGCGGCAGATAAGGCGCGCTTTTCCTTCGTGAACGGGATCGTGAAGGCGGTCGAGACCCGTAAGGTACTGACCAAGGACATAAATATCGGCGACAAGATCGACGAGGTGCTGACGAACAAGTGGCTCGGCATTCCGATCTTTGCTCTCGTTATGTGGGCGGTATTCTGGATCTCCCAGGCAGGCCCGGGCGTTTGGCTCGCAGAGGGCCTTGACGTCGGAGAGACCCACCTTTGGGGACTTGTGGACTGCATCGGCTGGTTCAAGGAGATCGTGGCAGGCTGGCTCAGCGGTGCGCACGATATCCTGCAGGCGATCATCCTTGAGGGTATCATCGAGGGCGTTGCCGCCGTCGTAGGATTTTTGCCTCTCGTAATGGTAATGTACTTCCTTATCGCGCTTCTCGAGGATTGCGGCTATATGGCGCGTGCCACCGTCGTTCTCGATCCCATCTTCAAGAAGGTCGGTCTTTCGGGCAAATCCGTGATCCCCTTCATCATCGGTACGGGCTGTGCGATCCCCGGCGTTATGGCCTGCCGCACCATCCGTAACGAGCGCGAAAGAAGAGCGACCGCTATGCTCGCGCCCTTTATGCCCTGCGGCGCAAAGCTGCCCGTGATCGCGCTCTTTGCGGGCGCCTTCTTCAGCGAGTCCCCGTGGATCGGCGTAACGATGTACTTCGTCGGCATCGTGATCATCCTTCTCTGCGCGCTTCTCATCAATGCGCTGAACGGCTATAAGGCAAGAAGGTCCTTCTTCATCATCGAGCTGCCCGAATACAAGGCCCCCTCCGTGAAGCTGGCGTTCAAGTCTATGTGCCAGAGAGGCTGGTCCTACATCGTCAAGGCGGGTACGGTCATCCTGATCTGCAACTTCATCGTTTATATGATGCAGACCTACGGCTGGAATTTCCGTGCGGTCGAGGATCCCTCGCAGTCCATCCTTGCCACCATTGCGACACCTATCGCATATCTGATCGCTCCGATCGTCGGCGTTGCACTCTGGCAGCTTGCCGCCGCGGCGGTGACCGGCTTTATCGCGAAGGAGTGCGTGGTCTCCACCCTGGCAACCGTCTTTATGTTTGAGAACCTGATCAACGAGGATCTCGAGGCCGTTGGCTCGATCGGCGCCGCCAATATGGGCGGTATCACCGCCGTGGCAGGCCTTGCCTTCCTTATGTTCAACCTCTTCTCGCCGCCCTGCTTTGCCGCTCTCGGTGCTATGAACTCCGAGATCAAGAGCAAGAAATGGCTCTTCGCCGGCATCGGGCTGCAGCTTGCGGTCGGCTACACCGTCGGCTTCCTCGTTTACTTCTTCGGCACACTCTTCACGGGCGCAAAATTCGGCTCTGCCTGGATGCCCCTGCTCGGATGGGCGATCGTGCTTTTGGCAGCTGCGATCTTCACCGTGATGATCATCAAAAAGAACCGTCAGCTCAAGGCTGAATACGAATTAAAGGCATAAAATGACAACAATTGATTACATTGCAATTGCCGCCATCCTTCTGATCGTCGGCGCCGCCGTATTCTACGTCATCCGCGCCAAGCGGCGCGGCGAGAAATGCGTCGGCTGTCCGTACGCGAAGCAATGCGCGCACAAATGCGGCGGCTGCGCCGCGAGCTCCTCTGTCGAGGATAAAAAGCAGTAACGAAAGACAGGCTACACCCTGCAAAGCAACGCAGAATATGCGTTGCTTTTTCTTTTTTTCAAAAAAACCGCGATATTTGAAAACGCAAACAAAATCTTAACATTTGCGTGTTATAATAGAGAAAATGATACCGCGCAAAAATGCACCCAAAGGAGGAAGGGCTATGTTCAAAATTCTGATCGTGGAGGATGACAGAGACCTCAATCGCAGCGTTTGCTCGTTTCTGAACGGCAGCGGCTACGAGGCGACGGGCTGTCTCGACGCGGAGAGCGCCTACGACGAGATGTATAAGACGACCTTCGATCTCATCGTTTCGGACATTATGATGCCGAATATCGACGGCTTTGAATTTGCCAAGACCGTGCGCGCGCTGAACAGCGACATTCCGATCCTGTTTATGACCGCGCGGGACGACTTTGCCTCCAAGCAAAGGGGCTACCGCATCGGTATTGACGATTATATGACCAAGCCCATCGATCTCGACGAGCTGTTTCTGCGCATCGGCGCGCTGCTGCGCCGCGCAAAGATCGCGTCGAGCCGCCGTCTGACGGTCGGCGGCTTCACGATGGATGCGGACGAGAGGAGCGCGGCGCTTGACGGCGAGGAGATCCCGCTGACCGCGAGAGAATTCGACCTTCTCTATAAGCTTCTCTCCTATCCGAAAAAGACCTTCACGCGCACCCAACTGATGGATGAATTCTGGGACGTGGATACGCAGAGCGGCACGCGGACCGTGGACGTCTATATGACCAAGCTGCGTGCAAAGCTTGCCGCCTGCGACGACTTTGAGATACAGACCGTGCACGGGCTCGGCTACAAGGCGGTGATCAAGTGAAAAGGGATCGCAGATACCAAAGAGTCATCCAAACGCTCAGCAGCTTTTTCGTCTTCTTCCTGCTTGCCGCGTTCGTCGCGACCTGCACCGTTATGCTCTTCGTCTCCGCCCTGCAGGAATCGCTCGGAAGAGAGTTCACGCAAAGCGAGATCACGCTGGCGGCCAAGATCACGATGGTGAACGTGGTGCTGATCAGCATCGGTATGTCGGTGATCGACTTCCTTCGCCGCAAATACACGGTGGAGCGCCCCGTCAAGCAGATCGTCGCCGCGACCTCGCGGATGATCGAGGGTGACTTCAGCGCACGCATCGAGCCGATCGCGAGGATCGGCACGGACGACTCCTTTAACGAGATCGCAGCGTGCATCAATAAGATGGCAGAGGAGCTTTCGGGGGTGGAAACGCTGCGCACCGACTTTATCGCCAACGTCTCGCACGAGATGAAAACGCCGCTCGCCGTGATGCAGAATTACGGCACGCTGCTCGCCGCACCCGCGCTTGCCGAGGAAAAGCGCATCGAATACGCCACGGCGGTGAGGGACAACGCGCGCCGCCTCGCCGATATGATGACCAACATCTTAAAGCTCAACCGTCTCGAAAATCAGCAGATCTATCCCTCCCTCTCGCGCTTTGACCTTGGCGAGCAGCTCTGCGAGAGCCTGCTCGGCTACGAGAGCATCTGGGAAAAGAAGGAGATCGCGATCGAGACCGAGCTTTGCGAGGGCGTCGAGGTCCTGGCAGACGCGGAGCTTCTGATGCTCGTCTGGAACAATCTTTTCTCCAACGCCTTCAAGTTCACCGACAAGGGCGGCAGGGTCACGCTTTCGCTCGAGGCGGACGAAACGCACGCCACCGTGCGCATCAGCGATACGGGCTGCGGTATGAGCCGCGCGGTCGGTGCGCATATTTTTGAAAAATTCTACCAAGGGGACTCCTCGCACGCCACGCAGGGCAACGGCCTCGGCCTTGCGCTCGTCAAGCGCGTGGTGGATATCCTCGACGCGGAGATCGGCGTGGAGAGCGCCGTCGGCATCGGCACGACCTTCACGGTAAGAATAAGGAGAGCGGGAAATGAAGCTTAAGAAGATCACGAAAGCGCTTCTCTTCCCTCATATCGCGATCATGATCGCCTTGATCCCGATCGCGGCGGTGCTGCTTTTGCTCACCGCGCTCTATCTTGAAAACGATTCGCCCCTCGCGATCCTCTCCTACGCGGTCAGCGCCTACGCCCTGACGGTGTGGTGTATAAAGATGCCGCGCGTGATCGCGTTCTTTAAGGCCGTCAAGAATGAAAACCGCTACGTGCGCCGCTATTTTGACGATCCGCGCCTGCGCGTGCATATCTCGCTCTACGGCTCGTTTTATATCAACGTCGGCTACGGCCTTTTTCACCTTTGGCTCGGCGTTTACCACCGCACCTTCTGGTTCTCCTCGCTCGGCGTATACTACCTCTGCCTTGGCGCGATGCGCTTCTTTTTGCTTTCGCACACCAAGCGTTATGCGCCCGGGGAGAGGCAAAAAAGCGAGCTGCTGAGATACCGTGCCTGCGGCAGGATCCTCTTGGTGATGAACCTTGCGCTCTCGCTGATCGTTTTCTTTATGGTCTACTGGGGCAGGACCTTTTCGCACCATATGATCACGGCGATCGCGATCGCCGCCTACACCTTCACCGCCTTCACGCTGGCGATCGTCCAGATGGTGAAATTCAAAAAATACAAAAGCCCCGTCTTTTCGGCGTCCAAGGCGATCAGCTTCGCCGCCGCGTGCGTTTCTATGCTCACGCTGACCTCCACGCTGCTGACCGCGTTCTCGGACGGCTCGATGGGCGCGACAGAACAAAAAATAATGCTCGGCTGCGTGGGCATCGCGGTCATGGCGACCGTTCTCACAATCGCGGTCCATATGATCGCAAGGGGCACGCGGGAGCTTAAGAAAATGAAGGAAGAAACAGAAAATGGACAAAAGTAATAACGCGCAGGAGAGCTTCTCCTATACCTACTCCGCCGCGGAGCAGGCGGAGATCCGCCGCATCCGCGAAAAATACGAGGCGCCTACCGAAAAGGAGGATAAGCTGCAGCGCCTGCGCCGCCTGGATCGGAGCGTTACGCAGACCGCACAGGCGGTATCCCTCGTCTTCGGCGTGCTCGGTACGCTGATCCTCGGCCTCGGCATGAGCGTGATCATGACCGAGCTTTCGGCATATCTCGGGCTCACGGGCGGCACAACGGCGGTCGGCATCGCGGTCGGGCTTTTCGGCGGCGTGCTCGCGGTCCTCGCCTACCCGATCTATAACCTCACGGTGCGCATCCTTCGCAAAAAGCGCGCGCCCGAGATCCTCAGGCTCACCGAGGAGCTTTCCCGATAATCGTTTTTTATGAAGTAAAACACTTATCGCTTGTATTTTTCATCGAGCAAATAAGCCACATCTATTTCCGGCATGGATTCGAGTTCTTCACGGCTTGTACCAAGAAGAGTGAGAAGATCATCGAAGGTAATTACTTCAATATCTCTTCCGCTTTCGATTTCTGCTCTTACGTAATCTCCTCTAGAGCATCTGCGCGAGTTTCCGTCTTCGTCTTTGACGTCAACGGTTGCGAAGATATCAGCCTTGGATGCCATAAGCACATACTCGCCACCGGCGGCTTTGATCATCCCGGCAAGGATCATCATCTCCTTGAAATGCTCGGTTTCATAGTTCATCGAAATCGTGACCTTCTTGCCCTTGAGCTTGTCACTCTTTTCCCCGATACCTTCACCGAAATCCAAGTAACGCAAGAAGAGTGTGTGATTTCTTCTGCCGCGAAGCATTGCGTTGTCGCCTTTTTCCCCCTTCAACCTGTTTTCGCGGAGACGCTTATATTCACTTTCGGGAGGGATATAATCCCAAGAGGATTTTCCGGCTTCGGTACTACCCGTACAACGATCTGTGCTGTTTTTGTAAACCTCGAATGGCATTTTTGCTCTTTTAAGCAGTGCTTCAAAAAGAAACATAGTTGCTCTAGCATCTTCAACACTCTGATGATAACGAAATTTTTCGGTTATCTCATATGCCTCAAGTGCGCGTTCCAGAGAAATTGGTTTATTCTCTCCGCTCAACTCCCGATGCATTCTCTGCGTATCGAAGTAAGAGAACTTAAACGGTTCAAGATTATATCTGTCGCAAGCCTTATTTAAGTAGGTAACGTCATCGCCGATAGAGTGGCCGATTATGTAATACTCCTCGTTCTCAAGCAAAGCTTTTAACTTGCTATGAAATCTTGGGAACTTCGGAGATCTGAAGAAGGTCTCTTTTGGGTAAGCGAGCTGCACATCAGGTCGTCCGGCTCTGCCTGTCAGGAAGAAATGCCCCTCTGGGTTCATTATAATATCTTCGCGCTTGAGAATCTTGAAATCCATATCAGCGATCACGTAACCAAAGGAGCAGATGGTGGCTTTGCCACCGTCTGCGCATTCTATATCAAAGAATAAGTATTTCATTACTCTATCACTTCCCTTCCGTATTTTGCTGTCGCGGCAAGATTAATTTTCTCAAATTCATCTCCTACCTTAGCCACGCAAAGCTCGTCTCGGATTTTGCAGAACTCCGCGTGTGTAAGCTTATCTGTGTCGAGCCTTTTTTCAAGGTACTCTGCCATACGAACCATCTTCAAATGGTCTGCAAGCGCTTTGTAAAACATTTGGTTTTGTTCTTCTTCATCGTCGCGCCGCATCATTTGATTAAATTCACGTACAGACATATCCCCAAAGTTCTCCGCAACATATTTGCTAATGAGCCTTTGACGAAGCATTCTCTGTTCTTTTTCAATCATTTCTTCCAGAGGGACTTCATCAACATAGATATCGTACTCCTCGGGCTTCTTTCCCAGTGCATAAAAGTCAAACCAATCCTGAAAGAATATCTCCTTCGCTTCTTCTTCGTCATCCGCCTCTACAACGGCATCAAAAGCCAAAGAGTTGTCATATTCCATCTCCTCATCAAAGTCCTTAAACTCTCGTTGCATGGGACGTTCCACGACGATTCTGTAATGATTGAGGTTGCTAAGATTTATCTGAAGCTTAAATTCGAAAATCCTCACTTTATAGTTTTCTGTATTCTCCCCGGGGTAAAGCATTGCTTTTACCCCGGGGATCCAGTTTTCCGCTTCCTTTCGGTCATAGCACTGAACTATGACCGATTTGCTGTTTTCATCTCTGTAAAATGCGCCGACTCTGTAATATCTCTGTTTCGTCATCTTTACACCTCTTCATTTTCGTATCTTAAATCGAATTTGCTTTTATCGAACGGAAGTCTTGAGAAGATTTCCGAAAGTGATTCATATATGGAGTTACCATACTTTTTCTCGAGTCCGAAGCAGTTTATATAAACCTCTCCATGGGGGTTTATCATAAAGTAGGAGTTTTGCATCTCCATCGGTCTTTCGAGGACAAGCTCGCAGTTTTCCTCGTAGCGGTTTTTCTCTACAAACTCGTTGTACTCACTAACAGTAGGGATAATATCCATTTTTTCGGGCCATTCGTTTACGTTATGCACAACATGAATGTAGATAAGCTTAAGCCTATCAGGTTTAAGTGCTTTGTAAACCGAAAGCATATCTTCATCGAGGTTTTCTCTTGATACGACCGTATTAATTTTCAGCTTGATCCCTCCCTTGTGAATGGCTTCGGCCATTTTTACGAGATGATCGAGGTCATTTGTAGTCTGATGCGCATCACATCTTCCGATATGAACATTAGTATACGAATTGATCGCATCTACGCTTATGCCGATCATTGCGACCTTGCCCGACCAAGCTGCTATTCTTTCTTCGGTGAGGCGAGATCCGTTTGTGATAATCGACACCTTGATGTTTTTCCCGGCTATGTAATCGATTATTTCGTCGAGATGACGATACATAAGGGGTTCGCCACCTGCGATGTTGATTCTTCCGTTATCGATCTCGTTTTCTCGGAAGAATGCTTCGATACTGTCGATTACCTTCTTAGCATCTTTAAGAGGCAGATCCTTCATCTTGAAGTCAGCGAAGCAGTGCTTGCAGGTGTAGTTACATGCATCTGTGATATGAAAGTTAATTACGTTCGGTTTCTTCATCGGTTAAATTCTCCTGTGTTTGTTTTGTGTCTATAGTTTACCAGATTATTTACCGCTGTAACAGGACAGAAAATGTCGGTTTTTGCATATAAAAAACACCCCTCTCACAAAGAGAGGAGTGCAAAAACGTCTATTTCAAGAAAGTCAGCTATCTGCTGAACAAGTGAAAGCTTATCTATACCCTGATTGCACCATCTTCCGACGGTTCTAACCTCAGCACCGAAAGCCTCAGAGAATTTCTCCTGAGTTCTCCACTTAGATTCCTTGATAGCACGTTTTAAGTTTACCCCGACAATTCTGCCGAGGTCAATATTAGTTTGTTTCATGAGCAAATACCTCCTTTGCTCAGCTTTCGCAATGCTCCGGAGTCGCTATGAAACAATATGATTATAGCACATATTGGGATTTTTTGCAATAGAAAAGGGGCGATTTGCCCCTTTTCATCTCATAAAAGAAAAAGTATTAAAAAAATCTTCCTCAGTATACAACTTATTCATAGCCGTATCAAGGACTAATACGGTTTTTGCTTTGCCTGCGTCACTGATTTCGGTAAATCGAATCGGACCATATCCGCCAAAGAAGCCCGTAACTTTATAAACGGTGAATATATTCAGCGCTAACGTTCCAAGCTCCAAAAAGGTTACTAACAGAGGCATATTGTTATTTTCCACCCAAGCAAAAATGGTATTCAGCAGAAATGCAATACAAGCTAACACAAAAAACCATTGATATTTTTTCTTATATTCTGTACATCTTAAAACGCCATCAGCATCAAACTCAAATCTCGAAAAACTATTCAATGAATACTCCAATGCCAAATAATTCTTTTTTGTTTTATACTTGTACTTTAAAACAAATAGCATAAGAACAAGCCAAATATTTTCGAACAGGGTGAAAGTACTGTAAAATTTGAACGAAACAGAAGAAACGATTGTGCAAACAAACATCCACAAAATAGAAGCCAATATCCATAATAAAGTCATTTTTTTCTCTTTATCAAACTCGGCTTCCGTGCCGATCCACATATATTCGTGTATGGAGTGCGTAATAAAGTTTTTTAAAGACCACGATTGGTTCCGTTGATTTACCGTTTTTTGTACAGAATCTGCTTGATCATTTTTTGCATTAGCCTTTTTTATAGCTTCAAGGATCTCTTCGTGTTCTTTTCTTGATCGTTCTTCCGCTTGTTTCTGCCTTTCAATTATCTCGTCAAGACCTTCAAAAACACTATTTGGCATTTCCGTTTTCTCCGTTCTTCTTTCTTTCTTCTTCGATCCATTGATCCACGTTGGGATGTCCCGTCATCAATCGCCCCATGGCATTGCCCACCGCGCGAACAACAACCCTGTTTTCAACTATAGCAGGCTTTAATTCAAGCAATAACTCAATCGTTTTATTCAGCTTATCTTCCATTGAGGCAAGTTTAATATCCTTGAGTATGCTGATTTGCTTTTGAAGCTCAGCATTTTGTTCTTCAAGCGAGAGCTTATCCAATTCCGCTCCGCGTGCAAGATTCTTAAAGGTTTCTATATCGCTATCTTTGAGTTTTCCTTCTTCAACAGAGGTAGAAAGCTCTTCCCGGAGTTTATCACATTCGGTGCGCAAGGTTGCGTTCTCCCTCTCAAATACACCAAACATTTCCACATACGCAGATATTTCAAGAGGAGAGCATTCTACACCTTTGAATTTTGCATAAGCAAAGGTCGCATCATATATAACTCCGAGATAATTTAATATTGTATCAAGCGATATGCGCTTTTCTTTTTTATGCTTATGCGCATTAACTTTGAGTGCATAATCTCCCATCTTGTCGTATGTATGCTTATCAATTCCAATCACAGAAAGAAACAGGTTTTGACAAGCGGGATTTTTAAGTATAGATCCCGAGGAGTATCCAACGCTTATTTCTACCCCTTCATTTTCAAGTACAATTCTCAAAAACTGTTCCTGCAGGTCAAGGTATGCATCATAAAACGAATTGCTCGCAGCCTTGATATTTCTTTCAAGCGTGCGGTAACGCTCAAATAATCTGTAATCAAGTTTTTCTAAAAAACTAAACATAGCCTTCTCCTGAATGCTTTAAATTAAATGTTTAGACTTCCCAAGTAACAATGTCTATCCGGGCACATAATGGGTATTGCTCATTTTCTTTCCTTTATGGCTATAAAAATTGTATATAAATATTCTAACACATATCGTCACACATTTCAAGATGGTATTCTTTGATAAGATAACCATAAAAAACACCCGCTTTTTAGTAGCGGGTGTTTTTTGTAGAGCATTAAATACAGGTAATTATTTCCCAACCCAATTCAGTCCCTATTTTCCGGTTATACCTGAATTCGGAACACGCGCCCGTTCGCTTATTTTGCGCGGGCGATGAGCTTGCCCTGATAAGTGTCGAGGAAATCCTCGGCGGTCTTCTGCGCGTCCACGACGACGAGACAAGGATCCTTGAAGGAGAAGATCAGAGTGAGGTTGCCGAAATAGCGGTCGATAATACGCACGCGCAGCTGCAGCTTCTTATCCTCTCTCCAAGCCGCGGCAGAGGCGCAATCGTAGAAGAAGCCCTTCGTATAAACGCCGCCCATCTCGTTGGAATAGCCCTCCTCGGGGAACTTGCAGAATACGTTCTCGCACATACCGAAGGGCAGAACCTTCGCGCCGCTTGCGTTGGTATAACGCAGCTCGCCGCCCTTTTCTCCGTCAAAATGCAAAGAAAACTTTTCAAAACCAAGAGGATTTTCCTCGCAGATAAACTCCTTATCCGCGATCTCCTTCGCGAAAGGAACGCTTTTCTTTCCGACCGCGGAGGCGAGCTTCAGCCCGTCGATATAGTCGCAAAGTTTTTTATAATCCTCGGGATTCTCGGGCAGGGGCTGCTCCTTTACGTGCTTTGCGATCATATGGCGGTAGCCCTGCAGGATAAGAAGACGGGAGGATGCATAGCCCTGGTTATCCGAGGTGATCGTGAAGATCAGCTTCTGTGCCGGAAGCACGTAGGTATCCTGGTTGCCCATACCGAGGAAGCCGAAGCCGTCCTTGATGCCCCAGATCTGATAGCCGTAGCCCTGCGCCGTGGGGCTCTCAAAGCCCGTCTCGCAGTTATCGCGCAGGGGCGAGGTCGCCTCCTTCACGTATTGCTCGCTGATCAGCTTCTTATCGCCAACCTTACCGCCGTGCATCAGAAAGCGTGCAAAGGACGCCATATCACGCAGGGTACAGATGAGCGCGCTGTCTCCCCAGCTGTCGCCGCCGCGCGCCTTCAGGACGGTTGCGTTCTTGAAGGTGCCGAGATGGCAGAACACCTTCTCGTAAAGATAATCAAAGAGGCTCTTGCCGCTCACGCGCTCGACGAGCGTGGCAAGGATCTGCGATCCCGCGCTGTCGTAATACCAGGCCGTGCCCGCAGGCTGCTTTGCCTCGTTGAAGGCAAAATAGTTCTGCACTCTGTCCTTCGCCTTCGAGGAGAACCAGCGATCCCACTTCGTGGTCGCGGTGGTCATCGTCAGCATCTCGCGCACGGTCTGTGCACGCATATATTCGGAGGGGGGCTCCTTAAGCTCACCCTTGAAGTAATCGTAGATCTTATCGTCGAGGGAGATCTTCCCTTCTTCGGCGAGCAGACCGACGGCGATCCCTACGTAGCTCTTGGTCTGCGAATACATTCTGTGGCCGAAGTCCTTATGGAAGGGCTTCCAATACGCCTCCAGAAACGCGCGATCGTCCTTCGCGATCAGAATGCCGTGCGTGGTGAGGCCGCAATCCTCGAGATACTGCAGGTATTCCAGCACTCTTGCGCTCTCGATACCGCAGGACTCGGGCGTGACGTTCTTAAACATAGCCGTTCTCCTTTTTCAAAAAAACAAAGACTGCCGAAGGCTCTTCGGCAGTCTTTATTATACATAGTTTTTCTTTGCTTGTCAAGCCTCGGGGCTTGTTTTTTTCTTTATGATGCGGTCGATGAACAGATGCGAAAGCACCGCAAGCGCGATCAGAATGAGACCGATCAGATCGGTCAGACCGTCGGGCATAATGAGGAGCAGACCGCCGATGGCGAAAAGCACCGTCTCCCAGATCTTATTCTTATGCATAAAGTAGTTCTCCAGCGCCGCCGAAAGAGCAAAGCAGCCGATCAGCGAGGTGGCGAGGATCTGCAGCACCTTAAAGAACTTCGCCTCGTAGCCCGCGCAAACGAGAAGCAGCGAGGGATTCATCGCGAAGATATACGGGATGATAAACGCCGTGATCGCAAGCTTCGTCGCGTTGAGGCCGGTGCGCAGGGGGTTCGAATCCGCGATCGCGGAGCCTGCGTACGCCGCAAGGGCAACGGGGGGCGTGATATCCGCCACGATACCGAAGTAGAACACGAACATATGCGCCGCCAGAAGCGGAATTCCCATCCCGACGAGGATGGGCGCCGTGGTGGTCGCCATAATGATGTAGTTCGCCGTCGTCGGCACGCCCATACCGAGCACGATGCAGGAGAGCATCGTGAGGAAGAGGGCGAGAAGAACGCTCTGCTTCGCAATGGGCACGATCGTGGTCACCAGCGTTGCGCCCAGCGCCGTCAGGGTAACGACACCCGAGATCACGCCCGCGACACCGCAGGCGACCGCCACACCGACGGAATTCGTGATACCTCCCTCAAAGCCGGAAAGCGCGGTTTTAAGATCCAGCGTTGCACCGCGCGTGAAGGCGCTGCACACGACGGCCGCCGCCATCGCAAGGAAAATGAACTTTCCGTGCCAGAAGGGCGAGAGCACGCCGACCGCGTTCAGAACGTAGTAAAGCGCGAGGATGGATGCGGGGATCAGCGGAAGGCCGATCGCACGCAGAAGGCCTATGCGCGCCTCCTTCGTCTTATAAGAGCCGCCGAAGCGCTCCTTCGAAAGATGCGGATCGAAGAGGTTGACCACAAGGGCACAGAGGATCGCGTAGCACGCGCTCATGCCCGAGGGGAAATAGTTCATACAGATAACGAGCACGACCACGGGCAGAAGCAGGTATCCCTTGGAAAGAAGGAGCTTAAAGAAATTCGGAAGCGTTTCCTTGGGAAGGCCGCGCAGGCCGCGCTTCTTTGCCTCAAGATGCACCATAATGAAGATGCCCGCAAAGTAGAGCAGCGCCGGCAGGATCGCGGCGATCGCGATCGTCGCGTACGGAACACCCGTGATCTCCGCCATCAGGAAGGCCGCCGCACCCATAATGGGGGGCATGATCTGACCGCCCGTGGAGGCGGCCGCCTCGACCGCGGCGGCAAACTCGGGCTTATAGCCGGTCTTTTTCATCACGGGAATGGTCACGCTGCCGCTGCCGACGGTGTTCGCCACCGAGCTGCCCGAATACATACCCTCGAGCGCGGAGGAGATGACCGCTACCTTGGCAGGACCGCCCGCCGAGGAGCCCGCAACGGAGTTCGCGAGATCCACGAAGAACTGACCGATGCCGGTCTTTTCCAAAAATGAGCCTAAGATGATAAACAGGATGATAAAGTTCACGCAGACGTCGATCGGCGTGGAGAAGATGCCGCCCGTCGCGTTGAAGAACATCTCGTAGCAGAAGTTTCTGAGCATCGTTCTCGGGTTCTTCGAAAGATAGATAAAGGCGTAGATCACGAAGCCGCCCGCCACGAAAAGGATCGGAATGCCGACCGCGCGGCGGCAGGCCTCGACCAGAAGCAGGATCGCGATCAGCGCGATCACGATCTCTAAGGTACCGATGCGCTTGCCGACCTCCACGAGATAGTCGCGGCGGATCACGGGATAGAGATAGGTGACCGCCACGAGGCCGATCAGCACGAAATCGTACCACGGCACGAAGTTTTTCAGCTTCGTCTGCTTTTTATACAGCGGGAAGGTCAGATATACGAAAACGAGAATGATGCCGACGAAAAGAGGCTTGGAGAGCTCGGTCGGGATCGTGAATACCAGCGAGAGCGCCATCAGAAAGAGCGCCGCGACGATCTTACCGTAGCGTAGCGCCAGCGCGCGCCAGCCGTCAAAGACGCGGACGTTGGACTCGCGGTCCACCTCCTTCATGATCTGCTCGGCCGTTTTATGCTCGGAGTTACGTTTTTGCAAGAATAGGTCCTCCTATCGGGTAAAATTACAAGCGAAAAGACCCCGACCGGGATCGGGATCTTTTCACGGTCAATCAAAATATCGGCTTACTTCGTATAGCCGTAGAAGTCCTTGAAGGAAAGCGAGGTGCCGTTTGCGGTGTTGTGAGATGCAAGGTACTCCTCGTAGTAGCGCATAGCGCCTGCGTGCACGGGAGCGGCACCGATACCGAGAAGCGCGGTCTTGATATCCATTGCCTTACCGGTGTTATGCGCAGCGGCGATCGCCTCGCGGTTCTCCCAGAGAGCCTTGGTCATTGCATAGACCGCATCCTCGCTGAGGGTGGCGTCTGCAATGTAGGTCGCCTTCACGGCGATGGTAACGGCGGGCGCACCTGCCGCGATGGACTTGGGATAATGCTCGTTGGTGATCTCGGCGCGCACGTAGTGCGGATACTGAGAGGTGAGAGACGCGATCTCGTTATCGGAGAGAGATACGACGGTCATCTCGGTGTTGGAGGTATCCAGCTCGGTGATCGCGGTGGTGGGGATACCTGCGGTAAAGAAGAACGCATCGAGCGTGCCTGCCTTGATCGCATCCGCGGAGGGGCCGACGCCGAGGTTCTGCACCTGGATATCGTCAAAGGTAAGGCCTGCGGCGGCGAGGATCTGCTCTGCGTTGGTCACAACGCCCGAGCCAACGTCACCGACGGAAACTCTCTTACCTGCAAGATCCGCAACCGAATTGATATTTGCGCTCTTAGCGGCGATGATCTGGCATACCTCGGGATACACCGTGCCGACCACAGCGAAGGAACGGATCTGATTGCCCTCAAAGTTATTCACGCCGTTGTAGGCGTTCAGCATAACGTCGTTCTGCACGATGGCGTACTGGGCGTCTCCATCGTCGATCGCCTCGATATTGGCCTTGGAGCCACCCGAGGTAACGGCGGTGAACTTCGCACCCTCGACCTTATCGGTGAGAACGCCTGCCACCGCGGTGGTGAAGCCGTAGTAGGTACCCGTCGAGCCACCGGTGCTGAAGGTATAGGTGGTATCGCCACCCTTACCGCCACAGGATACGAGCGCGAAAAGCGCAAGGACACTCGCAAGCGCGAGCGCTAAGATCTTCTTGAAATTTGCGGACATAGTAAAATTACTCCTTTTAAAAAATATGTATATATTATACCTCAAAATTGCAAAAATGTCAATATGTTTCCCGAAAAGCGCAAAAATTAACGCAATTTTTGCAAGTTGACATTCAAAATCCTGCATTATAGGTCAAAAGAGGCTTCAAAATAAAGGAAATCCTGCATTTTGAAAACAAAAAAGCGGATAAAACAGCCGAAAAGCAAAGAAACGGCTAAGGTTTTTCGCCGGGGCGGCGCGACTTTTCGGCATATGCATCTTGATTTTTCCCCGCTCTTATGGTACAATAAAAGGAAGATAAAGCGACGAAAAAAAGGGAGGCACTATGTTTGAAGATATTCTGAAGCTCATACGCGCCCATGACCGCATCGTTCTCCACCGCCATCAGAATCCGGACGGAGATGCGCTCGGCGCGCAGCTCGGCCTATATTATATATTGAAGGAGAACTTCCCCGAAAAGGAGATCCTCGCCGTCGGCGATATGAACCGCCGCTACGCCTTTATGCTCGAGGGCAGAGAGATGGATACCGTGGCGGATGCGGCGTATAACGGTGCGCTCGCCATCGTGCTTGACACCTCGGCAAAGGCGCTGATCTCGGACGAGAGATATGCGACCGCGAAGGCAACGGCACGCATCGACCATCATATCTTCTGCGAGAAAATATGTGACACCGAGGTGACCGACACGAGCTTTGAAAGCTGCGCGGGAATGATCGCGGCGCTGGCGATGGAGGCAGAGCTGCATTTGACGCCTGCCGCCGCCAAGGCACTCTATACGGGTATGGTGACCGATTCGGGAAGATTCCGCTACGACAGCACGACGGCAAAGACCTTCGCGCTCGCCTCGTTTCTGATGCAGACCCCCTTCAAAACGCAGGACATCTACAGAAATCTCTATTCCGACGAGCTGGCAAGCGTGAAGCTGCGCGCGCATTTCGTCTCCAAAATTCAGCTGACGGAGGCGGGCGTTGCCTACATCTACACGACGAAGGAGGAGGCCGCCGCCACGGGCGCGGATACCTTCACGATCTCGCGCGGAATGGTCAATACGATGAGCGACATCCGCGGCATTGACACCTGGGTAAACTTTACCGAGACCGAGGGAGGCGTGCTCTGCGAGATCCGCTCCTCTGTACACAACATCAACAAGGTCGCCGTCAAATGGGGCGGCGGCGGACACAAAAGGGCGAGCGGTGCGACCTTGAAATCGCGCGAGGACGCGATGGCACTGCTGAAGGATCTTGACGAAGTAAACAGTGAGGCTTGTGATGAATAAGGATAAAATGCAAAGAATTATTGACAAAATTGAGGAATATGACAAAATAATCATCTTCCGCCACTTCCGTCCCGACGGTGATGCCGTCGGATCGACGAAGGGGCTGCAGCGCATTCTGAAGCTCTCCTATCCCGAAAAGGACATCCGCCTCATCAATGCGGACAGCTCGGACTATCTCGCCTTTCTCGGTGGTGAGGATGCGCCCGCGCCCGACGATTTTTATAAGGATGCGCTCGCCATCGTGGTGGACACCGGGACGACCGACCGCATCTCCAACAAAAAATTCGCCCTCTGCCGCGAGATCGTGAAGATCGACCATCATATCGACGATAAGCCCTACGGCAACGCGGCTTGGATCGAGGAGGAGCGCTCCTCCTCCTGCGAGATGATCGCGCATTTCTACAGCACCTTCCGCGATCGGCTGAAGATCGACGCCGAGGCGGCGACCTACCTTTATGCGGGTATGGTGACCGATTCGGGAAGATTCCGCTACCGTGACGTTTCGGGCGAGACGATGCGCCTTGCGGGCATGCTGCTTGACATCGGGGTCGATACCGAGCATCTCTACGCCAACCTCTATATGAAGGATCTTAGGAACTTCCGCTTCCAGGCGGCGGTCTACAAAAAAATGAGGATCACCGAAAACGGCGTTGTGTATCTGCACGTGACGAAGAGAATGAAGAAGAAATTCGGCCTCTCGAACGAGGATGCGAGCGCCTCGGTCTCCTACCTCGACTCCATCAAGGGCTCACTTATCTGGCTCGCCTTTATTGACGGAGACGACACAAAGACCCGCGTCAGACTCCGCTCGCGCTTCGTCGAGGTGCACGATCTTGCGACGAAGTATCACGGCGGCGGCCACGCCTGCGCCAGCGGCGCGACCGTATACTCCAAGGCGGAGATGAAGGCGCTGATCGCCGATGCGGACGCTCTCATCAAGGAATATAAGGAGCAGAATACGGACTGGATATGAAGCTTCTGATCACGAACGACGACGGCATGATGGCGCCCGTGCTGCCGCACCTCGTCGCATTTGCGAAAACGGTTGCAGACGAGGTCGTGGTGGTGGCTCCCAAGGTGGAGCAGAGCGGCAAGAGCCACGCCATAGATTTTACGCGCCCGATCGAGATAAAAGAGGTCTCCCTCTTTGAGGGCGTGCGCGCCTACGCGATGGACTCCACGCCTGCGGACTGCGTGCGCTTCGCCGTTCTCGGCCTCGGCGAGAAATTCGATCTTGTGCTTTCGGGCATCAACCGCGGCTTCAACCTCGGCGGTGACCTCGTGTATTCGGGCACGGCGGGTGCCGTCTTTGAGGCAGGCAGACTCGGCATCCCCGGCATTGCACTCTCCACCGCACCCGACGATTTTTCGGGTGCCGTTGCTTCCCTGCCGGCGCTTTACGACTACTTTATCAAAAACCAACTGCTGGAGAGGCATGCCTGGTACAACGTCAATCTCCCGAAGCAGCCGCGCGGCTTTCGCATCACGCGCCAGGGCGGCATCTACTACACCGATGAATTCCGCAGGCTCGACGAGGTGACCTACGAGCAGATCGGCGCCCCCGCGAGGGTGACCGACACCGATCCCGAGACCGACGTGCTCACCCTCTTTGCAGACTACGTCTCCATCACGCCGCTGATGGCGAAGCGAACGGATCTGCCCGCCTTCGAGGCGTTACGCGCACTTCTGAACCAATAAAAAAACAAGCCGTGTCCTTGTACCTTTACGGAACAAACAAAGACACGGCTTATATTTTCGCTTAAAAAATGGTAGTTTTCAAAAATCGGCAGCCGTCCTACGCCGCATCCCTTCGCCGCGCATACGAGGGCGGCAGAACGAAGATGACACTCGCCGCGTGATCACTCTGCGAAAGAGAGCCGAAGGCAACCTCGACGTAATCCGTGGGATTATAATCGTATTTCGACGAGATCGAGCCGCCGCCCGTGATATTGCCGAACATCTCGCCCCAGCCGCCGTAGTAATTCAGATACTCCCGAAAATCGTTATAGTGGTTATAGGTATAGAACACGTGCAGCTCGCCGCGCTCGTAAATGCCGTTGCCGTTGAGATCGTTCTTGCCGTAAACGATGCGCGCCGCACCGCGCGTGATGCGATTGCCGTTGTTATAGACCGCGACGGGATATTGCGGATCGCAGTCCGTGCCCGTCGTGCCGATATCGAGCTCCATATAGCGCAGCGTGCCGCCGCAGCCCGAGATATTCGGGAGCATCGGCTCGTAAGGATAGCGGCTCGTATTGCCCGAGAAGAAGGTGTGATTCACGCGCAGATACTCGCCCCAGGCACTTCCCCGCGGCTCGGCATCCTTATCGGCATCGTAGTTTGCAGGCACGTTGCCAAAGGCAAACACGTACGCCGCGATCTCCTCCAGCGTGATATAAGCGCCGCCCTGATAGACGGTGAAAACGCTTTCGCCGTAGGCATCCACGACCGTGTACGCCCTGCCGTTATCCGAATAATAGGTCTGATCGTTGCGCAGATACCGCGTGCCGACCGTCGGACGGTAGTCCGAGATCTCGGGTGCCTGATCGGGCACGGTCAGCGCGCCCGAAAGGAAGTTATGCCGCGAGCGCCATCTGGCATCCCAATAGCAATCCGCAGGCTTGTAATCCGCGTAGAACGCCTGCGCGCTCATCCCCTCGTAAGGATCGTAGCTTGCCGACGCGCCGCTCGGCGCAAGCGGTGAAGAGCCGCCCGTCTTCTTTTCGACCACGCGCACCTCGACGGTGTCCGAAAGCCCCGCGATCTCGCCGCGCACCTCTGCCGTGCCAAGCTGCAGGCCGAGCAGGATGCCCTCCTCGGTCACCATCACGCATTGGCTGCTCGAGGTCCATTTCACCCGCTTTGCATCCTCTGCCGAAAGGCTCGTGCGGAGCGCATACTCGCCCTCAAGCGCAAGCTCTACGCGATCCCCGTCGAGGATCTCGAAGCTCTCGACCGAGCCGCCCGTCCCACCAAGATCGCAGGAGGCAAGCGAAAGCACGAGCAAAAGCGAAAGCAAAAGCGATAAAAATCTGATTGATGCTTTTTTCATTCCTTATACTTTCAAAAGCCCCTCTCGGGGCGTATTTTTTTGCATTTGCGCCCTTTAATTTTTTGTCATATGGGAAAGAAGAGGCACTATCTTTCGATAATGCCTCTCCGTCCTTTTTACTCGGTTGGCACAGATGCAAGGCCGAGATTTTTAACTTAGTTCTCCTGCAGGACAAAACCAAGCGTCATATTTTTAATTCTAACCTGATTCGCGCCGGCTACATCAAGCTTAATGTAGTTGTATTTCTGATCGAAATTGTACGTGTAATCCTTGTAGCTCTTCTCGGTTACGGAAATCGTACCCGCAAGCGTGTAGGTCACACCGTCATCCGATACATATACGTTGAGCGTATCAACATTATTACCTGCGTTGACTGTGATCGAGCCTACGCCTCTTTCGGAATGAATAACGGCATATCCGTTATGAGAGCTGCTGGAATAGATTCTAAGCTCGCTCGTGAAATGGCTCTCCGTCGTGGTAACGGTAGTGTTTGCATCAAGCACGTGCTCCTCATTCGCTGCATACTGCGATCCTGCCGCATAATCCGAGAAGGTGTATTTAACGCTCTCGGGCATCTTCTCGCCGCAGGTATCACAAAGCACGTCATCATCGCGGTCAAAGTGTCCACTGGTCGGGGTATACGCAGTCTTTCCGGTCGCGCCGCAAGCACAGGTATAAGCCGTATAACCGCCGTTCTTGCAATCAGCCGCCTTCACCTCGGGGATGAAGCTATGTGCGTGCGCAGGATCTACGGGAGTTACCTCAACCGTATTGATGCGAAGCTGACCCATAAGGTTACCGGTGGTGTAGGAGGTCGCGGGCTCCAGAAGGTAGATCGTAATCACTGCGCCGTCGCGCGTATAGAGCGCACCGTCAAGACTTACTTTGTCAAGAGCCGTGATGTATGCGCCGTTATCATAATCATCCAGAGTAAGAACGATCTTTGCCATATTCACGTTGAACTTGAAGGTGATCGTGCTGCCGCCGTAAAGTCTTGCTGCGTAAGTACCCGTATTGTCGTAGCAGTTCGTGGTACTGTTCGCCTTATCAACCACAACGCTAAAGTTGCCGAATGCATAGGTCATCTGAGAAGTGCTATATTCGGTACGGTGGGTCTTGCCCTTCATATCAACGGTAACCGTAAAGAGCGTGCCGCAGCCGTCGCACAGGCAGTCGCCGTTCTCATCGAGATGGCCGGGAGCGGTTACAATGTCTGCGTGGTATACGTTACCGCAGGCACAAGCATATACGGTGTAGCCGTCCGTCTCACACTCAACGTCAACAACGGTGGTCTCGTAGTTGTGCTCATGTGCGCGGTCTGCGTAAACAACCTCGATATTCTCAACACGTGCCTGCGCAGGCAGAGGCGCGGAAACGAAGCTCATCGCGGGCTGAAGGAAAATAATGCTTACCTTATCGCCCTCACGGTAAACGGCATAGCCGTTGACCTCCATACCGTCAAATCCTACGAGATACTGACCGTTCGAATAATCATCGAGCGTCAGAACGATCTTATCGATCAGTGCCGTGCCGGAAACGGTCACAACCATACCTTTATAGAATCTTGCTGCGTAAGAGGAAGTATTGTTATAGCAATCCGTGCTGCTCTCTGCCTTATCAACAACGACGGTCACGCCGTTTGCCGCATGCTTCAGCTGCTCTTTGCTATACTCGGTGCGGGTGGTGGTGCCCATCATATCCACGGAAACGGACATTGCAGCCTCGCAATCGTCGCAAGCCTTATCCGCATTTGCATCGATATGACCGAGCGCCGCCGTGAAGTTATCCTTATAGGAATAGCCGCAGGGGCAGCTGTGCAGGTCATAGCCCTGCTCGAGGCACTGGGGTGCCACGGTGGTTACGATGTCAAGATGCTCGTGAGGAACGGCGGAGATCGTGTAGAGTCTTGCTACGAAGCTGCCGTCCTTGGTTGCATAGTCAGCGTGAGAAACCGAAAGGGTGTCGAAGGTGCTGTAGGTACCGACGTAGTATGCGTTGCCGCTCGGTGCCTTGTAGACAAGGGTAGCGAGCTGCTCGTCATATACGAGGTACTCGACGGGGCGCTCGGTGGTCAGCTCAAGGCTGCCGCTCTTCTTCGCTGCGTCGCGCTCGTAAATGCGGATATAGGTCTTTACGCCCTCTGCATCGTAGAAGTAGATTCTTCTGCCGAGCTCGTTGACCTCCTCGAGGTAGATCTTGGTCGCCTCAAGCGGGATTTCGAGCGTGCCGAGGTAATAAGCCTTGTTTGCGGTCTTACCGTTGAAGTAGAGGACCTTATCCAGATTGCCCTGGAAGATACCGAGGTAATAAGCAACGCCAACCTCGGGTGCACCGATCAGAACCTCGTAGATACGAACGTCTGCCTGGCACACGTCGCAGAACTTATCGTCGTTATGATCGACGTGGGGGATCATATCGGTGTAGTCTGCCTTATAGGAGTCACCGCAGGCGCAGACGTAAACCGTGTAGCCCTTCGCGGTACAGGTGGGATCCACGACCTTTTGCGCGGTGTAGGAGTGGTGGCCGGTCACGTTCAGCGCATAGAAATGCGTTACGTAGCTGGTCTCTGCAAAGGAAACGTGAGATACGGAAAGCGTATCAAAGCTGCCGTAGGTGCCGATGTAGTATGCGTTCTCACCCGCGGTGTAAACGAGGGTCTTCAGCGTCTCGTCATAGGTGAAGTACTCGTTCGGAACGTTTGTAACAAGCTCGAGGCTGCCCTTCTTATTCTCTGCATCGCGCTCGTAAACGCGGATGTAGATCTTGCCGCCGTCCTCGGTCTCGAAGTAGAGTCTGTAGGTGCCCTCGGCAACCTTCGCATCCTCAAGGAACACGCGGATGCCTGCCGTTACCGCAGACTTCTCGGTTGCAAGGTAGTAATCCTTGCTGCCGGTCTTACCGTTGAAGTAAAGATTGTAGCCAAGCTTCTCCTGCGCAAGGCCGAAGAAGTAAGGAATGCCTGCTACGGGAGCGTCTACCACGTTGTAGATCTCTCTGTCGATGCCGCAGCCGTCGCAAACCTTATCGCCGTTCTCGTCCTTATGGCCGAGAGCATCCTTATAAGCGTCCTTGTAGGAATCGCCGCAATCGCACTTATACTCGGTGTAGCCCGCCTCGGTGCAGGTGGGATCCACTACGGTCGCCTTGTAATCGTGCTCGTGGGGAGGCTCGGGCTCGCCGGGCTTCTCCTCAACGTAGAGGTAGAGGCCGGAAACGTAGTTCAGCGGAGCCTTGGAGATATGAGACACGCAGAAGGTATCAAAGGAGTTATAGGTGTTCAGAATATAGGAGTTATCACCCTTCGTATACATCAGGGTATTCAGCTCGGTGTTGAAGGTGAAATACTCCTCGGGAGCGGCTGTAACCAGCTCGAGAGAGCCGGACTTGCCTGCCGCATCGCGCTCGTAAACGCGGATGTAGGTCTTCGTTCCCGCCTTATCAAAATACAGTCTGTATGCACCGTCAACGCCCGAAACCGCCTCGAGATACACAAGAACGGCATTCGCGGGATCCTCAACGGAAGCAAGATACCAAGCCTGATTTGCGGTCTCGCCGTTAAGGTAAAGGATCTTACCGAGGTTCTTCTGCTCCAGACGCAGGTAGTAGCCAACACCGACCTGGGGCGCGGTAACCAGGGTCATACCGGTCTCGCCCTCGTCGGGCTTCTCGGAGCCGCTGCCGCCGCCCTGCGTGCCCGCGGTCTCGTAAACCGTGATGGACTCGATGCGGACCTGCTTTGCCAGAGGTGCAAAGGTGATGCTCTTTGCCGCCTCGGCAAGAACCACGGTCACCTTATCACCGTCGCGGGTGATGGTTGCGCCTGCAACCGTCATACCGTCAAAGCCCTCGAGATACTTGCCGTCGGAGAAATCGTCAAGAACGAATACGACTCTCATAAACGCCTTGTCAGCGCTGATCGTGATCACGGAGCCTGCATACGCTCTTGCAGCGTAATTCGAGGTCTGGTCGTAGTTATCGGTGGTGGAGGTGTTCTTCTCGTTTACGTAGGTCACGCCGCTTGCGGAGTGGACCGTCTTATCGGAGGAATGCTCGGTACGGGTGGTGGTGCCCTTCATATCAAGGGAGGTACCCTTGTCAACCGTCTCGCCGGAGCCGCTGCCGCCGCCCTGCGTGCCCGCGGTCTCGTAAACGGTGATGGACTCGATGCGCACCTGGCCGAGAAGCTCGCCGAAGGTGATGCTCTTTGCCGCCGCGGCAAGAACCACGGTCACCTGATCGCCGTCGCGGGTGATGGTCGCGCCTGCAACCGTCATACCGTCAAAGCCGGTGAGATACTTGCCGTCGGAGAAATCGTCAAGAACGAATACAACTCTCATAAACGCCTTGTCGGCGCTGATGGTGATCACGGAGCCCTTGTACGCTCTTGCAGCGTAATTCGAGGTCTGGTCGTAGTTGTTGGTGGTAGAGGAGGCCTTCTCGTTTACGTAGGTCACGCCGTTTGCCGAGTGGACCGTCTTATTGGAGGAATGCTCGGTACGGGTGGTGGATCCCATCATATTCAGAACGAGACCGTCGGAGTCGGCAGTGCCGCCCGAAAGCTCGGTATCGTTGATCTTCAGAAGGGTCGCATCCTTGAGCTGCGGTGCGTTGTACATACCGATCACGCCCTTGACGGTGATCACGTCACCGACCTTGGGCTGCGTTGCCATCTTATCGAAGCGCTTGCCCGCGGGATCGTACATACCGTAAACGAGGATCTCATCGGTGCCGTCGGTGATCACTACGTTACCGTAGGTGGGATTCTGGATCTCCTTTACGGTACCGCTGACAACGAACTTACCGGAGGAATAGCCGTTCTTCGAGAAGGTCTTACCGAACTCGTTGGCCTCCTTGATGGTCATCGTCGAGCCGTCTGCAGGCTCGTCGGGAACCTCGAATACGGGAGGCGTGTAGGTATCGGCGTTCTCCTTCGTCATAAAGGAGATCGCGAACTGCTCCTTGTTGGCAACCGCCTCCTCGGTCATAAACTTACCCTCGGAGAGAGATGCGGTCTCAAAGTTGGAGTAGGTGCCGATCACGTACTCGGCGTTATCGATCATCGTGAACCAAGCGCCGACGTTCTGCTTGTAGTAGAACACGGTGGGTTTTTCTGCGGAGAAGCCGAGGTACTTGCTCGTCTTACCGTCCTCGAGAAGCTGGATGTGCGCGTTGATGTACTGCTTCGTGCCGTCGATCTCGGTATAGATCTTGATGCCGCCCTCCGCCTTCTCAACGCGGAAGATCGCGCCATCCTTCGCGTCGCCGCCAAGGATGTACTTATTCTCATTGTTCTGGGTCGCGCCCTTCAGGAAGAGGACCTTGCGTGCGGTGTGCTGCACGATGAAGAGCTTATAGTCAACGCCCTCCTGGGGGTCGGAAACGACCAGCGCATTGTCCGCGCCGATCACGGGAACCTTACGGTTGAATTCCTTGGTAATGGTCTTACCGTCGGCATTCTTGATGGTCGCGGTCAGCTTATAGCTGAACGCCGTATCGTTGGTGGTGGGGATATCCACCGTCCAGTAGCTTGCCTTGGAGCTCTCAACGATCTTGACCTTGTCGCTGTCGGTCGTCCAGGTTACCTCGTAGGTAACGCCGTCAACGACGAGCTTCTTAACAACGTCGAAATCGTTTACGTTCTCGGCGCCCTCTTTATCCTTCATTACATTGTAAAGGAAATCAGCCGCCGCCGTCAGCGCCGCGTCTGCCGTGCCGCCCTGGTTTCGGTTGTTCCATTCTTCACCGAAGCAGGAGGTCAGCATTGCGAGGGACATGACGAGGATCAGGAGTAGTGTGAGTACTTTTTTCATGATCTTGCCCTTTCGTTTTATGTTTTATATTTTAGAAACGCAAATTGAAATACAAGAAAAATCACTGTCCGTGGATCACGAAGTCATCCATCGTATACGCGCGGATCTGGTACTTGCCCGTACCGCCGTCGGGCTGATAGAACTCAACGATGCCGCGCACGTCAATGGTCTCGCCCATAAATACCTGATCGCGGATCACGTCGCCGTTCTCGTCCCTGAGCACCTCGGTGCGCACGGAGATGACCGTACCGTCTGCCGCCTTGCAGGTCAGCGTCATAGCGCCGTTATCGTCGCTTGACGGATTGGTGGTGGTATAGACCTTGGTGACGAGCAGATCCTTCATCGAAACGGAGGAGGAAAGAAGCAGCTCGGCATTCACGAAGGTCTTGTCCTCCTCGTAGCTCTCGCCATCGGCATCCGTCTTGGTGACGGGGACGACGACGTTTGCGAGGAAGTCCTTGGGTGCGACCTCTCCAAAGGGAGGCGTATGTCCCTGCGAAAGGATCACCGTGTTTGCGGGATCGCTCGGGCGCAGGGGCTTATAGGTGAGGTTGGAGATCTGGTACGTGCCGAAGAATTCCTGCACGGTGCCCGTGATACGGACCTCGTTACCGGGAAGAAGCACGTTATTCAGTCCCGAAATATAGCCGTAGAAGATCTGCATACCGTAGGAGCGGTTCGTTGCCGCATCGTAGCTCTCGATGTAGACCTCCCAGTTGCTGTTGCGCACGACCGTGCCCTCCACGACGACGTTCAGACCGGAATATGCTTCAATGTTGGTGCGAAGCTCCTTCAGGGATACCGAGACCGCCTCGTCATAGGGGAAGGTCTCGTCCTTATCGTTCGAGAAGAGATGCAGGCCGTAGGTCTTTGCCTGGCCCATCGCCGCCACGCAGGCCGCACCGTAGCGGCCCTCGGAGACAGAGGCGCTTCGGCCGAAGCCCTCCTGCAAAAGCTCAAGGTTCAGGTTGCGGTATTCCGCACCCGCCGTAGGCTGATACCAGATCCAAAGGAGGTATCTGCCGTTGCTGTCCTGCTCCCAGCTCGTGCCGTCCGACTCAATGATGATCGAATGCGCGTTCGAGAGCTTTTCCTTGGTGAAGTTCGAGGCGGGCTTACCCCACTCCTCGATCTTACCCGTGGACTCGGGGGTATTGACCGCAAGGTATCTCGCCTTGGCAAGACCGTTCACGCCAAGGACGGAGGAATTGAAATGCGTGGTATCGCCGTCAATGTAATACTTGACGGTCACCGTCTCCTTCAGCGAAGTAGAGGACATATCCAGCTTCGTATTGGCTACGTAATCCACCCAGGCGGGAAGGACGGTGGCGCATTTATCGCAGATGCCGTCCCTCTCCTCGTCCTTATGGACCGAGCAGGGCTTGGTAACCGAGCGGAAGCACTTGTCGCAGACGCCGTTTTTGTCCTTATCCTCGCATACCTCGCAGGCGGGGATCTCCTTTTGACAGGTGTCGCAGACGCCGTTACGGTCGTCATCCTTATGCGTACAGCCGAGAGAGCAGGACGAAAGCACCGAAAGCGCAAGCGCGATCAGCAGAAGCAGGGATAAAACGCGAATTTTTACGTTCTTCATATTTTTATCCTACCGTTATTTTTCGTTTTTAGGTCACTGACCTGCCTGGTACTCGCACTCCTCGACCGCATCCTCAAACGCGCTCTTGATGAACGCCTTGATATCCGATGCGTTTGCCTCGGAGAGGCACTTGGTCAGAAGAAGGCCGACCTGGTCACGTGCGATGGAGGAGCCGAGGAAGGCGGGAGATGCGTAGTAGGAATCCGCATGCTCGAGCGCCGCCTTTACGCCGTATGCCTGCAGGTTGGAGGTGCCGGCGGTATCGAGCCAAGCCTTATACTCGGGGTTCTCGATGACCGACTTGATAACGGGGCAGTAGCCGTTGTTCATGGAAACGGCTGCCTGGAAGTTGATATCCGTGGTAAGGAACTTAGCGAAGAGCCAGGAAGCGAGGACCTCCTGAGGATCTGCCTTCTTGAAGAGACAGACGGAGGGACCCTGAGAGATGACCTTGGGCTTTGCGGGGTTGATCTGCGGGATCTGTGCCACGCCGACCTCAAACTCGTACTTGCCGTCCACCATCTTGGGCTGCTGGTATACCGTACCGCCCGTGGAGCCGATGCACATATAGGAGCGCGTGCCGCCCGTCGAGCTGCCGGTGAAGAGGTTGGAGGTGTAAGCGTTGCTGTTCAGCGCCTTGGTGGTCACCAGCTTCTCCTGGTACCAGCCGCGGAATCTCTCTACGAACGCTCTGTTGGTCTCGTTATCGAAGATGAAATTCTTATCGCCGACAGCGGAGGTATAATCGGACTCATACTGCTCGCACATCGTGATGAACCAGTTGGACTCGGAGTCATAGCCGAGAGGAATGCAGGCATCGCCCTCGAGCGCCTTGATCTGGCGGCATACCGCCTCCATCTCGTCCCAGGTGGTGGGAACCGAGAGGTTGTGCTTCTCAAAGTAGGTCTTGTTGTAGTAGAGCACCTCGGTGGACTTGGAGAGAGGCAGAGAGTACATCTTGCCGTCACCGAAGGCAGCACCCTCGGCAAGCCAGCCGGCAACGAAGTCCTTCTTCTGCTCCTCGGTGTAGCCGTAGACCGCGTCGGTCATAAAGATATCCAGCGTCTGCACGGCGTTGGCATCGTTATAGAGCGCCACGTGGTCGGGATAGCAGTATGCAAGGTTGGGCTGATCGCCGACGAGCACCTCCTGCTTGATCTGGTCGCGCACGCCGTCGTAGTCACCGAAGGACTGATGCTCGATCTTGATGTTGGGATAGATCTTGCCAAAATCCTCGATCGCGTCGTCAAGGATGTCGCGCAGGCCTGCGCCCATCGAATGGTAGAAGGTGATGGTGACCTCCTTCGAGGTATCGAAGCCGCCCTCGGGCATCACGAAGTCGGGCGCAGCGCCACCGCCGCCGCCACCGCCGCCGCAGGAGGTCAGCGAGCCGAGAAGCGTGAGCGTGAGGATCGCTACGAGAAGAATTGTGGAAAGAATGCGTTTCATAGTTCCTTTTTCCTTTTCTTTATATTTAATTTTTAAAAAAATTAACCCTTGATACCGCTTCTGGAAACGCCCTTCATAATGTATTTACGAAGGAACACGAATACTAAGAAGAGGGGTGCCGACACCACGGCGACCGCCGCCATCTGCAGCGGCACGTCGGTCACGCCGTCCGCCGAGGTGAACGCCGTGCGCAGACCGTTGGTGATCAGCCTGTGCGCATCGTCGTTGGCAACGAGGCGCGGCCACATATAGGAGTTCCACGAGCCCATCATCTTCAAGATCGTGATGGAGATCAGCGTGGGAAGTGCCAGCGGGATCATCACCTTCCAAAGATACTTAAGGTCGGTCGTACCGTCCACCTTCGCGGCGAGGTACAATTCGTTCGGCACCTGCTGGAAGTTCTGCTTCAGAAGATAGATATAGAAAACGCTGACGAGGAAGGGCACGATCAGTACCGTGAAGGTATGCATCCAGCCGAACGAATGCACCGTCTGGAAGTTGGTGATCGTGAAGAGCTCGCCGGGGATCATCATCGTGGCAAGCAGGGCGGCGAAGAGAAGATTCTTGCCCTTGAACTCAAGCCTTGCGAAGGCGAAGGCCGAGAGCACCGTGATGACGAGGGAGAGCGCCGTGGAGACCACGCCGACAAACAGCGTGTTCGCAAAGAGCTGGCCGAGCAGCAGATCCTCGTTCTGGAACACCTCCACGTAGTTATGGAAGTCCCACTCGTGGGGGATGATGGACGGGATCGACTGGCTGTACTCGGGCATCGTCTTGACCGAGGATACGAGCATCCAGTAGAAGGGGAAAAGAATGATCAGAGCCATCACGCCGAGGAAGAGATAAAGCGCGACCTGCACACAGATCTTTACAATCTTCTGGGTCGCAGAGACCTTTTGCATATCTCTTTCACGCATCGTTTTTACAGAGGCGGAGGATCCTGTTACGTTGTCTTTCATCTCGCCACCTCCTTAATAATGGGTCTTCTTTTTGCTGACGTAGAGGTTGATCATCGTGACCACCAGAATGATAGCAAAAAGGATCAGCGCGGCAGCCGAGGCGGTACCCTCCTGGTTACCGATCGCACGGTAGATAAAGCCGACCATCGTATCGAGCGCGTAGTGATTGCCCGCAGGGCCCATGCTCTCGCCGAATACGCCGACAATCGAGGAATACTCCTTGAAGCCGCCGATGAAGCCGGTGATGATAACGTACGCCAGCATCGGAGAAAGCAGCGGGATCGTGATGCGCGTGAACACGCGCCAGCGCGGCGTGGCATCCACCTTCGCCGCCTCGTAATACTGCTTGTTGACCGACTGAAGGCCGCCGAGCAGGATGAGGATCTTGAAGGGGAGCGCGTTCCAGACGATATACACCGTCATCACGACGATGTTCGCCCAATATTCCGAGCCTGCGTTCATCCAGTTGATATAATCACCGCCGAAGGCCTCGATCACGATGTTCACGACACCCACGAAGTCGGGACGGACGCCGCCACCGAGGATCATATTGAACATCGCGGCGAACACCATGCCGATGGCGATGGAGTTGGTTACGTACGGAAGGAAGAAGATCGTCTGCAGCGCTCTCGAAAACCATTTGATGGAGTTCAGGCACACGGCGATCAGAAGCGCAAGGAAGGTGGAGATCGGCACGGTCAGCACCGTCAGGAGCACCGTGTTCTTCAGACAGTTGATGAAGCCCTTATACTTCAAAACGCGCGTGAAGTTTCCGATGCCGAGCTCGAACTCCACGCCGCGCACCGCCTTCATCGAGGTGTAGCCCTCCAGCAGCGACATACGCACGGTGTTGAAAATCGGCCAGACCGTGAAGATCATCAGCAGCACGATCGCGGGCAGAAGATAGATCCACGCCTTATAGCGATCGAATTTTTTATACAGCACGTTCACGCAGAAGCCCTGCCATACCCGCTTCTTGAAGAAGGTGCGGATATTCTGCCAAAGCCCCGCGAAGAAGCTCTTTATTTTCTCACCCATTGCGTCACACCCCGAAATAAATTCTTTCCTCGGTATCCTTCGCGAAGAGGAATACCTTATGAGGCTTCAGCGCGTAGGCGACCTCGGTCTGCCCCTCGGCGAGCTTATAGTCCGCATCCACGATGGAGCGCACGCTCGGCGTGAGCATCGCGCCGTGGCGGGAAACGATCGAAACGTCGCGGCCCATTACGTCCACGCCCGAGACCTCGCAGCGAAGGCCGCCGTTTGCATCGGGAATAAAGCCCTCGGGACGGATGCCGACATAGACCGCACGGTCCTCCACACCGGGCACGTCCAGCACGGCCGCACCGCCGATATAAAGCTTCTCTGCCCTCACCTCGCCCTCAAAGACGTTGATGGGAGGCGTGCCGAGGAATTTCGCAACGAAGAGATTGCAGGGATCGTCGTAGATCTGCTGGGGCTTGCCCGTCTGCTGCACGACGCCGAGCTTCATGACCACGATCACGTCGGAGATGGACATTGCCTCCTCCTGGTCGTGCGTGACGAAGATGGTGGTGATCCCGGTCTCCTTCTGGATGCGGCGGATCTCCTCACGGGTCTGCAGGCGCAGGCGCGCATCGAGATTGGAAAGAGGCTCGTCCAGAAGCAGCACGCGCGGCATCTTAACGAGCGCACGCGCGATCGCAACTCTCTGCTGCTGGCCGCCCGAAAGCTCGCTCGGCTTTCTGTCCATCAGCTCGTCGATCTGCACGAGCTTCGCCACGCGGTAGGCACGCTCCAGCATCTCCTCCTTCGGCATCCTGTCCTCACCTCTGAGGTTCTGCAGAGGGAAAAGAATGTTCTGCTTGACGGTCATATGCGGATAGAGCGCATAGTTCTGGAACACGAGGCCGATGCCGCGGTTCTCGGGCGTCAGCTCCGTGACGTCCTCATCACCGAAAAAGATCTGTCCCGACGAGGGCTTCTGCAGGCCGCTGATCATATACAGCGTCGTGCTCTTGCCGCAGCCGGACGGGCCGAGAAGACCCACCAGCTTTCCGTCGGGAATGGTGAAGGTGAAATCGTTTACCGCAACCACCTCGCCGCCGACCTTCTTATTGCGGCTGGGGAAAATTTTGGTAAGGTTTTTCAGTTCAACTTTCATTTCAATCTCCAATCTGCGCGAAAAATCGCAAAGCTTGTCTATTTACAATGATATTATAACATATATATAATTAAAAAGCAAGCGGAAAAGAGAAATTTATATAAATACGCGAAATAATTTGTACAATATTTCTTAAATGAACAAAAAAAGAGGTGCTTCACCGAGGCGAAGCACCCGAAAACGGCACCGTTTCAGAAATATTTTTGCTCCTTTGCTCTCTCTGCCGCGATCCTTGCCTCATATTTCAGGCGGTCCTGCTCGGTGGGAAAGATCAGCTGGCTGGCAAGATCGACCGCGACGGTCGATGCGATCACGTCGTGCAGAACGACGCGGCTTTTCGTGGTGGCAAGCAGGGCAAGCTGCAAAATCGGGATCGCGATGGCGAGCATCACCGCCACGGGACCTGCAGAGCCGAGCATCACGGAGAGAAGGATCAGCACGGGGATCATCGTCTCCACCGTGTATTTGACGAGAATGGCGCGCACGAAAAGCGCCGCCGCCGAGAGCTTCACGCCGTTGTACTGCATCACGCCGATGCCGAACATCTTTTTACCGAGCGTCTGCCCGTTTTTTAAAAGCAGCGGCACGAGAAGCTCAAGTCCGAGGAAGGCGAAGAGAAGTCCGAGCACCGAGATCAGTATCGAAAGATTGAACATCATTCCGTAGGCCCGCAGCGCCGCCTCGTCCTTCTTCAGCGCGGCATCCGCCGCCTCGTATTTTTCCTTCTCTATGTCGGGAAGCTTCTCATACTCCTCGGCGGTAATATCCATCGTGATGCCGTATTCCTTTTCATAGGAAAGGCGGATCTGCTCGTATTCGGAGGAATACTTATTATACCCCGTTGCCCACGAGAGGAGGGCGGCCATCAGGGAAAAGGCGATGAGGATCATCATCGTATCAAAGATATAGGCGGCGATCCTTTTGAGCACCGAGGCTCTTTGCAAATCGTACTGCATAAAAACTCTCCCGAGGCGGCGTGTGCCGCGCATTTTTTATACTTCTATTGTAGCACAGCGCGGTCGGCTTTGCAAGTAAAAAACAAAAAATTTGCATTTCGGACGCAAACGGTGAGAAAAGAGACCGATAAAAAGAAGAAGGATCAAGTCTCGTTTTCCGTATTCGAGCTTTCCGAAAAGTAAATAAATCGTTGCGTTTTATACTTGTTTTGTAAATTATTATTGTCATTTGATGGCATTCGAAACAAAAAAGCGAAGGGCAAAAGAGCCTCTCGAAAGTGAAAGGTAGGCGATCGGGAACGGTGTTTTTTCACATTTCTCTCTTTTGCTTTTTCTTTGCGTCGGCAATTGACTTTCTTAAAATAATGTGTTAAAATAAAAGGTAAAGATTTTAAAGACTTTGGGGAGGGACTATGTTACTTACCGATCGCATCTCTGTTATGAATATGGAAAACGCCATCCGCGGCGCAAGAAATCCGATGAACAGCTGGGCGCGTATGGATAGCTATTACGACGAAAAGGGTCGCTTCGTTCTCGGCGAGAACGATCTTTCGCTCGCGCACCGTCTTGCCAAGGCGGGCAGTGACCACCGCAAGTTTCTGCGCCAGATCATCGTTTCCGTCGACATCACGGCGCCTCTGTATTGGTGGAAGGAATTCGATACCTACAAGGTCGGCACCGTCGCGAACTCCTGCTCCACGATGCATAAGATCCAGTCGCTTCCCTTCACGCGGGATATGTTCTCCCACGATCATCTTTCCGAGGAGGGGCTCGCCGCGCTGGACGCTCTGATCGCCTTTCTCGAAAAGGAGAGGCAGCGCTTCAACGAGACCAAGGATAAGGCGGCGTGGCACAACATCATCCAGCTGCTCCCCTCCTCCTTCAACCAGCTGCGCACGGTCACGCTCAACTATGAGGTCCTGATCAACATCTACTACGCGCGCCGCCATCACAAGCTCGACGAGTGGCACGCGCTCTGCCGCGCCATCGAGGCGCTTCCCTACGCAAAGGAGCTCATCCTCGTCAAGGACGAGGAAAACTAATTCTCACAGGAGGTCATCCTATGAAACACGGACTGATCCGTCTTGCCGCCCTCACCCCCGAGGCAAGGGTGGCGGACCTTACCTATAATTGCGACGCGCATATCGCGGCGGCAAAAAAGGCCGCAGAGGACGGCGCGCGCATCCTCGCGCTGCCCGCGCTTTCGCTGAGCGGCGCCTGCCTTGGAGATCTTTATTTTTCCGAGGCGCTGATCTGCGCCGCCGAGGCGGCGCTCCTTCGCTTTATGAAGGAGACCGAGGCGCTGCCGCTGCTCTCCTTCGTGGGGCTTCCCGTCCGTATCGGCGGCAGGCTCTTTGCCGCATCCTGCGCCGTATACCGCGGCAGGCTGCTCGGTATCGTGCCGAAAAAGCAGACGGCACGCGCCGACGCGCTTTCCGAGGATCGCGTATTTTCTCCCTTCACGGGCGAGACCGCGACCGTCACCTATCTCGGCGAAAGGACC
>JAGBBQ010000031.1 GCA_017938425.1 Clostridia bacterium | reverse complement strand
CTCCGCCGCGGCGTTATGCGAGGAGGTGACCGCCGCACCGCGGCGCACCGTGCCCTCCGAGATGGCGAGCGAGAGCGTCAGCAGCCCCTCGGCGCAGGTGGAGCAGGCGCCGTACAGACCGAGAAAGGGAATGCCGAAGGAATAGAGGCCGTTCGCGCTCGCGACGCATTGGTTCTGCAGATCCCCCGCGACGAGCAGGGAGAGCGCCTCGGGGCGCATATCCCCCTTTTTCAGCGCAAGGGAGAGCGCGATCCGCTGCATCTCCCCCTCGGCGTCCTCAAAGGTATTCTGCCCGAACATCGCGCTCTCGTCGGTATGATCGAAGCGTGTGCCGAGCGGACCCTGCCTCTCCTCTCTTCCCCCGACCGATGCGTGGGAGAGGATGCCGATCCTTCGCTTGAAGGGAATGACGGTTGCCATTATTTTTCTCACTTTCTGTTTTGGACTTTACAAATGAGGGGTGCGGTGGTATAATTGAAAAAAACGAAAAGGACGGATCCTCTATGAGACTCGGAATATCCCTCGGCAACAGCTTTCGCGTGCCGACGAGAGAAATAGTAAAAACGGTGGCAGAGATCGGCTTTTCGGCGATCGCTCCCTCGATGCCGCTTGACGGCGGCGAATTTGATATCGAGGGGATCAAAAAAAGCGCGGACGCCTGTGGCGTGACGCTCCCCTTTATCCACGCGCCCTTTCTGCACGCCGCCGCCCTCTGGGAGGATGCGGGAGAGGAGGGCGAGCTGGGTGTATCGGAGATCCGCCGCGGCATCGAGCTTTGCGAAAAATACGCCGTTCCCTCGCTCGTCGTGCATGCGTGGATCGGCTTTACGCCCTCCGCAGGACCGACGGCGCTCGGCTTTGAGAGAATGGACGCACTCGTGAAAAAAGCGGCGGCGTGCGGCGTTTCTCTCGCGTTTGAGAACACCGAGGGGGAGAAATACCTTTTTGCCCTGCTCGACCGATATAAGAGCGAAGCGCACGTGGGCTTCTGCTATGACAGCGGCCACGAGCAGTGCTATAACCGCGGCAGGGATCTGCTCGCGCTTTACGGCGACCGTCTGCTCGTCACCCACCTCAATGACAACCTCGGCATCAGCGATAAGGGTGGAAGGATCGCCCCGACGGACGATCTGCACCTTCTTCCCTTCGACGGCAAGATCGACTGGGAAGGCACCGTCAGACGGCTGAAAAAAAGCCGACTTCCCGAGGTGCTGAATTTCGAGCTGAATATCAAATCGAAGCCCGGCCGCCACGAAAACGACGCCTATGAGAGGATGACCTACGCAGAGTATTTTTCCGAGGCCTACCGCCGTGCCGAGCGCGTGCTGCGGCTGATTGAGAATTAAAACAGAGATACGATCCAAAGCACCGTGCCGTACAGGACCGAAGCAAGCGTGCCGTAGAGGATCACGGGGCCGCTGACCGTGAAGATCTTGCTCCCCACACCCATCACGAAGCCCTCGCTTTTTGCATCCATCGCGGGAGAGACCGTGGCGTTTGCAAAGCCCGTAACGGGCAGAAGCGTGCCTGCGCCCGCACGCCGCGCGATGCGGTCGAATACGCCGAGCGCGGTCAAAAGCGAGGCAAGGAATATCAGCGTCACCGTCACGAGCGTGCCCGCGATCTCGGGATCGGAAAGAAGCCACTCGTAAAGGAAAAAGAGCCACTGTGAAAGAAAGCAGATCAGACCGCCCGTAAGGAAGGCAAAAAGGCAGTTTTTCAGACACGGTGACTTCGGCAGATGCGCCTGTATCATTTTCTTATAATCGGCATTCTTATGCAGTGACATACGCTCTCCTTATAATAAAAAACGGACAAAATGCAAACATTACCTTACAAAAGATAGTGCTTATATGCATTTTGTCCGTTTTATTTGTTTTTTATACGGATATATTTACTTCGTCAGATCCGCACCCGAAAGCCCGTCCATACGGAAGAAATACCGTATAGCGACGCTGTAGAAGGTGCCGTCGTCCAGCACGCGGTGAAGCGCCTCGTCTCCCGGAACGAAAAGGGAGAGCAGGCACGCGTTTTCACAAAGCTCCATCACGCCCGTATTCACGCCCGCGATGGGACCGAACACGTAGCTCGTGATCGCTACCGCGTGCCCGAAGTAGTCGGAGCAGAAGGCGCTCGGAAGCGCCTCCGAGAATTTTCCTTCTATACCGATCAAAGCATCTCCGCCTGCCACGCAGCGGCTGAGAAGCCCCTCGTTGCGGCCGACGACGAAGCCGACCGTCAGCGTCAGCGTGCCCTCGGCACGGGCGGTCTTATAAAGCTTGTCAAGTATGGAAATAATGTTTTTCTTTGCCGCGCAGACCACGTGATTCGATGCGACCAGCGTGAGGCTCGCACCGCTTTCGCAGCCAAGGATCTCGCCCGTCTGCCCGTTGACGGCGGCGATACCGCCGTAGGTGAAGCTATAGCCGCCGCGGCTCGCACTGTAGGCGGCGGATTCGTAATACGAGGAGAACGAGAGACAAAAGCTTCCCGCGGTCCTGCAGCCGATGATGATACCGTCGTTATTGGCACAGACGATGCCGAGCACGGCGTTCACGCTATCGTAGGCGAAGGTCACGCCCTCGCCGCCCGAAACGGTCAGATCCGCGATAATACCCTCGTTATAGCCGAAAAGACCGAACGAGGCCATATTGCTTTTCGTGCCCGAAAGCGTTACGGTGAAGCCGTTGCCGTCAAAATAGCCGGTGAAGGGTGCGGCAATGCTGCCGATGGGAGAGAAATCCTCGGGAAGAAGGATATGATCCATCAGTCGGTATGCGCCGCCGGGCGCATCCCTGACCTTCAGAAGCTGTTCTGCCGTGCGGATCTCGGTAAAGGTAACGCCCGCAAGCGCGCCCGTGAATTCTCTGCAGCGGTCGCAGCGCAGATCCTTATTGAGATCCGTATGGCCGAGAGCGGAGACGGTGACCGTCACCGTCAGATCGCAGACGGGGCAGTACGCCGAGCCCTGACCGTCCTCGGTGCAGGTCGCGGGGGTGATCTCGGTCACCCGTCCGAAGAAGTGCGGAGGCAGGATCACCTTTTCCTTGATCACCTCGTAGCAGACCGAGCAATAGCTGCGCTCGGAATATCCCTCCTCGGTGCAGGTCTGCGGCTTGGCCGCCACGGTCACCTCCGTGTGTCCCGATGCGGCAAGGATCACGCGCACGGCGTTCGTCTCCTTGCAATCCGCGCAATGATACAGCTCGTAGCCCTCCTCCGTGCAGGTCGGCTCGACTCTTTGCGAAAGCGTACCCGCCGTATGCCCCTTGGGCTCGGTGATATCCGTGGCGATCACGGCGTCGCAGCGGCGGCAATAGCTTGCCGTATAGCCTCTTTCGGTGCAGGTGGGATCGACGACCTCGAGCTCCTCGCGCAGATCGTGGCCGTGCGAGGAAAGAACGTCCATAATGAAGTAGCGCTTGCAGTCCTTGCAGGAATACACGGTGAAGCCGAAGTCCTCGCAGGTGGGCTCGATCACGGTTTTTTCATAATCGTGGTCGATCGAGATCTCCCACTCCAGGATCGGATCCTCGTTTGCGAGAATGATCCAGCCCTCGCCGTCCCAATAGAGCGAATCCGAAAGAAATTCCTCGCTCCACAGCACGCTGTAAAGCACGCCCTCTACCGTATTGTGCTCCACGGTGTAGGAGATATACTGTCCGTTCACGAGCAGCGTTGCGCCGCACATATAATAGCATTTGAAGAAAACGCCGCCGCTATAGCCCGCAAAGAAGCCCGTCGTGCCGCCGGGGGTGGTAACGTCACCCGTGCAATAGCACTTGGAGACGGTCGCGCCCGTCTGATTGTAGCCGACGAAGCCGCCCACGTTCGTGCTTGCGGTAACGCTCACGTCACCCGTCGCGTAGCAGTTCTGCACGGGCGCGTCGAGGTATCCCGCAAAGCCGCCGATGCCGCCCGAGGCGCCGGCCGAAACGGTCACCCTTGCATAGCAGTTCGTGATCGATGCGCTTTGCGTATAGCTTTCGCCGACGAAGCCGCCGAGATAAAGCTCGCTCGCCGTTTCACCGGTCAACGTTCCCGCGGCGTAGCAGTTTTCGATCACGGCACGGTTAGAGCCGACCGCACCGCCGAGCCGTACGAGCGTTTTTCCCATCTTGTGAAGGGAGACGTGCTTGACCGTGGCGGTGACGGTGGCGTAGGAATTCAGCACGCGGCCGCGGTTTTCACCGACGAGGCCGCCGATCTGCGAATGGTCGTTCAGATAGCGTTCGCCGCCCGCCCGCGTCTCGGCGTAATGCTCGATCGCGCCGCTGAATACGCAGCCCTGCACCGTGCCGCCGTTATAGCCGACGATGCCGCCCACGTTGTAATCCGATGCGTAGGTCTCATCGAACATAGCGCTCGAATTGAAGGTGTGGCTGACGGTGGTTTTGATATTCACGGTGTTTTCCGCGTCCTCCACCGTGCCGTAGCTTGCGCCCGCGATCGCACCGACCTGCAGATCGCAATAGTGCTCGGGAACCGAGAAGGTGACCTGGAATACGCCGTCGGAAAGACGGCAGTTATAAATGCGCCCCTCGTTCGAGCCCGCGAATGCACCGATCGCCATCTCCGCCGTCGTGCCGACGGATACGTTCAGCGTGAAGTCGGCAAACGAGAGATTCTGCACGGTGCCGCTCATACGCCCGAAAAAGCCGAAGTGCGATACGTGCTTCGTCGCGGAGAGCGTAAAGTTGCGCACGGTAAAGCCGTTGCCGTTCAGGATGCCCGAGAAGCTCTCGACGGGCGTCCAAATCTCGCCGCCGAGATTGATATCCGCCGTGAGATGGTAGTTGGCGGTCGGATCCTCGCGGATCGCGATCAGCGCTTCGGCTGTGGAGATGGGAATGCTTTCGATCCATTTTGCATACACCACCGTGTTTTCCTTAATGACGGTGGAGGCGGTATAGGGCAGAGAAAGCTCGGAGTCAAACCAGCCCGCAAACACGGCGTCCGCCTTATAGGGCTTCACCGTCGGATCGAACGCCGAGCCGTAGTCCACGAATACGCTTTCCATCGGCTCGCCGCCCATCGTATCGTAGGAGATCACGCATTGGGATGCGGCAAAGTGCGCGTAGAGCATCCGCCCCGAGAAATGCGCGTAAGGAAGAAGGGACTCGCCGCGCTCGTTCGTATAGCGCGTGCCGCTCGTGCCCGAGTTATCGTACCAGCCGAGGAAGATCCTTCCCTCCGCACTGGGCACGGGAAGCGAGAAGCTCTCTCCGTACCGTACGGTGACGCTGCGCGCCCCAAGCGTGCCGTAGGCACTCTCGAGCACCACGGTGTAGCTCGCGGGGGTCATGATCGCGATCGGCGAAAGATCGCCGAAGGAGCCGCTCTCTATGGCATCCACGCGCACGCCGTTCAGCATCCAGCCCTCAAAGGTATAGCCCTTTGCCGTGATCGCAGGCAGGGGGAGACGGGGAGAATAAATGTTATATTCGGTCGGCAATGCGGAAAGATCCGCACCGCAGGTATTCTTGTAGGTCACGGTGTAGGTGGCTAGGGAGAAGGTGGCATAGAGCGTCAGATCACCGAGCTCTCCCGCCGCGATCCTCGTCACCGTCTCGCCGTCCGCGTTTTTCCATCCGTCGAACCGATAGCCGTTTTTCTCGGCATCCTTTAAGACGATCTCGTCTCCCGTTTTATAGGACGTCGGGTTATCGGTCACCGCTCCATCCATATTATTGTAAACAATTGTGTATGTTTTAGGGGTATATACCGCGTGAATATAGAGATTTTCGGGTGTTACCGCCGCGGTCGGCCATGCGGCATCGTAGCCATCCCTTGCGGTCGGCGCGGGCGGTGTCAGCGCATCCTTCGTGTGAAGGCTGAAGCTTGCGGCGTACAGAAGCTGCCCCTGTGCGTAATACTCTGCGGTATAGGTGGCGAGCTCCCAGCCCGCATAAAGCACCTTGCTCTCATCCTTTGCCGAAAGAGAGGTCCTTTTCTCGGTGCGCCCCTCGTCGGCAAACCATCCCGTAAAAATATACCAATCCCGCGAGGGAGACTGCAGGGTGAGCGAGCCGACGAAGGACTCGGGGTTGGGGTTCTCTGCGCCCTCAAGGCCGTAATAGATCACGCCGTGGCGCACCTCGTCGGCATCCGAGAAGGCCTCACCGCAGGTGTCGCACTTTGCGTTATCGTCCGCATCTCGGTGCTGGCAGGCGGGCGGATTCTCGATATCCTTGCCGTCGGAGTACGCCT
>JAGBBQ010000030.1 GCA_017938425.1 Clostridia bacterium | reverse complement strand
TGAAATCTTTGTGTCGAATTATAGTACGAACGATAATCGTACAAAGGTACGATGAGTGAGGATACGACGATAGAAAAAGAGCATAAAAAGGAAGAAATTCGAAGAATTTCAACCTCAGAAATTGAAAAATGCAAATATTTAAAGCGAAGTTGCCGTATCATCACAGTATCACTGCTCTTTTTCGGTTATGCCTAAAGGAAGCAGCCCCATCCCACAATCATTATACCCCGCAAGGGGACGCCGTGTCAAGCGGTTTTGCGCATTTCAAGTTGTCCGATATGAAAAAATGATATGCAAAAAAGGAGAAACGGATATTTTTCTTTTTCCCCACGCGTGCTACAATGAAAGAAAAAGCAAGCCTTGGAGGAGCAAAATATGAAAAAACCGTTTGCCGTATCGGTGGATCGATACGAGGGGATCACGAAGCAGGCCGTCAACCTTCTTGCGGGCACGCTGAACGCGAAGCTCGGAAATGACGTTCTGCCCATTCTGCGCTGCGAGAGCGCACCGGCGGCGCTTGAAAAGAGCTATACGCCGATCTATATCGGGCGCACGGACACCCACCCCATCCTGAAAAAATATGCGGAGCTCGGCTTGATCTCCGTACCCGACAAGGCGGAGGGCTATGCCGTCTACGTCGGCAAGGCGAGCGGCGGCGAGGAAAGCGATATCATTCTGATCGCAGGCAGGGACGAGAGCGGCGTGCTTTACGGCTGCGCGGATTTCTGCACGCGCTATCTTGCCTACCTTGGCTACCCTTGTATTTTTGAAACTGCGTTTTTCGACCGCATTCTGGAAAAGCCGCTCTACCCCTATTCGGTCAGCGAATATCCGCGCATTCCCACCCGCGCGATCTGGACCTGGGGACATAAGATCTACGACTATCGCGGCTTTTTTGAAAATATGGCGCGCCTGCGCCTCAACGAGATCGTGATCTGGAACGACCGCTGCCCCATCAATGCCGAGGATATCGTTTCCTACGCGCACTCGCTCGGTATCAAGGTGGTTTGGGGCTTCGCCTGGGGCTGGGATCAGAGCTCGAAGCTCGAAAGGACCGTGGCAGAGAGCGACGACGCTATGCTTGCGCGCATCAAGGCGCAGGTGCTGAAAACCTTTGAGGAGGAATACGCAGGTAACGGCGACGGCATTTACTTCCAATCCTTTACGGAGATCCACAAGGCAAGCGTGAACGGCAACAGCGTTGCCGAGCGTGTGACCAAGCTTGTCAACGAGACCGCGGGCGCGCTCCTCTCCCGCTATCCCGAGCTGCACATTCAGTTCGGCCTGCATGCCACCTCGGTCAGAACGCAGACCGAGATCATTGCAAGGACCGATCCGCGCATCTATATCGTATGGGAGGACTGCGGTGCCTTCCCCTACGCCTATCTCGCCGACCGGACCGAGGGCTTTGACGAAACGCTTGACTTCACGAAAAAGCTTCTCACCCTGCGCGGCGGGGACGAGCGCTTCGGCGCGGTGCTGAAGGGACTCGTTTGCCTCGATTGGGGCGCATTCGTGCATTTTCACCATCCTTACGTCATGGGTGAGCATCCGCGCGCCTTCGTCACCCGTCGCACCGAGCAGAAAAGAGAGCTTTGGAAAACCGTGACCTCGGGCTGGATGCGCAACGCCGAGTATGCAAGAAAAACCGTGGCCGCCGTGGCAGAGGGCGCAAAGGCTCCCATTCTCGAGCTTTTGGTCGAGGACGGATGCTTCGAGGAGAAGATCCCCTTCCCCGTCGCGCTGATGACGGACTTCCTCTGGAATCCCGAGCAGGATACCGCCGCCGAAATGGAGAGGGTGGCAAAGTACCCCTGCGTGGAGCTCTGACGAAAATCAAAATATAAAAAAACAAGGTCTGCCGCATTCGGGCAGAAACAAAAAACGGCAGAAGCATTGTCTAAAGCGGCGCTTCTGCCGTTTTTTATGCAATTTTCAGAAGATCCGGGCGAGAAAGCCCGCGCCTCTATTTTTTCTTTAAGGTGGGCGCAAGCTCGTTGTACATCGTAAATCCAAGGATCAAAACGCCGCCGAGGATCTGCTCCCAGCCCATCGGCTCGCGCAAAATCAGCACCGAGCAAAGCACCGCCACGAGCGGATCGATATAGCTTAGGAGCGCGACCTCCTGGCCGGGCAGCTCCTTCATCGAGGAAAAATACAAGCAGTAGGTCACGCCGGTATGCAGGATGCCGACCGCCAAAAGGCACCCCCAGCCGACCGCATCCAGACCGCCGAGAGAAACGCCGCTTGTCAGCGCCACGTAGGGGATCAGCACCGCGATCGCGGCAATGAACTGCAGAAAGGTCCTTTGAATGCCCTCGACACCCTTGGTGCCCTTATTGAGCAGCATCACAGAGGCGTAAAGCACCGCCGCACCGAGACCGAAGCCGATGCCGAGCAGATGGTTGCTGCCTGCCGAGAGATCCCCGAGCCCCGTGATCAGCACGATGCCGAGGGTGGACATCGCGAAGCACACCCATTGCCTCGCCCCCATTTTCTCGCGGAAGATCAAGGGCGACACCACGGTGACGATCACGGGCGCAAAATAATAGCTGAGCGTTGCGACCGAGACGGTGGTATATTTATACGCCTCGAAGAGCAGGATCCAGTTAAAGCCCATCGCCGCACCCGAAAGTAAAAGCAGGGGCAATTGCTTTGTGATGCTTTTGAAATCGATGCGCTGGCGCGTGACGAGCATAAAGCCGCCGATCAGAACGATCGCCATCAGCGCGCGGTAGAGCGCAAGCTCTCCCGAGGAAACGGCAATATTCTTAACGAAAAGTCCGATCGTGCCGAACACGGCCATCGCCGCCATAAACATGATTTTATAACCATTGGAACGCATAAAGACAGCCTCCGAAAAAAGAGTTCGCTCCCATTATACCATCTCTTCGGAGCGCCGTCAATATTTTTTTGTTGCCGTACTCGGCATTTTGGCAAAAGGACTTGCTTTTTCTCCTTGCGCGTGATAGAATATTTTTAAAATACCAAGAAAAAGCGAGGTTTTTATCCGTGACACAGAAGGATTTTTTCGGGCAAGCAAAATGGGTGGGCGCAGAGGCATGCACCCCCGACAAAACGGCAGCCATCCGTCGTGGCGTGTTCTATGTCGTCGGCGAGCGTGATCCGAACCTCACGCGCTTCTTTATTCTGCGCGGCCGCTTTACGGCAGGTAAAGGTGCCGCCGCCTCTCTGAACGTGCTGGGACTTGGTTTTTTCAAGTGCTATATCAACGGAATTCTCGTCAATCCCGACACCTTTTTGCCGCTTGCCTCGGACTATGAGGCGAGCAACGATCCCGTGGATGAGGTGCTGAAAGGACATAGAGTATACGTGCCTCGGTTTGATATCACGCCCTATCTTGAAGAGGGGGAGAACGTGATCGCACTGCACTTCGGCGGCGGCTGGTACACACATCTCTGGCGTCCCTTCGGCTACCCCAAGGCGATCTACAGGATCACGGTGACCGAAAACGGAAAAGAGAGAGAATTTGTTTCGGACGAAAGCTGCCGTATCGGCCAAAGCTTTATCAGCGATTATAGCTTCACCACCTGCGAATGCCACGATTATCGCGGATGGATAGACGCCTTTGCGAAAAATTATAACGACAGTGCTTGGGAAAACGCTGTTGCCCATGCGCCGCTCGAAACCGAATACATGACCACCGACTGTCCGACCGACGGACGGATTGAGATGCTCCCCTTGAAAAAGACCTTCACGGACGGCACGCGCGCGGTTTACGATTGCGGGCAGAATACCGTGGGCTACCCCGAGATCGAGATCACAGCAGCCGCGGGTGAGCGCGTAGACGTTTATTTTGCCGAGGAGCTTCTCCCCGACGGGCAGATCGACCGCTCCCACGCGCATAGCCAGCACTTCAGCGTGATTTCGGACGGCAAGTGCCGCATAGTGACCCCCGGCTTCACTTGGTTTGGCTTCCGCGCCTTTGAGATCGTCGGAAACGCGAAGCCGACCTGCGTCAAGGTCGTGCATGCGCAGGTGAAGGTAAGCTCCACCTTCGACTCGGATAACGAGGTGCTGAACTGGATATATAAGACCTTTTTGCACACAATGCTTTGCAATATGCACGCCGGGATCCCCTCCGACTGCCCACATATTGAGCGTCGCGGCTACACGGGAGACGGTCAGCTGACCGCGAACGCGGTGCTGACAACGATGGATGCGCGCGCCTTTTATGAAAAATGGCTTGCGGACATCGGGGATTGCCAAGACAAAAAAAGCGGCCATATTCAGTACACCGCGCCCTATATCCGCTCCGGCGGCGGCCCGGGCGGCTGGGGCTCTGCGATCGTGGAGGTTCCCTACCGCCTCTATAAGCACACGGGAGACACCTCGTATCTGAGAGAGCACTACGGAGCGATGAAGGAATACATCCGCTATCTTGAGGATCACTCCGAGTTCTCGCTGGTTACGAGCGACAAGGAGGGCGAATGGTGCCTCGGCGACTGGTGCGGCCCGAACATTCTCTATCCTGCGTGTGACATCACCTCGCACAATCAGCAGGTGATCCTGCCCGCGCCGTATGTGAACACCTACTTTATGGTCAAATCCCTCACGCAGATGAAGGAGATCGCCGCGCGGATCGGCAAGGATGCGGATATCCCCGCCCTCGAGAAAAAGATCGACGAGAGAAAGCGCGCCATCCGCGCCGCCTACTTCAACACCTTTGACGATAACTTCATAATGAACGTGCAGGGTGCGAACGCCTTCGCCCTCGACCTCGGGCTCGGCAGAGAGAACGATACAAGGGACACGAAGGGCACCTTCGGCAACCTCGTGCGCTACTACGAAAGGCTCGGTCATTACGATACGGGCATCTTTGCCACCGACGTGCTGACGCGCATCCTCTTTGAGCGCGGCAAGGCTGACCTCGCCGTAAAGCTTCTCACGCAAAACGGCGATCAGGGCTATGCGCATTGGATGGAAAACGGCGCGACCACCTTCCATGAGTATTGGGACTCGAACCGCTCGCGCTCACACAATCACCCGATGTTCGGCGCACCCGTGGCCTACCTCTTCGAGCATCTGCTCGGCATCGGCCAGCGCGCGGGCACGGCGGGCTTTTCGGATCTTATCATAGAGCCGAAGGCGACCGAATGCTTTGGCCGCATGGGCGGAAGCATCGAAACCGTGCGCGGCAAGATCGCCGTTTCCTACGAGCATAAGGACGGAAAGCTCCTCTTCACCGTAACTGTCCCCGAGAATACAAAGGCCGTCCTCCGCTTTGACGGCAAGGATACACCGCTCGCGGCAGGCGAGAACCGACTGAAGCTCTAAAAACAAAAAACGCAGAGCCCTTGGGGCTGTCGCATCAAGGCTTACTCGAATAAAAAACAGGGGTATTGTGAAAAGATCACAGTACCCCTTTGAAATGAATCACAAATTTGAGGAAATCAAGGTCGAAAACCTGCGGTTTTCCTCATTTTTTATTGTTTTTT
>JAGBBQ010000029.1 GCA_017938425.1 Clostridia bacterium | reverse complement strand
TCCACACCGGCGGTGTCGCAGGCTCGGATATCACGCAGGGTCTTCCCAGAGTTGAGGAGCTGTTCGAGGCTCGCCGCCCGAAGAGAACCGCTATCGTCACCGAGGTGAGCGGTACCGTTCGCATCGAGTCGGATAAGAAGCTGACGAAGATCTATATTCAGAATCCTCTGAACGAGCACAGTGAGCCCGTCGAGGAGGAGGTCTCCTACGAGATCCCCTTCGGCATGCGTCTCACCGTTGCAGACGGTCAGATGGTCGTTCGCGGCCAGCAGCTCACCGAGGGCTTTTTGAACCCCGCGGACGTGCTGCATATGAACGGTATCGACGCCGTGTACGATTATATCATCCGTGAGGTACAGAAGGTGTACCGCGGAGAGGACGTTGAGATCAACGATAAGCACGTCGAGTGTATCACTCGCCAGATGACCCGTAAGGTAAAGATCGAGGATCCCGGTGATACCGACCTTCTGGTTGGCACGACCGTGGATATTCTCGAGTTGCGCGAGGAGAACGAGAAGATCGAGGCAAGGATCGCCGCCGGCGAAGAGGGTCTGCGCTTTGCAGATTCGGCACCGATGCTTCTCGGTATCACCAAGGCGTCTCTTATGACCGAGTCCTTCCTTTCCGCCGCCTCCTTCCAGGAGACGACGAAGGTGCTCACCGATGCTGCGATCCACGGCAAGCAGGACCATCTGCTCGGCCTTAAGGAGAACGTTATCATCGGTAAGCTGATTCCCGCCGGCACCGGCCTTGGCCGTTATCGCTCCGTCGGCGTTATTGATAACGCGAAGGAGCCCGATCCCGAGCTGGAGACCGTTTATACGGCAGGCGACGAGTATGAGGAAGTGCTGGAGGGCGCTGAGGCGACCGAGGCTTGATCCTTGTAAAAATAACAGAGCGTTCCCGAAGAAATTCGGGGGCGCTCTTTTTTTGGCGTGCAAAAAAGGCGAAAAAACGCTGTAAAAATAAAAAGATTGACATTTGTACGCTTTTGTGTTACAATATACTATATATAATAATGAATGAAACGGACCGACCGCGGCACGGGGGTGGATCTTGCCCTTCGCGCGGTTGGGAAAGGTGGATGTATGCAATCGGCAGAGCAGAGAATCAACGATACGCCGCATACCGATATAAATAACGAGAAGAGCGCAGATCCCGCCGCGGTCAGCGGCTGGCAGTCGCTCGCCATTGAGACGGACAGATCGGCACAGGGACAGCCGCAGAATCCCGCGGAGGCGGATATCAAGGTCTCCGTGATCGTTCCGATCTACAATGCGGAGGCCTTCCTTCGCCCCGCGATGGACAGCATTCTCGATCAGAAGCTTCGAGAGATCGAGGTGATCTGTGTGGACGACGGATCGACCGACGGATCGCTGAAGATCATCAAGGAATATCAGAAGCAGGACAGCCGCATCCGTATCGCGACGCAGAGCAATGCGGGCCCGGGTATGGCGCGCAACAACGGTCTGCGCCGCGCCAGAGGCGAGTACGTGATCTTCCTGGATGCGGACGATTTTTTCAAGCTGGAGTTCCTTTCCGAAATGTACGAAACCGCGAAGGCGGACGATCTTGATATCGCGCTCTGTGATTACGATCTGTACCATAACGATACGGCGAAGTTCCGCAAGAACGTTACGGGCGAGGAGCATGGGCTGCTGGCACCGGGCAAGGTCACGAGCAAGAACGATTTTCCCGACCAGATCTTCCAGATGACGGACGGATACGTGTGGAGCAAGCTTTACCGCCGCTCCTTCCTTCTTGAGAAGAAGCTGACCTTCCCCGAGGATCTGCGCATGTTCGAGGACGTGTATTTTGTGATGACGGCGCTTTCGCTTGCCGAGAGGATCGGTAAGAGCGAGGGCGTATGGATCCATCACCGCGTGTATTCCGATCAGGCGAGAGGCCGCCTTTTCCGTAAGTATTATGCGCAGGCGCCCCATATGTACGCCAACATCAAGACCTTCTTGATGCAGCACGGCATGTATCTGCCGCTCTCGGTCTCCTACGTGAATCTGACGGCGAGCCGCTGCTTCAAGATCTATAATCTTTTGTGGGAGGACGCCAAGCGCGAATTCTACACGATGCTTCACGACGGTCTTGCCGAGCAGATGGGCTGGAGCGAGATCGCCGCGGAGGATTATACCGATCCCGCCGTTTGCCGCTTTGCCGCCACGGTGCAGATGTATTCCTACGATCAGAGCAACCGCCGCGAGGCAAGGGGCCGCAAGCTGAGCTTTGCGAGCCTGAAGCAGTGGATGGAGCGCAAGCGCAAGAACCGCAGAAGGGAGCCCGGATATCTTGCCTCGCTGATTGGAAATATCTTTAAGCGCAAGAAGAAATAACCGTATATTTTTTTTCGTATTTGTACATAATATTTTTGCAATGTGAGAGGTGCCCCCTACGGGTGTCTCTCACTTCTTTTGCGGTGCGCGGGACGTATTCTTGTCAATTCCCATAAAAATGGACAAATTGTCGCTCGCAATTTGGAAGAAACGCAAAAAATCTTTTCCAATGCCAAAAAAATAGAAAAAAATCTTGACATTACCCTTGCGAAATGCTATAATATGTTGTACTGCTGATAAATAGGGATAATTATGCCCATTTATCGGAAGAGTGAATTTTTTTGAATATGCCGTCCTTTGGGACTGTATAGATAAACACTATATCTTGAAGAAGGAGGATATGGAATGCCAACCTTTAACCAGCTCGTAAAAAAAGGTCGTGGTGAGAAGATCTACAAGTCTAAGTCTCCCGTTCTGCAGAAGGGCTTCAACGCGCTTCGCAATGAGCAGATCGACCAGAGCGCACCGCAAAGAAGAGGCGTTTGCACCAAGGTGACCACCGTTACCCCCAAGAAGCCTAACTCTGCACTTCGTAAGATCGCAAGAGTAAGACTTACCAATGGTATGGAAGCTACTTCCTAC
>JAGBBQ010000028.1 GCA_017938425.1 Clostridia bacterium | reverse complement strand
TGAAATCTTTGTGTCGAATTATAGTACGAACGATAATCGTACAAAGGTACGATGAGTGAGGATACGACGATAGAAAAAGAGCATAAAAAGGAAGAAATTCGAAGAATTTCAACCTCAGAAATTGAAAAATGCAAATATTTAGCGAAGTTGCCGTATCATCACAGTATCACTGCTCTTTTTCGGTTATGCCTAAAGGAAGCAGCCCCTTTTAGGCTTTGATTCCCTTTTATTCCGTATCCTGCCATTCGACGACGGGCATATCCTTATATCTTTTCTTAAAGATCCTTCTTCGGAAGAGGAAAAGCGTATAGACGAGCCAGAGGACGAAGAAGATCGCGCAGGCGATGATCGCATTGGTCAGCGATTTACCCGCAAAGCCAAGCAGCAAAAGCAGAGGCGCGATCATGATCATCGCGGGGAAATTCGAGAGGATATAGAGGCTGGAGGTGGGCGTGCGGAGCGCGGGATCGATCTCCTTCATCAGGATCACGCCGTTGGACGCCGTGCCCGTCAGAGTGCCGTAGCTCATAAGGAAGAACTCGTTCTCAAAGCCCTTGAAGCACTCCTTGGATACGAGGCGGATATAAACGAAGGAGGCGAGCGCGCCGATCACGCTGAGGAGCACGATGGGAAGGATATAATTTCTGATATCGTTGATCTCGATCGCGGCAACGCCCGCAACGATCATAAGATCGAAGGCGAAGCCCGAGATGCGGTCCATCTGATAGTTGTTGATATACTCACGGTGCATCAGCTGATGCTTGCGCAGCCGCTTTACCACTACCTTGATCAGCATTGCGGCAATGGATGCCCAGAGAAAGTTAAAGCCCCAGGCAATGCTGTTCGTGAAATCCGAGATGACGCCGAGCAGGCACATAAAGCCAAAGGAAAGCGCGTAGGCGACCGCAACGAAGCCGACCTGGATCGTGAACTTATCCACCGACTCGTTATCGGGGATCTCCTGATCCTCGGCGACGGGATCCCCCAGCGCATCGACCGGCCTTCCGCTGCGGACGGTCAGCCGCCCCGCTCTTCTCTGCAGGTTGATATACAGAACGCCGAAGACGCAGGCGACCACAAAGCCGATCGAGGCAAGCGAGAGACCGAAGCTGCCGTTGCCCGCAAACTGCGTTGCAGGCGTGTTGGTGAAGTTGATGTCCCAGCTCAGCGCGTTTCCGGGACCCTGACCGAAGGCCAGAGGCAGGATCAGACCGCAAATATAGGAGATCACGCTTTTTCCGTCCTTCGTAACGAAGAACAGAAGGATCGTGATACCGAGGCCGAGGAAGGCCTGCAGCATATAGGTGCCGCCCTGAAGCGCACCGAACTCAACGACCTGGGCGCGGCTCGTTTTATGAAGACTCTTCTCCGTCTTCAGCGTCATAGCGGCGAAGCCGATCGCAAGGCAGTGATAGGTGATGACCTGCATCATCTGCTTATCGACCATGTTGAAGCCAAGCGGCTTCACGATCATATTCAGAATGAGAAGCACCGTGCCGCCGAGCAGCGCCGACGGAACGAGGCCCTTACGGAAGAGAGCGATCTTTCTTCGCAGGATATTGCCGAGGAGCATAAAGAGGAGCAGCAGGCCGAGCTGGACCAAAAAGGACCAGACGGGACCGTAGTTTGCCAAGCTGAAATTCCAATCCATATTGATTTCCTTTCTGTCGCCGAGGGCGACCGCACAAAGCCGTGATGAATGATCGGTATTGCTTTACGACGGTTTGGGATGGGCACCCAAATCACGAAAATTCGTGGCGTGATCACGGAATGCTTCGTGCGAGCAAACGTTATTTCACGCTAAGTCTCCATTCGCAGCTTTGGATCGCACAAATGCCGTTTTTTATCGGCTTGTGCTATAGGTTTTGCCAAAATCCGTACCATTATAGCACAGAAAAGGCAAAAAAATCAAGTCAATTTTGTTAACTCCAAAGTACGAGCGGAGAGGTCTTAGCCGCTTCTTTGCCCGATATTCCCCCATCCCCCAGCGGATAGAAGCGAATACAGATGCGGTGCGACGGCTTGCCCGAAAGATACAGCGTCAGACGGCTGATGCCCTCGTTATCCCGCTGCGGCTCGGGGATGGGCGAGCTCTCGCGGGGTGCGGGCTGTACGATGGGAGAGCTTTCGTCCGCGCGGCCGGGGCATACCTCGAAGGCACCCTCGGTAAGCAGCTCGGCGCACAGGCGCGTGCCGTCGATATCGAGGATCGCCGTTTTCGCATCCTCGGAAAGCGTGATCCTCGCCGGGGTATGCGCCGACCAGCGAATGAGGTCCTCCCTCTCGCACCGTATCTCGTCCTGCAAAAGAACCGTCTCTTCCCTGCGGTCAAGCATCAGGCCGCGCACGACCTCTCTTCCGGGATAAGCGGCGGACATATCCGCCACGGCAAAGCCGTAGTCCGCTGTATTGACGAAGCGGTTCGTGGTGCACGCCGCCTCCCAGATCTGATCGTTTTCGGGCGCGGGATTGAAGATCACTGTGTTGTGCCCCTCGGCGCGGAAGCGGTAGCAGCCGCGGTAGGGCTTGAGGTTATAGTTATCCGAGCCGAGATCCACGAAGAAGCGCTTATCCCCGACGTTGAGGATAAAGGTGCCCATATCGTGATGGCCGTGATAGGCGTTGTTTTTTGCAAAATGGATGCCTGCGAACAGAGCGTTCTCCGAGGCATCGGTGCGGAAGGTGGCGTTGTCCGCGCCGACTCTGCCGAAGCCGAGCGGCAGGGCGGAAAGAGGCACGGGCGGCACCTCGCGGTAAAAGAGCACGTCAACGAATGCGGTCCTCCCTGCCATAATATCCTCACGGCGCACGGCGTAAAGCCCCGGATCGTTATACCTTGCGGCGCACCAGGAGAAGATGGGATTCGTAATGCGGGAGGCGACGGCATCGCCGAAGTTGAAGCCCACGCGGTCGGGCGAGGAGAGCGAGAGAAGGAAGTAGGGCGAGCGCGCGACACCCACGTAATCGGTCAAGCCGAAGTCCGAGCCTGCCGCCGTGAAAAGCCCTGCGGAATAGAAGGCGAGGAAGCGCGTGGCGTAGGACCAATAGTTCACGCCCTCGGAATAGGTGCCGTCCACGGCATCGTAGAAGGTCCTCACCGCCTCGTAGGTATCGTCAAAAGCAGAGGTGAGGATGGTTTCGAGATGCTCGTACTCGACCTCGTCAAAGATCGCGAGCACGGCGAGCGAAAGAGAGCCGTTGCAGACCATCTTCCAGTTATCGCCCGGCTTATCCTGGTACCAGCGGTAGCCGCGCTTGGTATCGATCACGTTCTTATGCTCGGACTCGTTATTATATTCCTCCATCACCGCATTAAAGCCATTTTTGATCAGGCGGTCGCGCATCGTCGCCCGCAAAGCCTCCGGCAGATCGGCATAGAGCCAATCGTAGGCAAAGGCGAAGGCGATGCAAAGCTCCGCACAGTCAAGAAAATGGCGCGGATGAAAGTCCGGGAAGGCACACGCCGCCTCGATCTCGAGGATCGCGCGGTCGAGGTATTTTTTCTCACCGCTGATGCGATACGCGAAGGAGAGAAAAGCCAAAAACTCCTCTACCCTGCGCGAGGTGACGAGCAGGCGCACGCCGTCGGGAATGACGTATTCGCTGACCGGCTTTTCAAGGATCTCGTTCGCCTTTTTAAACACCGTATCCAACATTGCCTTATACGCGCCGACCTCGCGGTTTTGGCGCAGGCGGTCAAAATCCGCCTCGGTCATAATGATGCGGGGATGGTGCATCGGCGCGTGCATTTTTCTTGCCGCGTCAAGTATCTGTCTGCCGATAGTTTTCATTGTTTCTCCTTATTTCTCACCACAAAGCGAGAGGTGTCACGCAGGGCTTCTCCGTCGGGATCTCTCTTCCCTCCGTCAAGGGATACATCCATACGGCGATGCGCGTGCTCGTTTTCTTATTTAGCTCGATCACGAGCTTACAGCCGGGGTTCTCTGCCTGCCCTTTAAGAACAGAAGAAGAGGAATTGGCGGCAGGCTCTACGACGGGCGAAAACTCGTCGGGCGCAGAGGGGCGGAGCGCAAACGCGCCGTCCGTCAGAAGCGCAACGTACATTTTCGTACCCTCTATATCAAGGATTGCCGCCCTGCCGCCCTCGAGAAGGCGTGTATAAGCGGAGGTATGCGCCGACCAGCGGATCTCGTCCTCCCTGTCGCAGCGCAGCTCGTCCTGCACGGTAATGCTGCCGTCTCTTCGGTCAAGCATCAGGCCGCGCACGACCTCCTTTCCCGGATAGGCGGCCGAGGTATCGGCGATGGCGAAGCTCCTCTCGCCGTCCGAGAAGCGGTGGACCTGACAGTCCGCCGTGTGCTGCTGGTCCTCGCCCTTATCATGGTTGAAGACCACGACGTTGTGCCCCTCGGCACGGTAGCGGTAGCAAAGGCTGTAGCTCGGTTTAAAGTTGTAGTTGTCGGGACCGAGGTCATTAAAGAAGCGTTTATCCCCGATATTGACAACAAATGTTCCCATATCGTTATGTCCGTGGTAGGCGTGGTTCTTCGCAAAGTGGATGCCCGCATAGATCGCATCCTTCGTTACGTCGGTACGGAAGGTGGCGTTATCACCGCCGACCTTACCGAAGGAAAGCGGCATATCCTTCAGAGGCTGATCCTCTACGTCGCGAAAATACAGTGCGTCAATATAATCGATTCTGCCCGCGAGGATATCCTTTTTGCGGACCGCATAAAGCGGCTCGTCTCCATATCTGCCTGCCACCCAGGAAAGCAGAGGGCTCGTGACCAAGGCGGCTCCCGCATCTCCGAAGTTGAAGCCGATATAATCGGGCGAGGAGAGTGCGAAGAGGAAGTAGGGCGAGCGGCGCACGCCGTCCCAATCGGTCAGCCCGAAGTCGCTTCCCGTCGCGGTGATAAGCGCCTTCGAATAGAAGGAGAGGAAGCGCGTGGCGTAGGACCAATAGGCAACGCCCTCGGAATAGGTACCGTCATCCTCAGCGTAGAATTTTCTCACCGCCTCGTAGGTATCCTCGAAGCCGCAGGTGAGGATAAAATCAAGCTTTTCATATTCGATCTCGTCAAAGATCGCCATGATGGCGGCACCGAACGAGCCGTTGCAGACCATTTTCCAGTTATCGCCCGGCTTATCCTTATACCACTTATAGCCATGATACGAATCGAGCACGTTTTTATGCTCGGGGGCATCCTCGTATTCCTCGAGTATGGCAAAGAAGCCCTTATCGATGATACGGTCGAGGATCAGCTGCTTTTGCTCAGCCGTCAGATAATCGTACAGCCAATCAAAGCAAAGGCCGAAGGCAAACACAAGCTCCGCGCAGTCGAGGAAATGGCGCGGATGAAAATCGGGGAAGGCGGCGGCAGCCTCCATTTCCCTTACGGCACGAGCGGCGTATTTTTCCTCGCCCGTGATATGATAAGCGAAAGCACAGTGCAGAATGCGCTCCTCAACCTTACGCGAGGTGGCGAGCAGACGCACGCCATCCGGAATGACGTACTCGCTGAGAGGGGCGTCTATGGCCTTATCCGCCTTTCTTATCATATGATCAATAATTTTTTCATATAGCCCCGTATGGCGGTTTTCGCGCAAAAACGCAAAATCCGCCTTGGTCATAATGATGCGGGGATGGCTTGCATTTTTCGCCTTGGCGGCAGCTAAGATCTTCGATCCAATGGATTGCATCTTAATTTTTCCTTTCAGTATTGGTCATATACCGCCGTATAACGGCGAGGAGAAATTTCGAAAGACAAGGCAAACCGAGCGAGGGAAATGAAGCCGTAGATGACTACGGCGATTTGACCGAGTCGACGGTTTAACGCAGTATTTCGGAATTTATACCGCCGTATAACGGCGAGGAGAAATTTCGAAAGACAAAGGCAAACCGAGCGAGGGAAATGAAGCCGTAGATGACTACGGCGATTTGACCGAGTCGACGGTTTAACGCAGTATTTCAGAATTTATACCGCCGTATAACGGCGAGGAGAAATTTCGAAAGACATGGCAAACCGAGCGAGGGAAATGAAGCCGTAGATGACTACGGCGATTTGACCGAGTCGACGGTTTAACGCAGTATTTCGGAATTTATACCGCCGTTACCAAAGAGACAAGGGCTTAATCTGCGGCCTCTCCTTCGGCATTTCTCTTCCATCGGTCAAGGGATAGAAGCGAACGGCGATGCGGTAGTACGATTTGCCCGAAAGATTGACAACGAGCTTCTGTATTCCGTTGTTTAATGCCTGACCTCTATACTCGGGCGGCGTTTTTTCGGTTGCATTCGGGTTGTAGACCGTGGGTGAATTTTCATCCGCAACGCCGGCGCGCAGTTCAAACACACCGTCCGCAAGAAGGACGGCGTACATTTTCACACCGTCGATATCAAGCAGGGCGGCCTTGCCGCTTTCATAGAGGCGGACTGCGGCAGGGGTATGCGCCGACCAGCGAACGAGATCCTCCTTTTCGGAAAAGATCTCATCCTGCAGAAGAAGAGAGCCGTCCTTTCGGTCGAGCATCATGCCGCGCACGGCGCATTTCCCGGGGTAAGCCGCAGACATATCAGCAATGGCGAAGCTCTCTTCCCCATCAGAGAAGCGGTCAATGCGGCAATCCGCAACGTGCGCCTGATCGGTATCGGGAGAGGGATTGAAGACCAAGGTATTATGCCCCTCGGCACGGTAGCGGTAGCACTTTCCGTAGCCGGGCGCGAGATTATAGTTATCCGCACCAAGGTCGGGGAAAAAGCGTTTATTGCCGATATTGACAATAAATGTTCCCATATCATGGTGCCCGTGGTACACATTGTTCTTCGCAAAGTGAATCGCGGCATAGAGAGAGTTTTCCGTGCAATCGGTGCGGAAGCTTGCGTTATCACCGCCCTTGCGCCCGAAGGCAAGCGGAATGTTCGAGGGTTGGGTATACGGCACATCGCGAAAATACAGAAGATCCATATAATCGGCTCTGCCCTGCTCGATATCCGCACGGCGGATCGCGTAAAGCGAGGGATCATCATACCGTGCGGCAAGCCATCCGAAGATCGGACTTGTGACCGATACTGCATGCGCGTCTCCGAAATTGAAGCAAAGATAATCCGGTGAGGCAAGCGCGAGCAGCCAATACGGTGAGCGCGCAACACCCACATAGTCCGTCAAACCAAAGTCCGAGCCCGCCGCCGTTATAAGCGCAGAGGAGAAAAATGCGAGAAAGCGCGTGGCATAGATCCAATAGTTTACGCCCTCGGAATACGTTCCGTCCTCGGCATTATAAAAATCTCTGACCGCCTGATAGGTATCCTCAAAGCAAGCGGTCAAAACGGTTTCGCAAAAGGCTTCGTCCGCCGCATCGTAAAACGCAAGTGCCGCCGCGGCAAACGAACCGCCGCAAACCATCTTCCAGTTATCGCCCGGCTTATCCTGCAGCCAGCGATAGCCGCGCAAGGAGAGTGTTGCGTTTTTGTGCTCGGGTGCGTCATCCAGCTCCTCACGGAAGGCGAAAAAGCTCTTCTCCTTCACCGTATGCAAAATCAACGCCTTATCGGCATCAGAAAGATAATCAAAGAGCCAATCGTAGCAAAGCGCAAACGCGAAGGTCATTTCCGAGCAATCAAGGAAATGGCGCGGATTGAAATCCGGAAAGTCGGCCGCCGCGCGGATCTCCCGGATCGCGCGGTCGGCATATTTTTTCTCACCCGTGATATGATAGGCAAGGCTATGATAGATCACGCGGCGCTGCACCTCCTGCGCCACAAAAAGCATACGTATGCCATCGGGAATCCGAAAGGTCTCCGTCGGCGCATCCAGCGTTTTATTCGCCTCGCGCACCGCGCATTCCGCGAGAAGCTTATATATTCCCTTATCGCGGTTTTCGCGCAGACGGGCAAAATCCGCCTCGGTCATAATGATGCGGGGGTGACTTTGGTTCTTCGCCTTGGCGGCGGCTAAAATTTTACTGCCGATCGTTTCCATCGTCGGATCTCCTTTTTTACCATTCGGAAAGGGGGCGAAGCTGCGGATGCTCTACAGGAATCTCCCTTCCGGCCGTCAGAGGATAGAACCAAACGGCGACCGTGTGCTTTTGCTTGCCCGTGAGATTCACGACAAGCTTCTGCACGCCGCTATTCGTCGCCTGCGGACACAGCTTATCCACGTACTCGGCCGGGCCGGGAACGGGAGAATTTTCGTCCGCGCAAGCGGCGCGCACGGTGAAATATCCCTCTGTCAGAAGGATGGCACACATTTTCGTGCCGTCGATATCGAGAACGGCGGTCTTTCCCTGATCGCGGAAAATGACGGATGCGGGCGTATGCGCCGACCAGCGGATCGCGTCGGCCGCTTCGCATTCGATCTCATCCTGCAAAAGGACGCTTCCGCTCTCGCGCAGCATCTTCATACCGCGCGTCACCTTCTGCCCCGTATAGGCCTCGGACATATCGGCGATAGCAAAGCTATCCCCCTCTGCCGCAAAGCGTGCAATGGAGCAATCCGCCTTATGGCACTGGTCATTTTCCGGGGACGGATTGAAGATCACGGTGTTATGCCCCTCTGCGCGATAGCGGTAGGCATCGCGGTATGGCTTCAGGTTGTAATTGTCCGGTCCGAGGTCCACGAAGAAGCGTTTATTACCGATATTGACAACAAAGGTTCCCATATCGTTATGTCCGTGGTAGGCGTGGTTCTTCGCAAAGTGGATGGCGGCGTAGAGCGCGCTACTTGAAATATCGGTACGGAAGGTCGCGTTATCACCGCCCTCGCGCCCGAAGGCAAGCGGCAGAGCGGCGAGCGGCTTCTCCTCCACGTCACGGAAGAACATCACGTCATCGCAGTTGATCCTGCCCGCCGCAATATCGGGGCGGCGCACGCTGTACAGCGCGGGATCGTTATACCGATCGGCGCACCAGGAGAAGAGGGGACAGGTGATCGAGCTCTCACCCGCATCGCCGAAGTTGAAGCCCACGCGGTCGGGCGAGGACAACGAAAGAATGAAATACGGCGAGAGGGAGACGCCCTTCCAATCGGTCAGACCGAAATCCGAGCCCGTGGCGGTAAACAGACCCTTGGAATAGTACGCAAGATATTCCGTCGCGTATTCCCAATAAACAACGCCCTCGGAATAGGTGCCGTCCTGCCCGTCGTAGAAGGTGCGGACCGCCTCAAAGGTATCCTCAAATGCGTGCGTGAGGACCGGCTCGTAGAGATCGCAGTCCTCATCGTCAAAGATGGCGAGCACGGAAAGCGTAAGCGCGCCGTTGCAGACCATCTTCCAGTTATCGCCCGGCTTATCCTGATACCAACGGTAGGAGCGCTTGCGCGCGGGATTGTCCGTATAATCGTCCATCGCGGTCTTCATACCGAATTCGATCATAGCACGGCGCATCAACGCCTTCGTTTCCTCGGTAAGATAGCCGTACAGCCAGTCATAGCTGAAGGCAAAGGCGACCGCCAGCGTCGCCACGTCCAGATAATGGTAGGGGTGCCAATCCGGGAAGGCGGCTGCCGCCTCGATCTCCTTTACAGCACGCGCGGCGTACTTCTCCTCCCCCGTGACCTGATAGGCAAAGGCGCAATACTGGATGCGCGATTGCATGGCGCGGGAGGTGGAAAGCAGACGGATCCCGTCGGGAATCTCATAGACACGGGGCGGAAGCTCCAAAAAGGAATCTGCCTGCTCGAGTATCTTTTTTACAATATTCGCGGTGAGTCCGCGATCCTTATTTTCACGCAGACGGGCAAAATCCGCATCGGTCATAACGATACGGGGGTGATCCTTGTTCGGATTCTTAGCCCTTGCGGCTTCAAGTATTTTCGTTCCGATAGACTTCATAACAAAATCATTCCTTTCTTTTTGGGGAAGAGCGACGCGGGCGACAACGCGGCATATCGCGATTTATACCGCCAACGATGCGATAACAGCAAGATAGCGGCAAGGCAACAGTGAGGTAACGGCGAGGAGAAATTTCGAAAGACAAGGCAAACCGAGCGAGGGAAATGAAGCCGTAGATGACTACGGCGATTTGACCGAGTCGACGGTTTAACGCAGTATTTCGGAATTTATACCGCCGTTACCAGATGGAGAGGGGCTTTACGGAAGGCCTCTCCTTCGGAATCTCTCTGCCATCCGTCAGAGGATAGAACCAGACCGCAATGCGGTGGGCGGATGCGCCCGAGAGATGCACCTCGAGCTTCGAGATACCGTTGTTCACCGCCTGGGGCTGGGGCGTTGTATTTGAGGCAGAGGGTGCGGGAAGCACCTCGGGGGAATTCTCATCGGGTGCGGCGGCGCGCACGCCGAACACACCGTCGGCAAGAAGGGCGACGTACATCTTTACGCCATCGATATCAAGAAGGGCGGCCTTGCCGCTCTCGAAGAGGCGGATGGAAGCGGGGGTATGTGCCGACCAGCGGATCACATCCGCCGCCTCGCACTCGATCTCATCCTGCAGGATCACGCTGCCGTCCGCGCGGAGCATCTTCATACCGCGGATCACGCGCTTGCCCGGGAAGGCGGCGGACATATCACCGATGGCATAACTCTCTTCCCCATCCGCAAAGCGTGCGGTGGTGCAGGGGGCGTGCCATTCGTGGTCATTCTCCTTCGCGGGGTTGAAGATGATCGTATTGTGCCCCTCTGCGCGGTAGCGGTAGGAGCCGCTATAGGGCTTGAGGTTATAGTTATCCGAGCCGAGATCGACAAAGAAGCGCTTATCGCCGATATTCATCACAAAGGTGCCCATATCCTTATGGCCGTGGTAGGCGTTGTTCTTCGCAAGATGGATGGCGGCGTAGAAGGCGGTTTCGCTGACGTCGGTACGGAAGGATGCGTTATCGCAGCCGACACCGCCGAAGGAAAGCGGCATTTCGCCGAGCGGCTCACTCTCCCTCTCCTCATACCAAAGGAGGTCACCGAGACCGCCCGCGCCCTCACGGATCTGCTTGTTGCGCACCTCGGCAAGCCCCTTATCCCCGAAGATCTTCTGATACCAGGGGAGAAGCGCCGCGTTGATCTTTCCGTTGCCCGCATCACCGAAATTGAAGGCAAACAGATCGGGCGAGGAGAGAGACAGCGCGGCATAGGGGGATCTCTTCAAGCCGATATAATCGGTCATGCCGTAATCCTTGCCCGCGGCGGAAAGCAGCGCGCCGACGTGCTGCGAAAGATAGCCCGTGCCGTAGGACCAATAGCCGAGGCCCTCGGAATACGAGCCGTCCACGGGATGGTAGAAGTCGCGCACGGCAAGATAGGAATCCTCAAAGCCGTGAGAGAGGATGGGCTCGTACATATCACACGCCTCATCGTCAAACACCGCAAGCACGGCAAGCGCCATCGAGCCGTTGCAGATGAACTTCCAGTTATCACCCGGCTTATCCTGATACCAGCGGTAGCCGCGCTGGGGCTCGATGCACTTCTTGTGCTCGGGCGCATTCGTATATTCTTCCATAATGCGCTCAAAGCCCTTTTCAATGAGGTTTTTGCGTATCAGCGCCTTCGTCTCTTCATCAAGAACGTCATAGAGCCAATCGTATGCGTGGGCAAGGGCGTTGCACATTACCGCGCAGTCAAGGAAATGACGCGGATGAAAGTCGGGAAATTCGCAGGCCGCCTTGATCTCCGCGATCGCGCGATCGGCATATTTCTGCTCACCCGTAATGCGGTACGCCATCGCGAGATGCTTGACGCGGTTCTCTACCCTGTGCGACATATTGAGAAGGCGCACACCGTCGGGGATCAGATACTCGCAAAGCGGATCGTTCAGAACGTTATCGGCGTTCGCGATCACGTTATCGACCATGATCTTGTAATCACCCTTATCGCGGTTCTTTTTGATCCGCTCAAAATCCTTCGCGGTGAGGATCAGACGGGGGTGCTCGCCCTTTTTATAGCGTGCACGGACGTCATCGAGGATCTGCTTACCGATATTTTTCATATCCATCATTTTGAAAATCTCCTTTTTAGGATAAAAGATTTTTAATCATACCCCACTATAACACACGCCGCTTTTCTTGTAAATAGAAAAGCGGCGTTTTTGTCAGATATATCAATGGTTTTTGTGACTTTTTACCATACGGAAAGCGGCTTCACGGCGGGCTTCTCCTTCGGGATCTCGCGCCCATCCGTCAAAGGATAGAACCAGACCGCGATGCGGCGCGACTCGGCACCCTTTGAATGGATCTCAAGCTTCTGCACGCCGGGGTTCTCCGCCTGGGGATGCAGGATCTCGGAGGATGCGCCCGGTGCGGGTCCGGGGATCGGCGAATAAGCGTCGGGTGCGGCGGCGCGGACGGTAAGGTATCCGTCGGTCAGAAGTGCGACGTACATTTTCACGCCGTCAATATCAAGCACCGCGGCCTTCCCCTCCTCAAAGAAGCGGACGGAGGCGGGGGTATGCGCCGACCAACGCAGCGTATCCTCACTCGCGCACTCGATCTCATCCTGCAGGATTACGCTGCCGTCGGCACGAAGCATCTTCATACCGCGGAGCACGCTCTTTCCGGGGAAGGCGGCAGACATATCCGCGATGGCAAAGCTTTCCTCACCGTCGGCGAAGCGCGCGGTGGTGCAGGGGGCTTGCATCTCGTTATCCTTACCCGTTTCGGGGTTGAACACGAGGGTGTTATGCCCCTCGGCGCGGAAGCGGTAGGCATCGCGATAGGGCCTCAGATTGTAGTTATCCGAGCCGAGATCGACGAAGAAGCGCTTACTTCCGATATTCATCACGAAGGTGCCCATATCGTTATGGCCGTGATAGGCGTTGTTCTTGGCGAAATGCACGGCGGCGTAGAAGGCGTTCGCCGTGGCATCGGTGCGGAAGGACGCATTGTCACACCCGACACCGCCGAAGGAAAGCGGCATTGCGCTGAGAGACTCGCTCTCTCTTTCTTCATACCACATAATATCGGTGATGCTCGCACCGCGCCTGCCCGCATCCGGATGCTCCCACCACATACCGTGAGGAGCTTTGGCGCGGAGGCGCGCGTTACGGATCTCGGCAAGTCCCTGATCACCGAACATTTTCTGATACCAGGGGAAAAGCAAGGTATCGATCGGCGCGGCACCCGCATCGCCGAAATTGAAAGCAATGAGATCGGGCGAGGAGAGAGACAGCGCGGCGTAGGGAGACTTCTTCAAGCCGATATAGTCGGTCATACCGTATTCCGTGCCCGCGGCACTAAGATACGCGCCGACCTGCTGCGAAAGATACCCCGTGCCATAGGACCAATAGCCGAGGCCCTCGGAATACGAGCCGTCCACGGGATGGTAGAAATCGCGCACGGCGAGGTAGGAGTCCTCAAAGGCGCAGGTGAGGATGGGCTCGTACATATCGCATTCCTCATCATCGAAGATGGCGAGCACGGCGAGCGTCATTGAGCCGTTGCAGATGAACTTCCAGTTATCGCCCGGCTTATCCTGGTACCAGCGGTAGCCGCGGTTCGGCTTCACGCAATCCTTGTGCTCGGGGGCGTTGGTATACTCCTCCATAATGCGCTTGAAGCCCTTCTCGAAGAGGGTGTGACGGATGAGAGAGCGCGTCTTCTCATCCAGCGCCTCGTGCATCCAGTCGTAGGCGAAGGCAAGGCCGTTGCACATCGTGGCACAGTCAAGAAAGTGGCTGGGATTAAAGTCCGGGAAGGCGGCGACTGCACGGATGATCTCGGTCGCACACGCGACGTATTTCTTCTCCTTCGTCAGTCTGTAAGCCATACCGAGGTGCTTTAAGCGGTTCTCCACGCGATGCGAGGTGCCGAGCAGGCGGATGCCGTCGGGAATATCGTAGGTCGGCATCGGGAGGGTCAAAAACAGCTCCGCGTTCGCGAGAATATTATCGACCATAATCTTGTAATCGCCCTTCTCGCGGTTCTTTTTGATTCGCTCAAAATCCTTTTCGGTGAGGATGAGGCGAGGATGCTCCCCCTTTTTGTAGCGCGCGCTGACGTCCGCAAGGATCTTAGCGCCCATTTCCTTAAAATTCGGTGTCATATCGTTTCTCCTTTATTTTGAAAGGTTTTTGATCTCTTTGATCTCTACGGAATATGCATTTCTTATCGGCTCGTAATAAACCTTTCGCACGGGGCCTTTTGCGGGAATGGCGAAGGTATAAACGCACGCGCCGTCCATCTCGCCGAGCCTTGCCGCTCCCATCGTGCGGTAAATATGCTTTGAAAGCCCCTTCGAGGTGTTAAAGGAATGCGCGTCCTCCTCGGGAATGCCGAGGACGCCGTTTACGCCGATATTATAATCGGTATGCACCTCGACCTTTTCGCTCTCGCCGTTTTCGTATACGAGCGTGTAGTAGCCGAGCAGGGTGCGCTCGCCCGCCGCCTCGGCATCCTCGTTATCAAAGGGCTTACCCGTGAAGGTATGCGTGATCTCCACGCGCGGCGAGGAGAGGATCTGCCGCCGGTTCAAGAAGTAGAGACACTCGGAGCAAAGGAGAACTTTCTCTCTGAAGCCTTCGTCCGTATACGCGGGATCGAAGGCCTGGATCGCGGCAAAGCCGACGGCGCTCGTCGCGCCCCAGCGCATCGTTTCCACCTCGGTGCTATCGATCCAGTTCGAGACCGAGAAGCCGCGGATGCCTGCCTGCACGCGCTCCTTCCAGCGAAGCGTGCGCATGGGCTGATAGTTGCCGTAGACCGCATAGCGGCCGCCCGCGAGGAAGGGATCGCGGATCTCGGGATTGCCCGCATAGTACCAGTTGAAGATGCGGATCTCGGGATCGACCAGAGAAAAGGATCTCGTTCTGTCCTTCATCGTAGAGTCAATGGCATCCGCGGGCCAGGGCTTCGACATATCGGGGGTCCATTCCTTCTTATACATCGGGAGCATTTTCCCCATCAGATCCATATACTTATCCGTTTTCTGCGTATAGGCGGGCTTATGGTATGCACCGTGCACCTCACCCGTCACGCGATCCCGGATCCCGACCAAGGAGTCGCCCCAGATCACGCCCTTCACGCCTTTTTTCTTGAGATAATCATAACATTTATTTACATTATACGCAAATAGTTCGCCGGGATCCTTATCCTTGCACTTATCGCAAACGCAATAGACCCACCACTCGTCGTGCGCCATATGCACGGTTTTTGCATCGAAGACCTCGATCGCCTCATCATAGAGATCGAAAACGATCGGATACAGATCCTCGTTCAGAGGGCAGGCGCAGGTGGGCGCATCGTCAGCCTTATTTTCCGCAAGGGAGGGATAGCAGCCGAGGATATGCTCGCTATGCGAGAGCGAGGGGATCTCGGGGATCATTTCAAGGCCGAGAGAGCGGCCGTAATCCACAAGCTCTCTGACCTCCTCCCTCGAAAGCACCTCACCGCGGGCATTGAAGGTATGGGTGGAGTTGCGCATGCCGGGGTTCAGCTCCGAGGCGAGATAGCGCTTGTTGCGCACCGCGTTCATCGAGGCGGAATACCGAAGCCAATACTCGTTCATCTCGGGGTGGCGCCTAAGCTCCATCGCCGCGCCGATCTCCAGAACGACGGCGTTATAGCCGAGGGCGCAGAGAAGCTCCATAAAGCGCTTGAAGAAGGGAAACTCCTCCCTCGCGGGCAGATAGAAGCGGATGCTCCTGTGCTCCACACAGGGATAGCTGCAGACGACACCCTCCGTGAGCCCCTCGGCGCTGTGCGCCAGCAGGCTGTAGGCGGCACTGTTCTTAAAGAGCAGCGTATCGGCGTAGACGGTGATCTCTTCCCTTTTAATATCGAGGACGAAGCCCTCGTCCGTGCCCTCGGAGAGCACCGCCCCGAAGGTCTCCGTTACGAGCGCCCTTGCCGCCTCGCACATCGGAAGGAAGCGCACCTTGGCACCGCCCGCCTTTGGCTGTATCTCCCTCAAAACACGTGCCGCGTGTGCGGGTGCGTTTTCGAAAACGCCCGAGAGGGCGACGGGGGTCTTTTCCCATTTTACGTAGCTGTCGGTCAAAAATCTTTTCATCGGCGATGCCTCCGCTTTTTATTTGAGATTACTATAACAGAATGCGCGCGTATTGTCAAGCGGAAAAAGAGATTTTTTAAAAACGCCGACTCAAAAAGTCGGCGTTTTTCGTTTGCAATATCAGATCTCGGTCTTACCGAGCAGGCGCAGGGCGTTGCCGCGGCAGATCCTTTCGTACGCTGCGTAGGAGATCCTTCCCTGCTCCATCGCATCGTCGAGGAAGGGAGAGAGAAGAAGCATCGGGTTGGTGCGGTTCATCGGCGAGCAGATGTCCGTGCCGTAGTAGAGACGGTCGCTGAACTCCTCGAGGAAGCCGTAGGCGAACGCGGGATCGCGCGCCATGGCGTTATAGCCCGAGCCTGCGGAGATATCCGCGGTGAGGTTCTTATACTTACGCATCAGCTCGATGAGGCGGCCGCCCGGCTGAACCTTTCCTACGGGATAGGTATCGCGGATGGCCTCGTTGTTATCACCGCTGATCTCGGACCAGAACTTCTGCGAATGGCCGATGATCTGCAGCCGCGGGAAGGTCTTCAAAACCTTTTCGAGGCGCGGAAGGCCGAGCTCGTCGATCACGCCGTAGTCGTGCCCCTTCGCGCCGATATGGATGGTGACGGGCATACCGCACTTTTCGCAATGCGAAAGAAGGTTCATCACGCAGGGGTCGTCCAGCGCGAGGTTGCAGGTCAGCTCCGCGACGCCCTTGGCGCCGAGCGCCTTATAATGCTCGAGGATGGGCGTGAAATCGGTATCGGGGCTATTGGTGTAGAAGCGCGGATCGATGCCGCAGAACCAGGAGAAGTGCTTCGGATCGCGCTTGACGATCTGATAGATCTCACGGTTGGTGTTGCGCTCGTCGGCGCATTCGGGGCTGATCGCGGTGAGGATCACAGCATGATCCACGTTGCAGATCTCATAAAGCGAGAGCAGCTGCGCGGGCGTGCAGAAGGTATCCCCCGTCGAGCGCAGGAGAGCGCCCTCGTTGTTATCGATCACGTGCACGTGCATATCGATCTTTGCAAGCTTTTTCATTTTTTATCCTCCTTTTTACGCCTCACCGATCAGGCGCTCGGCATTGCCGTGGTAAACAAGCTCCCTGACGTCTGCGGGGAGCGAGAGGCGCTCGATCAGCTCCCTGTGCCGCGTATCGAAATAGTCCCTCGCATAGAGGAAGCGATCCGGGAAGCGGCAGATGAGCTTGTAGGTGTATGCAAGGTCGCGGGAGAGCGCGATGCAGCCCGAGCCCGCGGAGATATCGCAATAGAGGTTCTTATGCTTTTCGAGCAGCTTTTCAATTTTTCCGCCCGGGACGATCGGCCCCCTATCGTAGGCGCGGTGCGCCGCGTCGGGCTCGCCCGAGATATGCGTCCAGAAGCCGGGCGCGTGGCCGAGAAAGGCGGTATCGGGACAGAGGGAAAGAAGGTTATCGAGATTTTCAATATAGCCGCCGAACCACCAGCTGCGGCGCGGCATATCCACGCCGGTCTTCGTTGCGACCGCAGAGTCAAAATGCAGGGTGACGGGAAGATGCATATCACCCGCGGCGCGGAAGAGATCCACACAGTCGGGATCGTCATACATCAGACGGAACTTCACCTCGCCGCAGACCTTGACGCCGTACATATCGACGGCAGAGCGCAGAGCAAGGACCGCATCGGGACGGTGCGGATCGGGGCAGTAGCCGAGCACAAAGCGCTCGGGCGCACGCTGCTTATACGCAAGGCATCTTGCAAAGGGGATCGGCACGCTTCTCTCGCCCGCAAGGATACAGCCCGGCAGCACGCCCGCCGTGGCGGGATCGTAGTCTCCATAGGGGGTCTCTCACGAAAGAAGCCAGGTCTTATCTATTCCGTTTTGATCCATATTGGCGATAAACTTTTCAAAATCGTGCTTGTGCCAATCGGGATGATTGTGCGCATCAATGATCATCGTTTTACTCTCCAATCCTTGTATTTGTACATTATTGTTTGCATTTTTAATCAAGCTTGACCGCTTTTCCGGTTCTTGCGCTTTCGTACGCGCCCTGGATCAAGGCGACGGCGCGACGGCTCTCGATCAACGGAACGGCAGGCTCGCGCCCCTCGAGGATCGCCTCTGCGAAGTCGCGGAGCTGGAATTTATGCCCCTCGCAGGAGATGGACATCGGGTTCTGATGGCCGAGATTCTTCGCGCCGTTCTCCTCTGTGACAGGCTCCCATTCATAGCCCTCCACGTCACATTTTTCGATCGTATCCTCGGTGATAACGACGCTGCCCTGCGTGCCGACGATGGAGATATGGCGGGGCGCGCCCTTGTACGCCGAGGTGGTGCTCTGGATGACGATCATCGCGCCGCTCTTGAATTTCACGGCGCAGACGGCGGTATCCTCCGCCTCCATCTTATGCGTCATCGTATCCATATAGCCGCTCACGCTCTCGGCAGGGCCGAGAAGATAGAGCATCGCATCCACACCGTGGATGCCCTGGTTCATCATCGAGCCGCCGTCGAGCGCCCACGTCCCTCTCCAGGAGGAGGAATCGTAATACGCCTGCGAGCGGTAATACTTCATCAGAAGCTCGCCCGTGATGATCTTGCCGAGACGGCCTTCCTTTACCATCTCACGCAGATGGCGCACGGAGGCGTTGAAGCGGAACTGAGAGATCACACCCGCCGTCAGCCCTTTTTCCTTCGCGCTCGCTATAATACGGTCGCAATCCTCCACCGTGACGGCGAGCGGCTTCTCGACGAGGATATGCTTTCCTGCCTCAAGTGCGGCGAGCGCGCAGCTTGCGTGAAAGCCGCTGGGGGTGCAGATCGAGACCGCATCCACCGACGGGTCACCCAGCATTTGCTCCACGGAGGCATAGGCGCGCGTACCGTATTCCGCTGCAAGTGCGACGGCACTCTCCTGCCTGACGTCCGCAACGCCTGCGAGAATCGCATTTTCGGCGGCGAGCACGCTCTCTACGTGAAAGCGCGCCACCGCGCCGCAGCCGATGATACCGATCGATACCTTTTTTTCCATATTCTACCCCTCCCTGCCGTTCTTCAGATAGGCGGCGGGAGATACTCCCTTATATTTTTTGAAGGCGCGACTGAAGTACGCCTCATCCGAAAAGCCGACCTGCTCGGCTATTTCCTTTTTTGAAAGCGCCGACTGCCGCAAAAGCAGAATGGCGCGATTGATCCGATAGCGGTTGATATACGCGATCGGCGGCTCGCCGACCAGCTCGCGGAAGCTGCGCGAAAAATGCGCTTCGGTCATAAAGCACTGCCCCGCAAGCTCCGAGAGCCGTATGCTCTCGGCGTAATGCTCGTGGATATAGGAAAAGGTCTTGAAGATGAATTCCCTTTGCCTTGCCGAGAAGCCCTTACAAAAGGCGGGCGAGATCTCGGTGCGGAAGGGGGAGAGCGCCGAGAAGAAAAGCAGAAAGCGCGCCACCGTGACCGCACTGTCCTTCCCCTCCCGCAGGGCGGAAAACAGCGCCTGTGCGGCGGCGAGCACCGCTTCGTCGCGGATCAGGCTCTCAAATCGGAATTTTCCCTCGCGATAAGGGGTGAAAAGCTCGGCGAGCACGCCGCCGAGGAAGCGCTCGGAGACGTCGATGCAGAGCATATCGTAGACCGCCGTGCCATCGCTGACGAGATTGGAATGATACTCGTACGGATTGATGATCACGAGATCCCCCGCCTCGGCGGTGACGATCTGCGAGCCGAGATTGACCGAGAGAGTGCCCGATCGGATGCGCTTGATCTCCATTTCCTCGTGGAAGCGCAGGTAGGACACCTCGCCGCGCGAAAAGCGCTTATCCTCCATAAAAACGAAGGGAGAACGCGCGCCCTCCGAGCCGACACGCTCAAATTCTGCTTTTGCGGCAGGACTCATACCCTTTTTCCTCGCTCATCTTATTGGTTGGAGGTGCCGTACCAGCGGCCTGCCGCATCCGCGGGGCTCTGCTCGTTCTCCTCCGTAAGCTCCTTATAGTTTTCGCAGACCTTGCGGTATGCGGCGGCGTAGCGCTCGATCCATTCCTTATCAAAATGCTTGAACCACGGAACGGAGAAGCAGTATTTTTCCTCGGAGGGACGGCAGAGCGCATCCTCCCCGACCATATCGCGGTCGCAGTACGCCACACGGGTGGGACGGCCGAGATGATTGAAATCAAAGGTGTGGAAGGCTTCGTGCGTATGCAGGCAATAGTTGCCGCCCGCCCAGCAGATGTCGCCGCCGAGCTCGGCGCGAACCGCCTCGCAGAACTTGCCGACCGAAAGCCCGCCGAGCTCGGCGGGATAATAAGCGCCGTGGGGGCAATACCAGCCGCCCATATTCGAGCCCTCACTCTCGTCCACGCGAATGGCGCGGATGCCCCTGGCGCCCTCCAGAAGATCCCAGAAGTAGTTCATCGCACGGCGGATCTCAGCGCAGCGCGCATCGTAATACTTCAGCTGCACTCTCGCCATCGCGGAGCAAAGCTGATTGGCTCTTCCCTTCACGCCGCCGAGCGCGATGCCCGCATAGGGATGCAGATCACACGACTCGGTGATGTAATTTTTATTGTTTCTCTCATAGTGGGCGTAAGCAAGAGCACGCTCGTAGTAGGCGCGCGTATTCGTGACAAGAATACCGAGCTCGCCCGCGGCGAAGGACTTGCCGCTCATCAGCGACATCGCGGCAACGTCACCAAAGGTGCCGAGCCTCCTGCCCTTGTACATACCGCCCTGCGCGTGAGATACGTCCTCGATCACGAGCAGGTTATGCTTTTTCGCGATCGCCATGATCGCATCCATATCCGCAGGGTACGCAAAATAATGCACGACCATCAGCGCCTTGGTCCTCTCGGTGATGCAGCGCTCGATATCCGCAGGATCCATCGAGAGCATATCGGTGATATTGCAGAAAACGGGAGTGGCACCGAAGGTGACCGTCTGCGTGATCGAGCCCCAATAGGTCTTGGTCGGACAGATGATCTCATCCCCTGCGCCGAGCCCGATGGCAAACATTGCGGCGGCAAGAGAGAGCGTGCCGTTACAGTAGCAGACGGCGTGCTTCACGCCGAGAAAGGCAGCAAACTCATCCTGAAATTTTTCGGTGATATCGATGCCCGAGAAGGCGTTGTTACGAATGACCGCAAGGGCGGCCGCCTCATCCTCCTCCGTGATGATCGGCCAGCGGAAGAGCGACTCGGGCGCCTTCTCCCCGATCACGGGCGTGCCTCCGAAATATGCCAGCTTCTTTTCCATAATGATCCTCCATTCTGTCGCCTATCGCGACGGTGACGGGCGGCGCTACCGCCCGAATTTCATTTCTGACTCCATTATATAACAGAAGCGGGGCGATTGCAAGGGGCGATTTTGCCTTTAAATTGGACTATTTTGATATTTTTTCGTGATTACGGGCGTTTCCCCGGCAAAAATTATTCAAGCGGCGCATCTAGTGCCTGCGTGCGATTGGTACTTGATTTTTCGGCGCGGGCGTGCTATAATATCATTACTGTTTTTTTTTGCGCACGGCGCAAAGCAAGGAGGTTTACCCTATGCTGATGGGCATTGATATCGGCGGCACGAAATGCGCCGTTGTGGTCGCAGACGCATCGGGGCGGGTGCTGAAGAAGGAGCGCTTCGCCACCACCGATTGCAAGCAGACCCTAAAGAATATTTTCGAGGCGGCAGAGCGGCTCGGTGCAAAGGACGCCGATGCCATCGGCATCAGCTGCGGCGGCCCTCTCGATGAAAAAAACGGCATCATTCTCTCGCCGCCCAACCTTCCCGGCTGGGACCGTATTGAGATCGTTTCGATGCTGAAGGAGCGCTTCGGCAAGCCCTGCGCGATCTGCAACGATGCGAATGCGGGTGCGCTCGCGGAATGGAAGTTCGGCGCGGGCCGCGGCTGCGAGAACCTCATTTTTATGACCTTCGGCACGGGGCTCGGCGCAGGACTGATCCTGAACGGCGCGCTTTACAGCGGTACGAGCGGTATGGCGGGCGAGGTCGGGCATATGCGCCTCTCTCCCTTCGGCCCCTCGGGCTACGGAAAGTGCGGCTCCTTCGAGGGCTTCTGCTCGGGCGGCGGCCTTCACGAGCTCGGCAGAGGCAAGGCGCGCGAATATATGCAGCGCGGCGAGAAGCCTTCCTTCATTAAGAACGGCGACTGTGCGGACTTCACCGTGGCAGAGATGGCAGAGGCGGCGCGTGCGGGCGATGCCTGCGCAAGGGAGGTCTTTGACATTTCGGCAGAAAAGCTCGGCGAGGGGCTCTCGCTCCTTTGCGATCTTCTGAACCCCGAAAAGATCCTGATCGGCAGCGTTTTTGCAAGGTGCCGCGATCTTCTCGAGGAGGGTGCGCTCCGCGTGATGCGGCGCGAGGTGCATCCGATGGCGCTCTCGCACGTGACGCTGGATGCCCCCGCTCTCACCGAGAGCATTGGCGATATGGCGGCGCTTGCCGTCGCGGCTTATACTTTGGAAAGGAACAAAAAATGAACCAAATTGAAAAAATCATTCACGAAAATCCCGCACTTGCGCCCTGCAAGGATGCAATGGAGAAGATCGCTTCGGCGATCGTTACGATGCAAAAAAACGGCGGCAAGCTGCTTCTCTGCGGGAACGGCGGCAGCGCGGCGGACTGCGAGCATATCTCGGGCGAGCT
>JAGBBQ010000006.1 GCA_017938425.1 Clostridia bacterium | reverse complement strand
CGGTATTGCTGCGGCGGCACGGCGTATGTGCGCAGCCATTCGCGGCGAAAATGCGTTTCGCTCATATTGCAAAGCGCGGCAAGCGCGGCGTTTGAGATCGGGGCGCAAAAATCAGAGGAAAGCCGCTCTCTTGCCGCCTCCCCCTCTCCAAAGCGCGGTGATCCGCGCGAACAGAGCCTCCACCTCGGCATCCGCCCGAGGGATGCGGTAAAGCCCGCTGCCCTTCAGCCTTTGCGGCAGGCCGCCCTCGCAAATATCAAAATTCACCGTGTAATGGCGAAACAAGCGCGGAATATGCACCGAATACGCCGCCTCGGGCGCGAGAAGAAAAAAATCCCCCGCACGCACCGTTTGGCTTTCGCCGCCAACGAAGCGGTATTCGGCCTCCCCCTCGATGGCAAGCACGGCGCCGTATTGGCCGCGCCCCTCGGGATAAGCGCAGCGATGCTGCTCGTCCAGCACGAAGGCGTGCGCGATCGAAATGGAGCGAATGCTGACGAAAAAGGACATTTTTTCTCCCTCCTTGCTTTTTACCTTCATTATACACTTTTTTGCCTGATTGTCAAGAGAAAAATGGACGGATCGTACCAAAACATAAGCGTATTGTTTCTTGATTATGCTCGCCTTCTATGATAAAATGAAGAAAAAACGAACGGAGGGCTATGCTATGAAGCAGCCGAAGATCGGCCTCGTCACCGTGGGGCATTACATTTATTTTGAGCAGTTTGAGGGGCTTTTTGAGGAGCTTTCCAAAAAGGGAGAGGCGTTTGCCGCCCTTTTAGGGGAGGAGAACTGCGAGATATATAACGCGGGGTATATTGACCGCCCGGAGGATGCCTTCGCCGCCGTGCGCGCGCTGAAAAGAGAGGACGTTGACCTTTTGTTCATCCTGCTTTCCACCTACGTGCCGAGCGCGGTTTGCGCGCCGTTTGCCAAATATCTTGCCGTGCCGCAGGTGCTTGTCGGCATTCAGCCGCTGGAGCATCTCGACTACGCGCACACCACCACCTATATGCAGCTTTGCAACGACGACGTTTGCGCTATGCCCGAGGCGGCGGGCGTTTACCGCAGGCTTGGCAAAAGCATTCCTCCTTGCATCATTGCCTCCGCATCGATGGATGGCTATATTCGCAGCCAAGTGCGCGAATGGATCGCCGCCGCACGCGCGATGGCGGCCTTCAAATACGAAACGATCGGCTATCTTGGGCACACCTACGAGGGAATGTATGATATGCACACCGATCCAACGGCCTTCACCGCCGCCTTCGGCGCGCACGTGAAGATGCTGGAGATCTGCGAGCTTTCGCGCCTTGCCGAGGCGGTGACCGAGGAGGAAACGAAACGCGAGATCGCGCACGTGCGCAATATCTTCGAGATCTGCGATCCCTCCATCGATCCCTTGACAGACTTCGTGAAGGACGAGGATCTTGCGCTTTCCGCGCGTATCTCCGTGGCTCTCCAAAGGCTCGTGGAGCAAAACGGCCTGTGCGCCCTCGCCTACTATTATAAGAGTGAAAAAAACAATCCTTACGAATCGCTGGCAGCCAACCTCATCATCGGAAACACGCTTCTGACCTCGTCCGG
>JAGBBQ010000027.1 GCA_017938425.1 Clostridia bacterium | reverse complement strand
CTCCGTGCTTCTCGCCGTATATGAATACTTAAGGCAGAACGGCTGCCGCTTCCTCTTCCCCGGTGTGGACGGCGAGTTGATCCCCGTGAAGAAGATCGAGGCAGTAAAATATCGCTTTAAGCCCTCGATGCGCTACCGCGGTCAGGTGAACGAATCCGCCACCAGCCAGCGTGCGATGCTCGAAACGATCGATTTCGGCCCGAAGGTGGGACAGAACTGCTATATGATCCAGTTCCTCGTTCCCACGGATTATTACAACCAATACTACGGATATTTTTATAACAAAACCCGCAATCCTGCGCTTCTGACAGACACCAACGTTTTGCAGTACAAGCGCGTATGCGAGGCGGAAATCGCAAAGAGAGGTTTACAATTTCACGATGCAGGGCACGGTTTTACCATCGAGCCCTTTGGCATCTCCTCCGTGGAATTCGACGCCAAGGACGAATCCGCTTATCCGAAGGAGTCCATTGAGAATCTGGCCCTTGTGGACGGCAAGCGCGGCTTCTTCAAGCCTGCGCAAATGAAAAATGCACCGCATGGCTATCCGATCTACACAAACTTTTGTATGTCAGACAAAAGGGCGCGAAAGATCGTTGTGGACTACGTGATTGATTATGCGCGCCGCGGCACGAACGTAGATTTTCTGCATCTTTGGCTGGCCGATGGGCGTAACAACCACTGTGAATGTCCGGAATGCAAAAAAAAGAGCGCCTCGGATTGGTATATCCTCTGGCTCAATGAGGTGGATGCTGAGATGACGAGGCTGAACATGAAAACTCGCATTGTTTTCATCGCCTATTCCGATCTGATCTTTCCCGCAGAGGTTGAGCGGCTCAACAATCCCGACCGCTTTACCTTTATGCTCGCGCCGATCACGCGCTCTTATACAGAAACTCTGCCCTTCCCTGTGGAGGAGGCGAAAACGGCTTCCTACGAGCGCAATAAAACCTCAGCTCCGAAATCCCTCTCCGAGTTTCTGGCCTACGGTCGCAAATGGAGAGAAACCTTTAGCGGCGGCGCCTTCATTTTCGAATATTACTTCTGGATGCCGCAATATTACGATCCTTCCTCGCTTGCCATTTCTAAGCGCATAGCAGAGGACATCCCGATATATCAAAAGGAAAACTATCAAGGAATTTTAGAGGACGGAAGCCAGCGTTCCTACTTCCCGACGGGCTTCCCCTTCTATCTCTACTCCCGCATGCTTTTCGATGTCTCACTAACCTATGAAGAGATCAAAGAGGAGTATTTCTCTGCCGCCTTCGGCGAGGATTGGCGCGACTTTTACGCCTATCTTGAGGGCGTGTCGCATATTCTTGAGCAAAAATATTTGGCAGGCGAGCGTTCTGCTGACAGCAATATCGGAAAATACTATAATCCCGCTTTCGGAGAAAAGCTTTCCGAGCTGGATGCAGTGCTTGAAGTCGGCAAGGCCGCCGTGGAAAAGCATTATAATATGCCTGACCGCGCACAGACCGTATCGGTCAGACTCATTGAAAAGCACATCGAATTCTGCCGCCTTCTCGCTGAGGCGCTGAAGTTCAAATGCATCGGAAAGGACAAAGAAGCCAAGGATGCCTTCAAGATTCTTTGGGACACCTTCAGCCGATACGAATATGAAATTGAAGCCAACTATGACCATTCCTTGCTTGTTGCAACGATGAACGTGATCTTCAACAGCGTTTCTAACGTTCCCGCATCCGATGAGCCAATCCTGAACCTGGATCTACATTAAAAGCATACTAAAAGGAGAAAATAATGCTGAAAATCTACAAGATCGACGCAAGTCCCGTCATTGACTTCGCCGCAGAGGAATTAAAGAAATATCTGCGTATGATGATGCCAAACGACGGTGAGATCACCATCGAATATAAGCCCGATGCAAGGGAAGGCTTCCGCCTGGGTCTGATGCAGACCTTCGGCCTCGACGTATCGGATGCCGAGAATACCGAGCTTGACGATATTCTGTATATGGACACCGACGGCGAGGGCGGTATCATCGCGGGCGACAACGCGCGCTCGGTGCTTCTCGCCGTATATGAATACTTAAGGCAGAACGGCTGCCGCTTCCTCTTCCCCGGTGTGGACGGCGAGCTGATCCCCATCCAAAGGATCGCCCCCGTGAAGTACCGCTACAAGCCCTCGATGCGCTACCGCGGCCAGGTCAACGAATCCGCCACCAGCCAGCGTGCGATGCTCGAAACGATCGACTTCGGCCCGAAGGTCGGGCAGAACTGCTATATGATCCAGTTCTTCATCCCGAGGGATTACTACAACCAATATTACGGCCACAATAACAACCCCTTGCGCAATCCCGAGCCGCTGACCGAGACGGGCGTTTTGCAGTACAGACGTGTGTGTGAAGCGGAAATTGCAAAGAGAGGTTTACAATTTCACGATGCGGGGCACGGCTTTACGATCGAGCCCTTCGGCATCTCCTCGACCGACTTTGATGCGCGCGACGAGGCGATCTACCCGAAGGAGGCCATCGACTGCATGCCTTTGATCGACGGTAAGCGCGGCTTCTTTATCCCTCCCTTTGCCAAGGGCGGCAAGCACGGCTATCCGATCTACACCAACTTCTGTATGTCGAACCCCGTGGCGAGAAGGAAGGTCGTGGACTTCATCATCGACTACGCGCGCCGCGGCTCGAACGTGGACTATCTGCACGTCTGGCTCTCCGACGGCTCGAACAACCACTGCGAGTGCGAGGGCTGTGTGAAGAAGACCACCACTGACTGGTATATCACGATGCTCAACGAGGTGGATGCCGAGATGACGCGCCTTGGTATGAAAAACCGCATCGTGCTGATTGGCTACGTGGACACCATCTTCCCGCCCGAAACCGAGCGGCTTTTAAATCCCGACCGCTTCACCTTTATGATCGCGCCTATCTCGCGCACCTACACCAAGTCCCTGGACGAGCCGATCGAGAACACCGAGGTGCAGAGGTTCAACCGCAATAAGAACAAGTTCCCGAAGTCTCTCTCCTCCTACCTTGCCTACAACCGCGCGTGGCAGAAGGTCTTCCCCGGCGCATCCTTCTCCTTTGAATATTACTTCTGGATCCCGCAGTACCGCGACCCCTCCTCTCTCGCGCTCTCGAAACGCATCTTAGAGGATACCCTGCTTTACGAGGCAGAGGGGCTTGACGGCGTGCTGGAGGACGGAAGCCAGCGCTCCTATTTCCCGACAGGCTTCCCCTTCTATCTCTACTCGCGCATCCTCTACGATACCTCTCTCACCTATGAAGAGATCGCCGAGGAATATTTCTCCGCCGCCTTCGGCGAGGATTGGAAGGTGTTCTTCGCTTATCTTGAGGGCATTGAAGGCGCCATCGATATCCGCTATCTTTCGGGCGAGCTCTCCTCCGATAAGGAGATCGGAAAATACTATAACCCCGCACTTGCCGAGGACTTCGGTAAGGTAGAGGCCATTTGCGACGAGGCGGAAAAGGCCGTCAAGGCGCACTACAATATGCCTTTCCGCGCGCAGACCGTGTCGGTGCGCCTGATCGAGCGCCATATCGAATACTGCCGCCGCCTGGCAAGAGCGCTGATCCAAAAGTGCCGCGGCGAGGACAATGCGGCAAAGGCAGAGTTCAAGGGTCTTTGGGACGCCTTCAACCGCTATGAATTTGAAATGGAAGCGAACTACGACCACTCGCTCTGTATGGCCGCGCTGAACGCCGTGTTCAACACGCCTTCCAACATCCCCACGGGCGACGATGAGCCCCTGCTCAACGTAGATCTGAAGCCCAACGACTGACAAAAAAGGAAAAGAAAATGAGACTGACCGAAAACACTCCTTGGATCCTTCCCGAAAGCATCAGCGAGCCGATCGAGCGCGCGCTGGCAGACCTCGCCAACGACTGGTATACGGTATTCGGCGCAGAGCCGCTCTATCTTACCGAGGCAGAGGGTGAAAAGATCGTATTTGATCCCGCCATCCCCGCCCCCGAGGGGCGTGAGAGCTTTATTCTCCGCACCGAGGGAGATGCGCTTCTGTTGAAGGGCGCAGACGAGCTCGGACTGATCCACGCGATCTACACCGTTTCCGAGAAGCTCCTCGGAGTGAACCCCTTCTACTTCTATAACGATATTATGCCCGAGCGCAAGGAAGAGATCTCCCTTCCCGAGGATCTCGATCTTTCGCACGGCTCTCCCGCCTTCAAGTATCGCGGCTTCTTCGTCAACAACGAGGATATGATGTCGGGCTCCTTTCCCGATCCTCTGCGCGAGAACTTCATCGACCTTTACTATTTCGAGAAATACTGCGAGCTGATCCTGCGCCTGCACGGCAATATGATCGCGCCCGGCACGCGCCCCTATCCCGACGAGACCGTGCGCGAGGTGGTTGCGCGCCGCGGTATGTACGTCAATGATCACCACGTTACCCCCCTCGGGCTCAACGTGTATATGTGGCCCGAGGATCAGGAGTTTTCCTACGTCTCGAACCCCGAATATATGGAGAAGGTCTGGCGCGAGTGCGTAGAGGCGCAAAAGCACCGCAAGATGTTCTGGACGATCTCCTTCCGCGGCCGCGGCGACCAGTCCTTCTGGAGCATTGATAAGAATGCGCCCGTGACCGATGCCGACCGCGCCGCCGTGATCTCCCGCGCCCTGCATAAGCAGGTGGAGCTGATCCGCGAGGTGCAGCCCGAGGCGGACATTATGTTCAACATGTACGACGAGCAGGCCGAGCTCTGCAAGCAGGGGCTTCTGAAGATCCCCGAGGGTGTTACGCGCGTCTGGCCGAACGACGGCGCGGGCACGATGTCCGACGGCGGTGCCTGCGGTAAGGGCGACGGTATTTATTTCCACATCACCGCCTGCCGCAACCGCTACTGCGAGGCGGTCAGCCCCGCGCAGATCTATACGGAGTTCAACCGCTTTAAGGATGCGGGTGCCGACGGCTGCCTTGTGATGAACATCGGCAACATCCGCCCCTTCCCGATCAGCATCGGCGCGGCGATGGAATGCGCCTATGACGGCGGCGAATACCGCCACCTTCCCCCGCACGAGGGTATGAAAAAATACATCCGCAATTACTGCGGCGCGCTCTACGGCGATGCCGCGGACGAGGCGGCAGAGATCCAGACCGACTACTTCGGCATCTCCAATCTCCGTAAGCCCCGCCCCGATATGCCCCCCTTCGGCTATGCGGGCGAGTGCCTCGGTATGTACGCCTCGGATTGGCAGGCGGACTACAACCAGGTGCTGACCGACTTCCGCCAGTCCGTCTATATGCACGAGATCGCAAGAAAGTATATCGACGCGCTGAAGGGGCAAAGAGCGCTCGGCGAGATCTTCGATAAGACCGTGGACGACTTCAACGCCATCGTACACGAGGACACTGCGATCCTGCCCACGCTCTCGCGCAAGGCACACCTTCTCGAAAGCAGGATCCCCGCGCGTGCCCTGCCGCTTTACAGAAGCAACCTGCTTTTGCAGATCGACGTGACGCAGGGGCTCAACGAGGCGATGGAGAACGAGGGCCTCTCGATGAAGGCCTACCGCAGGGGCGAGCGTGCCGCCGCGATCTCCTATATGCGCCGCGCGCTCGAGGGAATGAACGGCGTGCTCGAGATCTTCCACGGCGCGGAGAATCCCAAGTGGCCGGTATTCTATAAGTACGAGACCCTCTCCTGCTATTGGCACACGCGCGATCTTCTGCGCTGCGTGCTCTCGCTGCTGGAGGGCAAGGGTGAGACGCCCGTGCGCCCCTTCCACAACTTCGGCGGCCACGGAAAGCGGATCTACTACTATCAGTATCTCGACGAGCATAAGGGAAATTTCCCCTTCCTCAAAAAGCATTAAAACGAAAACGCGATGCAGTTTTATTCCTGCATCGCGTTTTTTTGCAAATAATAGTTTACTTTCAATCCTCATCGATGGCGGCGGCAAGCCGCTCGGTCTCTTCTCTTCGCTTGATCATACGGAGGATATAGACGAGCAGGATCGCACCAAGGATCGCGGCAAGCACGTTCGTGCCGACGAAGTTGAGCCAGAGGCCGTCCAGCCCGAGGCTCCAGAGCGCGCCGAGGCAGAGCACCGGGAATACGAGCGCGATCGAGACCGACATCACCGTAGCAAGCACGGGCTTTTCGATCGCGGAGAAGAAGCTCTGCGTCATCACGCCGAACCAGCGGAAGAGGTAAGCAAAGCAGAAAAGACGAATGCCGTGCTCAGAGAGCGAAAGCAGCACCGCGTCCTCCGCGCTGACGAAGATGCGGGCAACGACGGGCGCGCCGAAGAAAAGAAGCGCGGTGGAGATCAGGCCGACCGTAGAGGTACCGATATAGCCGCAGCCGACGATCCTTTTCACCCTGCCGTAATTCTTCGCGCCCCAGTTATAGCCGATGGAGGGCGAGAGCGAGTCGCTGATGCCGAAGATCAGCGGCCAGCAGAGGTCGCTCGCATACATCAGAACGCCGTACGCCGCGACCGCCGTGGTGCCGCCGCCCTCTCCGAGCACCGCGAGTCCGATGCGCATAAGAGAGATATTCATCAAAATCGAGGTCACGCGGCCCGCGATGTTCGATAAAAAGACGGGGGAGCCGCAGGCAAAGATCTCCTTGAACATCGAAAGATGGAAGCGCGGGCGCGCAAAGCGCAGGATCGTTTTTTTCCTGATAAAGGGAATCAGGGCAACGGCCGCCGCCGCGCACATCGAGATGCAGATCGCGAAGGCGGAGCCGACAACGTCGGTTTTAAAGCCGAAGAGGAAGAGCGCAAGCAGTGCGACCGTCAGAAGATTCTGCCCGATGTTGATCGCCATGCTGCTCTTGACGTAGCCCGAGATACGCAGATAATTATCCATCGCGAAGAAGAGCGTCGTCACGGGGCCGCAGACGGCAAAGGTGCGCAGATAGCGCATGGAGGTATAGAGCAGCTCGTCGGTCGCTCCCATCATACGGCAGAGCGGCGCGGCGGCAAAAAACATCACGATCCCCGTAAAGAACGCGGCGCAGACGATCATGATCAGCGAGCAGGAGAACACGTTGTTCGCCGTTTCGTTATCCTTTTTTCCGAGCGCGATCGAGATCGGCACCGAGGCACCGACACCCACGAGATCGGCGAGCGAAAAATTGATGAATACGAGCGGGAACGCAATGTTGATCGCGGCGAATGCCCCCTCACCGAGTGTCTGCCCGATGAAGGCGCCCTCGATCACGCTGTAGATCGACATAGCGAACATACTGATCATACCCGGAAGGGCGACCACGAAGAACAGCCGCCATGGGTTCAGCCTTGCATATTTTTCCTCGGGCGTCATTTTTATTCTCTTTTCCAAAACGAGCATCCTTTCTTAACCGATAAACCAAAGTGAGAGCCGACACAGCGCCGCCCCGCCTATTTTTCCTTCTCCCTTTCCGCACGGCGGTATTGCCCGGGGGTGACGCCGTGGATCGCCCGGAACACGCGGCAAAATGCCTTCGACTCCGAGAAGCCGACCTCGGACGCAATGTCCGCCACCGCCATATCCGTTGCGCACAGAAGCCCCGCCGCATTGCTCACGCGCTGGCGGTTGAGCGCCTGATGAAAGCTCTCGCCGACCACCCTCTTGAAGAGCTTGCAGAAGTTGCTTTTGCTATAGCCCGTCAGCGCGGCAACGTACTCCACGCTGATCGCTTCCTTATAATTGTAGTGGATCAGCTCAAGCGCCCGCTCCACGTTCTCGATCTTGCGGTAATCCGCAAGCGAGCGCGCCTTTTTCTCCTCGGCGGGCTTGCCGAAAAGATAGGCAAAGATCTTATAGATATTGCCCGTGATAAGAAGCTCCGCCGTATCGGTCGGCGCACCCATCACATCGGCGCATTCCATAAAAAGCTCATATATCCTTTTGTTTTCGGGCAGGTTCAGATCCACCACGCGCGGCTCCGTGAGCGCGCGTGAAAAATCCGAGAAGTACCGCTTGAAAAGCGACATTCCGACCGTCAGCGTAATGACCGTGCGCTCGTTGTTATGCGCGGGGATCTCGTGCGCGCACATCGGGGGGAGCAGCGTCGTGCAGCCCGCCTCCACGTGATAGGACTTCTTATCCGCAAGGATATCGAACGAGCCCTCGACGCAAAAGTTCAGCTCAAAATCCGCGTGCCGATGCTCCTGGAAGGGCGCTAAAATGCCGATACCGATCGAATAGGGGCGCTCTCCGGAATGAATTTTTTGGTACAACACGGCCATATCCTCCTTGGGGGAATTTTCCTAAACAATTATACCATGTGCTCTCCCGCTTGTCAACCGATTTCGCGAGTGAATTTTTGGGTATTTTTTGGGATAAACGGTACTTGCCAAAACACCGTGCGCGTGTTATACTAAGGACAATAAAACATATTCACAGGAGGCATTTATGAAAAACGAGCTTCTTCTCGGCGCCGCACGCCGCATCATCACGCCATCCGTCGGAACGCCGCTGGCAGGCTATCAGCCCGATTGGTTCTCCACGTCGGTCAACGACGATCTGAGCGCGACCGTTTTTTACTTTGAGCAGGACGGAAAGCGCGCGCTTCTCGTGAGCTTTACGCTGCTTTCCATTGCCACCTCGATCTCGAACGACCTTCGTGCATCCATCGAGGAAAAATTCGGCATTCCGAGGGAGAGCGTGATCCTGCATACGATCCACAACCATTCCGGCCCGAATACCAACATCAGCTACGGTTGGGGCGATGCCAACCGCGAATATATCGACACCGTCCTCGTACCGCGCTTGATGGAGGCGATCCCCGAGGCGATCGAAAACAGAAGGCGCGTGACGATGGCCGTCACCGTCGGCGAGAGCCGCGTCGGCATCAACCGCCGTGAGCGCGCCGTGGATAACACCGTCAGACTCGGCCAGAATCCCTGGGGCAGCTTCGATCCGCAGATGACCGTGATCGCCTTTGCAGACGAGGATAACAAGCCCGTGGCAAACCTCGTGCATTACGCCTGCCACGGCACGGCGGCGGGCAAGAACCATGAGATTACCCGCGACTGGGCGGGCGTTATGATCGATACCCTGGAAAAGGAGACCGGCGCGATCACCGCCTTCCTCAACGGACCGGAGGGCGACATCGGTCCGAGACTGACCAACGGAAAGACCGTAGGCCTTGCGGAGGTCGGCTATGCGATGCGCCTCGGCGCGGTGGCAGGGCAGGATGCCGTAAAGATCTACAATCAGCCGAAGTACCGCACCGTGCCCAAGCTTTCCGTGACGACGGGAAGCACGATGGTGCCCCTTGCGCCCCGCATCCCTCTCGAGAAGGCGAAGGAGATCTACGAGCAGTTCCGCGGCGAGACCATCAACATCCGCGGCCGCTCCGAGCGCCACTACCGCGCGGTCATCGAGTCCTATTCAAACGGCTACGAGGAGGTCGAGGGCTATCCGATAGAGCAGACGATCCTGCGCCTTGGCGACGTTGCGATCGTTTCCTGCCCCTACGAGCTCTTCTCCGAGATCGGCCTGCGCGTGAAGAAGGACAGCCCCGTGCCCTACACGCTGATCCTCTCCAACACCAACGGCCAGGAGAGCTATTACGCGACCGAGAGCGAGCTCTGCCGCGGCGGCTACGAGATCGATATGTTCATCACCAAGTATATTCAGCCGCCCGTGCCCAACGCGGATTGGCATTATATTACGCAGACCCTTGCAAATCTTAAGAAAACGGAGGACTAAAGTCATATGTTCAGAATCGGTATGGAAGAGATCGAGGAGATCACGAAGGTTATAAATTCAAAGCAGCTCTTTAAGGTCAACAGCGGAGAGCTCCGGGAATCGGAAAATCTCGAGGCAGAGATGCGCGAGAAGTTCGGCGTTCCCTATACGCTGATGATGACGAGCGGACACGCCGCTCTTACCTCCGCCCTGATCGGTATGGGCGTCGGTCCCGGTGACCAGGTCATCATCCCTGCCTACACCTACATCGCGACCGCCATTGCCGTGGTTGCCGCAGGTGCGATCCCCGTGATCGCACAGATCGACGAGAGCCTTACGATCGATCCCGACGATATTGAGAGAAAGATCACGAAGGCGACCAAGGCGATCATCCCCGTGCATATCCAGGGCTTCCCCTGTGCAATGGATAAGATCATGGCGATCGCGAAGAAGCACGGCCTCCTCGTTCTGGAGGATGCCTGCCAGGGTGACGGCGGCTCCTTTAAGGGGCAGCGCCTCGCAACGATCGGTGATGCGGGCGCCTTCTCCTTCAACTATTACAAGATCATCTCCGCGGGCGAGGGCGGCGCACTGCTGACGAAGAACCGCGAGATCTTCGAGCGCGCTCTGATCTATCACGATTCCTCCGCCGTTGCCTTCTTCGGCACGCAGCTCGACGGCGTGACCACCGAGCCCTTCTGCGGCCAGGAGTTCCGCACCAACGAGATCACCTCCGCCATTCTCCGCTGCCAGCTGAAGAAGCTGGATCCCATCCTTGCGGATCTGCGCGCAAACAAAAAGTACGTGATGGATGCGCTGGCAGATGACTGCGCCTTCATCAAGTCCAATGACATCGAGGGGGACTGCGGCACCACGATCGGCATTATGTTCGGGACCGCCGCCGAGGCGGACCGCTTTGCCGAGGCAATGAACGCCCCCGGCTCCATTCCCGGAAAGACCAAGAAGCATATCTATGCGGACTGGGCGTCCATTATGAATAAGCGCGGCGCCTTCCACCCCGCAATGGATCCCTTCAAGATGGAGGCGAACAAGGATATTATCCCGAACTATACGAAGGATATGTGCAAGGCTTCGCTTGACATTCTCTGCCGCGTCTGCTATATCGGCGTAAACCCCGATTGGACCAAGGCGGAAATGGATGCTGAGATCGCAAAGATCAAGGCCGCTCTGAAGGCTTAATTCAAGATAATCAAAAAAGGCTATTGCAAATGCGTTTGCAATAGCCTTTTTACTGTTCTTCCTCCGGCGCCGCCAAGGAAAACACCTCATCGTCCAAAAACTCACAAAGCGACATATGAAAGCCGCGCGCGATCAGGATCACGGTGCTGAGAGTGACCGTTTTATTCCGTCCGTTCATAATGCATTGCATGCTTCCGTGCTGAATGCCCGTCTCCTGCTCCAAGCGGTATTGAGACATTCCCTTTTCGGCAAGCAGCTTGGATATACGCTTCGCCACCGCATCATTGACAGTCACGCCAACCCCTCCGATCTCGCTCTGTAGATTTACCTACCTATATTTTAGCAATCTTTTCAAAAAAATATAAGAAGGTGTGCCTACATACCCTTGATTTTTTCCAAGTGGTGTGATATACTATGAAGGTATACCTACATATTACAGGAGTTGCTATGGTGATTACTTTTTGCGGACACGCACATTATTCGGCTTCGGAGGAGCACGAGATGTGCTTACTTGCTTTTTTGGAAGCAACCGTCGGCGATCGGGATGCGGATATGTATTTCGGCGGATATGGTAATTTTGATCGTTTTTCATACAACTGCGGGAAAAAATATAAAAAGAATCATCCAAAGGTAAATCTACTGCTTATCACCCCATACATCAACCGCCCGATATACAAGGAGGATGCATATGACGGTATTATCTATCCGGGAATAGAGTGTAAGCCTGCACGCTTTGCTATTATCTATCGGAATCGTTGGATGGTAGAAAATGCCGATTATGTCATAGCGTATGTCAATCATACATATGGCGGTGCTTATACAACCTATCAGTACGCAGTAAAAAAACGAAAGCACATATACAATCTCGGAAAGCTGCAAAAATAAAAGAAAGGCGCTGAGTCATTAAGAATACAGGGAGAACAAGGCTTTATAGAATATATAAGCGCGAATATCTGTATTCTTAGTGTGCGAAGCGCCTTTGGGGGCCTGCTTGATTTAGAGCAGAAATCGTCGGCTGACGAACGATAATCGTACAAAGGTACGATGAGTGAGGATACGACGATAGAAAAAGAGCATAAAAAGGAAGAAATTTGAAGAATTTCAACCTCAGAAATTGAAAAATGCAAATATTTAAAGCGAAGTTGCCGTATCATCACAGTATCACTGCTCTTTTTCGGTTATGCCTAAAGGAAGCAGCCCCTTTTATGGTTTAAATTTCCTCAAACGTAATCCCCTTACCCTTGCCGAAAACGCTACCGTCCTCGTCGTAATACACGTTATAGGTACGCTTGCGGTAGGTGAGGTTTTCGAGCTTGAAATATTTCCATACTCCCTTGATGCGGGGCTCGATGCGAAGCGTTTCACTCTCGGTATCCACGCCGATGAGGCCGCGCAGGACGAGGTCGATAAAGGTGGAGTGGTTATAATCCTTGCCGCGGTTTTTGCCGCCCGAGATCTCTCGCCCCTGCTGCGCCAGCATCCGCACGTACCAGATCGGCTCGAACGGAAGCATCACCTCGTCGATAAAGCAGATCCGCTTGCCGCGCTCGACCGAATAATGCATCTCGGCATAGGTATGGATCAGCGAATACAGATCTTCATTGCTCACCGCGCTCTGCTCGTAATCCGAAAGCAGGGCGATCACGGCACCGATCGCATAGCTTGTGGCATAGGGCCAGACGTTGCCGCTCCATGTGCAGGGATGCTCGGAATAAAAGTTGAAGCGCGGGTGCGAAATATCCGCCGTGGCAAGTCCCGTTTTCGCGGCAAAGACCTTGGGATCGAAAAGCCACCGAAAGGCCTTCTCCTTTCCCGCATCGGGCATCGAAAATACCCACGGCACAAAGCCGACGAGCTCGCGCACGTTGCATTCCTTCGGAATATCCGAAGGGCCGATCGGTCGGTCGAGATCCTCATCCAAGGGATGGATCGCCTTATAAAACGCGCCGTCCCACATTTTTTCGTCCATATTCCTCTTGATCGCCGCCGCCTTTTCTCTGTAAATGCGCCGCTTTTCCTCGTTCCCCATACGGGCAAAGACCTCGGAGAGCGCCTTCGCATCGCCGTACATACAAGCGTTCATCAAGGGGCGAAAGCCGAAGCGCCGCTTCATATCCGCCGTTGTGCCGCTGATCGAAAACTCGGTGCCCTCACGATCGTCATTCGAGAAGAAAAGTCCGTTTTTCGTTCCGTGCGTCTGCTCCCAACGGATGTAATAGGCTTCCAGCGCATCAATATTTTCCATCAGAAAATCCTCGTTCGCCGTGGTGCGGCAAAAGGCCACCATTGCCGCAAGCGCAGGGGTGTGATACGCAAAGGCTTCTCCCTTGCCCGAGAGAAACAGACGGATATAATCGAGCAGACCGTCCGCATTTTTCAGCCAACGGAACTCCGAGAGATGATGCGTCAGGGGCGCGTTGATCGTGTTATGCTTGCCCGCCCAGGGAAGCGGCTCGTTCACCAAAAACTCCGTCAGAACAAAGCCATCCTCGGTCTTTTTTATATGCTTGCGCATCGTGAAGGTGCGAAAGGCAAAGACCTCCTCGATCACGGGATCGGGGCAATAAAGCCGCGGCGCGTTCGCAAGCAAAAACGCCTCCGCCTCTGCATTCGGAACGTATTGGATCACGTCCTCCTCATCGTCCGCAATAAATTTCTTTATATAGTCCGTATATTCCATAAAACCGCCTTTTGCAAACTTTTATTTGTATTATAGATCTCGAAGCCATTCGACTCTTCCGCGCTTGCTTTTATTATACCCTATCCCTCAAGCGCTGTCAAGCGAAAACGAACGGCAAAAATGCATTCCGATCCCGCTGTACCTGAAATAAAGAAAGAGGGCTGAGCCCAAGCGGCTCAGCCCTTGTTATTCATTTTGGGGGATCAGGGCATGCGGCCGATCTCCTCGTTTCTGATATTCGCGCCGGTGCAGTCACCCGTCGCGGTTACGGTTACGTTATAAGCCGTATTGCCATACGCCTGCGCAGTCGACGCCATGCCGACGATCTGACCTGCATCGCGGCCTGCGGTAACGATGCAGTCCTGCGCGGTATTCGCGGTAACCGATCCGCTGTTCACGTAGCCGCAGATCACGCCCGCCTTATCGCCGCAGGCATCGCCGTTTGCGTGCGTGCAGGTAACGGTCGCGTTCTTAACGGTGCAGTTCTTGATCGAACCGGTGAGGTAGCCCGCAATAACGCCCGTCCAGTGGTGGCCGTTCACGTTCGCACCGTCCACGGTCAGGTTGACGATCTGCGCATCGCCCATATCCACGAAGCCGAAGAGGCCTACGGCGTAGTTTGCACCCGCGTCGTATGCGTTATTGGTGATCGTCAGGTTTTCGATGGTGTGGCCCTTGCCGTCGAACATACCCTTGAAATCGGTAGCAACGCCGTTGCCGCCGGTCTGGCCGATGGGGGTCCATTCCTCGTTATTCAGGTCGATATCCGCGCCGAGCACGACGAGCTTGCCTGCGTAGCCGTTGCCGTTCACGTTGACGTCATTGGCGAACGCAAAGAGCTCCTCCTTCGTGCTGATCACGAGATCGGGGGTCGCAACGTTGATCACCTCGTTATTCTCGTCTGCCTTGAAGGTGAAGGTGGTTACGTCGGTATCGCTCTCATAGATGTACTTGCCCTGATCGCCCTTCTGGCAGTTGATAAAGTCGGAATTCTTGATCACAACGGAGGTTGCCGCGTTGAGAGTGCCGAGCGCAACGCCGGGCTTCTCGGAAAGGTTATCAAAGGTGCAGGCGTCCACAAGCACGCTGCCGACCTCCGAGCCGTAATCCTCGTGCACCTTGATGCCGCGGGGACCTGCGAAGCTGCAGCTTACGAAGCTGGCGCTTCCGCCATCCACCCAAACGGCGTATTCTTGGCTCTTGTTCGAATTGAAGGAGCAGCTCTTGAAGGATGCGCTCTCGCCCGATACCATGATCGCGCTCTCAAACTTCACGTCCTCGAATACGAGCTTGCCGCCGAACTCAAGGTAGCCGTACTCCCAGCTGTCCTCGGCGTAGGAGACCGACTCGTCCTTGATCGTACCGTTCTTCACGGTGAGCGTGCCGCCGTTTGCAAGACGGAGCTTGCCGACGCCTTCGCCGGTTGCCGTCAGGGTCTTACCGCCAAGGTCGATGATCAGATCCTCCACCTTTGCATTCTCGTCCACGAGAGGCGTAGAGCCGATGCCCGCGCCGGTCTGCCAGGTCATATCCTCGGTCGTCTGCACGAGAACGGTCTTATCCTCCGCGGCGTTGATATCGTCCATAACGTCCTTCATCGTGGCGTTGCCTGCCACGGTGTAAGCCTTATCCGTAGCAACGGCGTTCTTATCGTAGTCGGGGCCGAAGCCGTCGGGCTCAGCAGCCGCCTGGGTCGCAAGCAGCTTCACGCCAAGCTCGATCGAGGGAGGCGTGGAGTCGGCCAGAGGATTCGCCTCGTTGCCGACGGAGTCGGGCATATAGATAACGAGTGCCACGTAATCTGCGGGTGCGCCCTTCAGAAGCGTCTTCGCCTCGCCGTTAAAGCTCTTGAGACCAAGCTCTGCGCCTGCGGCGGCCTGCGCGCTCTCACGCGTGTAGGTGCCGACCGTCGCCTCGTCGATCTCGATCACCTTGAATACGAGATGATCCGAAAGCTTGAAGCTCTGCTTATCCACGTTCGTGCCCGCGGTCTCACCGAGAACGTTCACGTTCAGCCAATACTTGAGTGCCAGCGAGCCTGCGTTGCCGATCCTCAGATAAGCGACCTCGGTATAGCCGGGCTCCCAGAGAGCCACGGGATCGAATACCTTCGTCTGCTCGGTCACGGGCAGGAAGCTATCGCTTGCCTCATCGTAATAATCCAGCGTTACGTCGAGATTGCCCGCCACGATGGTGTTTTTATCCGAGGAAACCGAGTCGGTAAACCAAGCGAAGGTCGTGCCGACGAGCATCGAAAGACAAAGCACCAGGGAAAGCACGGACAAAAGCAACGCGCTCTTGTGATTTCTTTTCATCGTTTTTCTCCTTTATATTTTTCGGGTCGGGTGCGTCTCGGAAGAGATAACCGACTCCTTATTGATAATATTATAGCACCGTATCGGACCAATGTCAACCGATGCGAGAATATTTTGGATATCTGACCAAAAAAGCGCGCACCGCACCTTGCAATATTCAGCAAACTACCTTATTTAATTATATAAAAGGAAACGCCGTTCATTTCCCCCTCCCGTATGTTGAAAAAGATGCCGCAGCGTGCTGTAATTTAGATACTTTAACTACCAAAGGAAGAAAAAATATCCTTCGAGATCATTGATTTTCACACGCATCCCTTTTCGGATGATGAGATCGCAAAGATCTGGGAAGCGCGCAAGGCTTAAGCCGCAGCGCTCTATCCGGCCATTCAAGAAGAGAAAAGCCGCCCGCAAAATGGGTTTTTCGGGCGGCTTTTGTATATAATTGTTTGCTTTTTGACTTTTATTTAATTTAAAGGATCACGGAACGTCTGCGAAATGCGCCGGGAGAAATCCCCTCGTGCTTTTTAAAGAAGCGGCAAAAATAGCTTTCATCCTCAAAGCCGCAACGCGCAGCCACCTCGGCAACCGAGAGGGAAAGCTCCAGCAAAAGCTCCTTG
>JAGBBQ010000005.1 GCA_017938425.1 Clostridia bacterium | reverse complement strand
CTTTACTTGATTATCAGCCGACGATTTCTGCTCTAAATCAAGCAGGCCCCCAAAGGCGCTTCGCACACTAAGAATACAGATATTCGCGCTTATATACTCTATAAAGCCTTGTTCTCCCTGTATTCTTAATGACTCAGCGCCGAGTCGATTTTATCGACCCTACGCGCATCATTCATTCGGTTAATATGAATGCAACCCTATATCATTTTATGATCATAAAAAACAGAAGGGAGAGGGAGACGGTGGCAAGGATCTACAGAGACAAGCGCTCGGTCGTCGTGCAGAACGCCTTCCTGGATTTTCGGACGGGGGCGCTGCTTTCCCCTGCACAGACCGAGCAATTTACGGTGGTGCAGGTCGCGGAGTCCTATTATATCGGCGGCTTCGAGGGCGCCACGCACCGCCAGCATTGCGATATTGAGCTCACGCTCGTCCTGACGGGCACGCTCACCTCGTCGGCAGACGGCAGGGAGGAGCGCGTGGAGAAGGGCAGCGCATATTTTTCCTTCCGCGGGGAAATGCACGGTATTTGCGCGAAGGGCAGCTGCCGCTTTCTGACGCTGGCGGTCAATATCAAAGAAAGGATGCGGCCGTTGCTTTCGGCGCTTGCATCGCGCTTCGCGGAGCGCCGCGTGCTTGCCTGTGCCGATCCGCTGGGGCTTCTTCCGCGCATTCTTTCCGAGTTCTCGGCGGAGCGGCGCCCCTTCTTTGAGCAAAATCTCGATGCAATGATCGGCAGCCTTCTGATCTCGTCCGTGCGCACCGAGCAGGCATCCCCGATCTCGTCTCCCTGCGAGGACCGTATGGCAGAGGTGATGAATTATATCGACTGCCATTATCTCTCGATCTGCGCGGCAGAGGAGCTTTCGCGCTTCGGCTATTCCTATCACTACCTCTGTGAGCGATTTAAGGAGATCTACGGCGTGACGCCCGGGGCATACCTGCTCTCAAGGCGGATGGACCACGCTCGCCGTCTTCTTTCGGAGGGGCAGAGCGTTTCGGCGGTGGCGCAGGCTCTCGGCTATTCTTCTCCCTATAATTTCAGCCGCGCCTTCAAGCGGCATACGGGCTATGCGCCCTCACAGTACAGGGCGAAAAATGAAAATGCACACGGAATGTAAACAACCGTGTGCATTTTTTGGATTTATCTGCTTTGGATCTCTTGGATGAACTCGGCGATCATCGCAGAAAGACCTGCGTCCTTGCCGTCTCTGATCTGTGTGTAGTGGCAATGCGTGCCGTGCATCAGGCGGTAGTCGTAATCCTTATAGCCGAAGTGCTTCATCGTGGAGAGCACAAGCATCGTCTGCTCGTAGCGGTTCTCCATATCGTTATCCGAAATGATAAAGCGCATCGGGGAGTGCTTCTCCTGCGTGCCGATGTGATAGAGCGGCGCGCTCTCGTCCACGATCACGCGGCGCTCGTCTCTGCCGCTGTATTTGAGGGCGTTGAAGTGCGCGGTCGGCTGCCCCGCATCGTGAAACCAGCCCTTGATCTGCAGAGGATCGATCCCCTCTGCCGTGAGATATTTTTTGTCGAAGCAAAGCATCATCAAGAGGTAGCCGCCTGCCGACGAGCCGCCGGCGTAGATGCCGAGGGGCTTGCCGTAGCGGTCGATGTTTTTAAAGGTCCACGCCACCGCGGCGGCACAGTCCTCGATATAGTCGGGGTATTTTGCATCGGGGTACATTCTGTATTCCACGGAAACGAGCGCAATGCCCCGATCGGTGAGTCCCGTTGCGTAAGCCTTTGCCTCACGGTTTCCGTTTTCGAGACCGCCGCCGTGGAAATAGATGAACACGGGGAAGCTCTCGCATTCGGGCAGATAGATATTCAGCATCTGCATCGGGTGCTTTTCTTCCGTATAATAGATGTCAAGAAATTCTTTCATTGCTTTGCTCCTTCATGGAGAGGCGTTGTTTCATCCACAAGCTTTTTCGCGAGTGCGATATGCGCCTCTGCGATCGGCTCGTCAAAGTCCGAGAAGGTATTCTCCGTCACCGTCTTGCCCGTCAGCATACGGAAGAAGAGCAGGCCTGCCGCATAGCGGCCAAGGCCGAGGGTGAGATGGTAGCCGTCGCGGTGGATGCTTTCCACGCCGCCCGCAAGCAGCGCGTGCATCAGCTCGCCCGAGGGGATCAGGCCGTCAAAGCCCTCCTCCTCTGCCGCCTCGTGATAGCAGCGCACCACGTCGCGGTGCATCTTTTCGGCGGAGCACCCGGGGTAATAGTTCTTGAGCGTTGCGCTTCCCTCGGCGTATGCCCAGGTCTCGTGCATATAAAGCTTCGCCTTGGGGCAGTACTTGCGGATATGCGCGACGAGCGCGTGCAGATAGGGCTGATAGCTTTCCTTTTCGAAGCTTTTGTGGCTCGCCTGCTGGATCGTGATCACGTCCCAGGCGCGGTTGAGAAGCGCGGCGTCAAGTGAGACGGGAAAGCCCGTCTGCTGGCCGTTGCATTCGAGCGAATACACCGCCTCGCCCGAGAGCATATTGCGATAGTGCCGCTCGAGCGAACAGCCGCCAATATAGAGGTTGATCACGGTGAGGCTTTCGCCCGCAGAGCGTGCGATCTGCGAAAGATAGCGCGTCGCATCCTGGGAAAAGCTGTTTCCAATGGTAAGCACCTGCATAGTTTTTTCTCCTAAGTAATTAGTTTTCTTCCTTTGCCTTCCGATCCAGGCGGTAGTTGCGGATATACACCAAAAGGTCCGCGCTCACCATAACGAAGTTCAATATGTAGAAGAAGAGCACGTACCACTTCTGCGCGAACGCCGCCATATACGCCTCGTTGACGAACTTGGAGGTGATGCCCGCTACGTAGCCGAAGAGGATCAGAAGAAGGAAGGGAAGGCTTTTTCCCTTTGTGGTCCTCGCCTTATAGGACTTTATCACGTTGAGCGGCCAGGATGCGCCGAAGCTGACGATCATAATGATCTCGAGTATTTCTGCCATTTTTTGTTTCCTTTCGATTCTATATTACGGTATCATTGTAGCATACCTGTGCCGCGTTTGTAAAGCATCGAATTTTTTACAACCGCTTTCACTTGACAGTGAAAGCAAACCGTGCTATACTTGATATGAAAACTAAAAGCGAGGGATCTTATGGAGCTTTTGCAGCTAAGATATTTTTGCGATGCGGCGCTTTCGGAGAATTTCTCCGCCACGGCGCGCAAATATTTCGTGCCTCCGTCCTGTATCTCGCAGTCGATCGCACGGCTCGAGCGTGAGCTTTCGTGCGCGCTCTTCCACCATCTCGGTAACCGCATTGCCTTAAGTGACGCGGGGCGGCGGTTTTATCAGAGCGCCTCGGCGGCGCTTTCGCTGCTTGCCGAGGGGGCGGATGCCGTCAGAGAGGGGGCGGGCGCGCTCGGCGGCACGCTGGATATCGTTTGCACCTGTATCCGATCGACGGTGACGAAGGCGGTGGAGCGCTTCACGGTGGAATACCCCGCAGTCAGCCTGCTTTTGCGCCACGAAATGCAGAAAACGGCGGATTTCGATCTTCTGATCTCCGACCGATGCCCCTTTGCTTATCGGGAGCGTGTCTTGATCCTGGACGAGCCGATCAGTCTCGCCGTGGCGAAGAGCCATCCGCTTGCCGACGCCGAGAGCATTTCGGTCACGGCACTGGCAGGGGAGCGCTTTATCAGTATGCCCGAGGGCAGAAGCCTCAACGAGATCACGAAGGAGGCATGCGCGGCGGCGGGCTTTGCACCGAACATTGCCATCCGTCTTGAGGACCCTGCGTATATCCGCAAGTACGTGGAGATGTCGCTCGGCGTGGCGTTCGTGCCCGGGATCACCTGGGAGGGGCTTTTCTCGGACGGCGTGGTGCTGCGCGAGGTGCCGGGGCTGCGGCGCAAGATCTATGCCTATCTTCCCTCGGATCGGAACGAAAAGCAGTCCACGGGGATCTTCCTTGATATGCTGCGTGCTGTGCACGGCACGGCGGCGGAATAAAAAAAGAGGGGCTGTCTCATTAAGAATTCAGGTATATCAATGATAATATTACAGGGGTACTGTGTTTATTTCACAATACCCCTGTTTTTTATTCGGTTATGCCTAAATCCGTTCGCCCCTCTTCTTCACTTTCATTTTCATTCTATCAAAAAAAGGCGATCGCACAAAAAGGCGTGAGGGCGCGCTTTGTGCAAGACGCAATTATTCCGGCACGACGTGGCTTTCGCTGCCGAGATGCATTCTGTCTCTTTCGTTCTCCGGCTGCTCGCCGAAGATCGCCTCGATCGAGGCGAGGGTGTCCTGCGCGTTGTAGGTGGAGTAATGCAGGTGCAAAACGTCGCCTGCCTGCATATCGGCGGCGGCGGGGTTCTTCATATCGATCGAAAGCACCGCGCAGGTCGGGGGCAGAAGGAGGTCGCGGATCTCCTTGCCCTCGGCAAAAGAGCCCTCTCTGACGGTAACGAAGGCGTTGATGATGAGCGGCACGCCCCCCTCGTGCGCGGCGTGCGCCTTTGCCTCGATGATGGTATCGGCGAAGGATACCTTGCCCGAGAATTCGACCACCATAAACGCCGCCGTGACGGCGATGCCGAGCGCCAAGGTGTTCTGTAGGCCCGCGAGTGCCTCCAGGGCAAAGACCAATGCCGTCATCGGCGTGCGCGCCGAGGCGGCGAGAAACGCCGTCATTCCCACGGTGATGAAAAGCGGACCGTAGGCGGCGGGTGCGATGCCGAGAGCGAACGCGGCACGCGAAAGCAGCGAGGCGATCAGCGCGCCGAAGGCAAGCGTCGGAACGAAAACGCCGCCCGATACACCCTCGCCGTTGGCTGCGATCATAAGGATCGCGCGGATAGCAAGCGCGAGCAGAAGAATATAAAAGACACCCTCGCCCGCCACGAGCTTTTCGATCAGCGCATGCCCCGAGCCGATGAAGTCGGCAGAGAAGAAGCCGAGCAGCGCGGTCAGCGTAAAGATGGCGGTGATCTTTATCGCAAAGGGCAGGCGAATATGCTTTTTCTTCTGGACGGATTTGAAGAAGCTGTAGAGTTTTGTAAACAATACTGCGCAAAAACCGCAAACGATACCGATCAGAAGCGGAAGATAGAGGTAGCGCAGGGGCAGAGGATCCGCTACGGAAAAGCGGAAGCTTTGCAGATGGCAGTCAAAAAGGCGGCAGAGCGCCTCCTCGGTGAGAGTGCCGACGCAGACCGAGACGGAGGAGAAGATCAGAAGCGAGACCGAGAAGCGCCGATGCCCCTCCTCCAGGGCGAAGATCACGCCCGAGATCGGTGCGCCCGTAGCGAGCGCGAAGCCTGCCGAGGCGCCGCCTGTCATACAGTAGCGCTCCCAAGCGCGGTGCCTTTTGCCCGTCGCGGATGCCGCTCCCTTGCCGATGGACG
>JAGBBQ010000026.1 GCA_017938425.1 Clostridia bacterium | reverse complement strand
CTGCGTTGTCGGTCGCCTCGCGCGGCTCGCCGTATGCAAATACGGCTTCGACTTACTCGCGCCCTTACGCCTTGTCTTTTAAAATTTCTCCTCATCGAGGCGAGCTCGATGGGATAAAATTCACGGCACTGCGTTGTCGGTCGACTCGCGCGGCTCGCCGTATGAGAATACGGCTTCGACTTGCTCGCGCCCTTACTCCTTGTTTTTTAAAATTTCTCCTCATCGAGGCGAGCCCGAAGGGCTAAAATTCGCGGCACTGCGTTAAACCCTCGTCTCACCACCCTCGGCGTATGAAAATATGCCATCGGGCGCCTCGCTCGGTTTGCCTTGTTCCGCAAATTTTCTCCTCATCGTTGCAAGACAGATCCTTTAACAGGTAGCAGCAGTAAAACGCCGTCGCGCCGACGGTGGTGAAGTGTGGTAAATCTCTGATTTTCCATACTTCTCCATCTTTCGGGTGGTAAATCTCTGATTTTCCACGCGGAAGACGGTCCCCGATCCTTTGTGATGGGGCGAGCGAAAATCGCCGTTTCTTTTTTGTCCGATTGCATTGACAAAAAGGGAGGAATATCGTATAATGAATGCGGCGAGCCGAAAAGGCCGCTGCATTGTACTTTCATTATGCCATAAGAAAGGATGTATTATGAAAAAGATCATTCCCGAGGTCATTCGGAATAAGGAGCGCTTTGCCGCTTGCGATTACACCGAGAAGACGCTGGATAAGGCGATCGCCGAGGCGCTCAAGAAGGTGGATCAGATGATGGTGGATTTCCCGGGGGCAATGTTCCCGAGAGCCTCCAGCACGAATAACGTGTATCCCGCGGTGGAGAATAACGGCGGCTGGCAGAGCGGCTTCTGGAGCGGCATCCTCTGGCTGTCCTATGAGCTTACCGGGGATGAAAAATATAAGAACGCCGCCCTCGCGCAGATCGACTCCTATTACGAGCGTATCCGCGGCAAGATCGGCATTCTCGGTCATGACGTGGGATTTCTCTATTCGCTCTCCTGCGTGGCGGCCTATAAGCTGACAGGCTGCGAGAAGGCGAGAGAGGCCGCACTGATGGCAGCCGATCACCTGCGCTCCCGCTATCACGAGAAGGGTAAGTTCATTCAGGCCTGGGGGCAGATGACGGATAAGAACGCCTACCGCCTGATCGTGGATTGCCTTCTGAATATCCCGATCCTCTATTGGGCGACCGAGGAGACCGGGGATGAGAGCTTCAAAAACGTCGCATACACGCATTTCCGTACCACGGTAGAGGTTGCGATCCGCGAGAACGCATCTCATTTCCATACCTTCTATTTCGATCCCGAGACGGGCTTGCCTCTCAAGGGTGTCACCAAGCAGGGAAGAGACAATAACAGTTGCTGGTCGCGCGGCGCGGGCTGGATCATCTACGGTATGATGCTTACGAAAAAGTATATGCAGGACGATCCCGACGCCGTCAATATCTGCAGCGGTGCAACGAAGTATTATCTTAACCGTCTGCCGAAGGACCTGATCCCCTTCTGGGATCTTGAATTCAAGGAGGAGGACGGGGAGGAGACCGATTCGTCCGCCGCGGCGATTGCCGTTTGCGGTATGCTTGAGCTTCTGCAGTACCTGCCCGAGGGCGAGGATAAGACGATCTTTAAGAACGCCATCGACCGCACGATGCAGTCGCTCTACGATAATTACTCTACCAAGGATACCCCCGAGGCCAACGGCCTTCTTCTGCACGCCGTATATTCCAAGCCCGACAAGGTCGGCATCGACGAGATGAATATCTGGGGCTGCTACTTCTATCTGGAAGCGCTGAAGAGGATGAAGGACGGCTGGAACCTTTATTGGTAATAGATCCGATCTTCCTTTGACATAGCCGAAAACAAAAAGGGGCAGAGTCAAACGGAGTATTTTGCCCGTCTCTTTGTTATAAGTAAAAAATCACCTGCCATTCGTAGATGGCAGGTGATTTTTATATAGGCGGACGAGGAATTAAAAAGGATCCCCTGGCCTCTCGCATCCCATTTTCGAAACAGCGAAAAAGCATTTTTTATTTTGTTACACTTTTTCTGTATTCCCCCGGCGTTTTTTTGAATTGCGCATAAAACGCCTTGGAAAGATGCGAGGCGTCGAAAAATCCCGATGCGTCTGCCACCTCTGCAACAGAAAGCGTTTGGTCGGTAAGAAGTGTGCGCGCGTGATTTAAGCGCACCTTATTCAGATACGCAAGCGGAGAGCACCTCTCGTGCAGCATAAAAAGGCGGTAGAGATAGCTTCTTTCCACGCAGGCGGCAAGCGCAATGTCCGAAACGCGGATGCCGAGAGCAAAGTTGTCCTCAATATATCTTTTTGCGCGCAGAAGATAGACGCCCTCTGCCTTCTTCTCGTTTTTATCGTTTCGTTTTTGGATCAGTCGGCTCATTACGATCAGAAAATAGCCGAGCGCATCCACGCCGCGGTGCGCATTCTCCTTGCCGATAGCGTGCATTTTGTAAATCAATGCTTGCATTTCGCTGGTGTTATCAAAGGAAAACGTGTTTTTTTCTTTTAAATCTGCGCTTTCAACCAACGCATCTGCCTGCGTACCGCGAAAGGAAATATAAACGTATTTCCAAGGTTCTCTCTCGTCAGCCGTATAGGTACAGAGGTCCCCGGGCTTGATCATAAAGCCATCCCCGGCAGAAAGGAAATGGCGCTTTCCCCCGATCTCATAAACGCCGCTGCCCTCTAAAATAAAATGCGCCGAATAGTCGGGATATTTCAGCATCGGCACTGCGTGCCCTTTATGGCAGATCTGAATGCCGCATTCGGTCAGAAAAAGTGCGGTGCTTTCCGCGTGTTGAAACAGATATCGGTCGGTATCATAACTCATCCTTCTCACCTCACAACAATCTTACTATTTGATTTTACCATATCTTGCTGAAAAATGCAACGTTTTTTTAAAATCCGGCATAAAAGGCAACAAATATACAAAAGTGCGCAACCTCTGTACATTGCCATAAAGCCGCACTTGTGCGATAATGGAATGGCAAAAACGTTCCAAGGAGGAGTGCATGGAAAAAATTCGTATTGGCTTTGTGGGCTGCGGTCAGTTTTGCCGCGCCTTCGTCCCCCTGTTTTCCGCGCATCCCGCAGTCGAATACGTTGCGGTTTGCGATAAGTTCCGGGAGCGTGCGGAAAATTTTTATGAAAGGTTCGGTTGCGACGAGATCTTTGATTCCTTCGACGAGATGATTGCATCCGACCGTATCAACGCCGTTGCCATCTTCACGCAGAGGGATCTGCACGGCACGATGGCGATCGCCGCGCTGAAGGCGGGCAAGCACGTCTACAGCGCCGTTCCGATGGCCTTGAAGGTGGATGAGATTCTTGAGATCGTGCGCCTTGTGAAGGAAACGGGACTGACCTATTCGATGGGAGAAACGGGCATTTACCGTCCCGCCTCGATTTTCTGCCGCAAAAAGTATGCCGCAGGCGAGATCGGAAATCTCGTCTATGCCGAGGCGCAGTATAATCACGATATGTCCCGTCTCTATCACGTTTTTCAGTATACCGAGGGAGATGCCTGGCGTAAAATGGCAGGACTGCCGCCGCTTTTCTATCCCACGCATTCAACCTCGATGGTCCTCTCGGCCACCAAGGCGCACGCCCTGCGCGTTGCCGCCTTCGGCTATGAGGAGAAGCAGGATACGGATATTTTCGGCGAGGGGAAGAATTATTGGGATAACCCCTTCTCGAATACGAGTATGCTGCTGAAGATGAGTGACGGCTCGGTCGTTCGGATCAGCGAGAACCGCCGCATCGCCTGGCACACGCCCGAAACCTATATCACGGGCTTCCACGGTGATAAGGCATCCTATGAATGCTCCCTGATGCAGCACAGCTTTATAAAGAAGGATGATAAGAGCGTAATATACGAGGATGTCAGCGACCTTTTGAATCCGATCGAGCTGACAAAGCACAAGGGGGAGGAGAACTTCCTTTCCGAGGCGGTCAAGGGCACCTGGGGCGGCACAGAAGCACCGATTCAGGCAGTATCCCGTCTGCCCGAGGAATTTGCACCGTTACACACGGGTCACGCAGGTACACATAAATTTATGGTTGACGATTTTTGTCAGGCGGTCGTCAGTGGTTATCTTTCACCCACGAACGCGTGGCAGGCGGCGCGATACAACCTGCCCGGGCTCATCGGTCACGAGAGCGCGATGCGCGGCGGCGTATGCCTTGCGGTTCCCGATGCGGGCGATCCTCCCGCACACATTCCCGTGCTTTCCGAGGATCGCACGGAAAACCCCGATAACTACTCAAGATTTAGAAAAAAGGAGTAAAAAATGGAAAAATTAAAGGTGGGTTTTTTGGGCTGCGGGCAGTTTGCCCAAAGCTTTGTGGACCTGTTTATAAAGCACCCGTACGTAGAGAGCGTGATCGTAGCCGATACCGATCCCGCGCAGGCGAAGGCGACGGGCGAGCGCTTCGGTGTGCCGTATTATCATTCCTTGGATGAGCTTCTTTCCGAGGATATCAACGCCGTGGCGATCTTTACGCCCCGTCATACCCACGGTCCGATCGCGATCCGTTGCCTGGAGGCAGGCAAGCACGTGTACAGCGCCGTGCCGATGGCGTCCGAGATCACCCATTGCGAGCAGATCGTCCGTCTTGTGAAGAAAACGCATCTCACCTATATGATGGGTGAGACCTGCGTGTATTACCCCTGCTCGCTCTATTGCAAGGAGAAGCTTGCGAGCGGTGATATGGGCAAATTCGTCTACGCCGAGTCGCAGTACCATCACGATATCTCGCATTTTTCGGCACATCACAGAGAGGACCTTGCCGCCATCGGCATTCCGCCCTTCTATTATCCCACGCATTCGATCTCGATGGTGCTTGCCGCTACGGGCTCGTACGTCACGAAGGTGACGGCTATGGGGTACGAGGACACCGAGGATGACCCGATCTTCAAAAAGGGCGTGAATATGTGGGATAACGTCTATTCCAATGCGTTTTCCCTGATGCGCCTTGCCAACGGAGGCGTTGTCCGCATCAATGAATGCCGCCGCATCGGGCATAAGGCACCCTCGTCCTATATCTCCTCGTTCTACGGAACGACGGGCGGCTATCAGTTCTCGAATGCACAGCATATGTTCACCAAAAACGTGGAGGGCGGCGTGAAGGCCGAGGACGTCAGCGATCTCGTCAACCCCGTGGCGATGACCGAAAACAAGGGCGCTGAGGGCTTCAAGAACGACGTAGCCAATCATAAATGGCAATGGGACAGCTTTTCTCCGATGCAGGATCCCACGCGTCTGCCCGAAAGCTATCACGATCTGCATAACGGCCATATGGCGTCGCATCAGTTTTTGATCGACGATTTCTGCACCGCCGCCTATAACGGCACGCTTCCCACCGTCAGCGCCTGGGACGCCGCAAGATATACCGTGCCGGGCATCGTGGCTTACGAATCGCTGCTAAAGGACGGCGAGCCGATGGACGTACCCGATTTCGGAAACCGACCCACGGATGAGGAATGGGCAAAGCCCCTGCCGCAGCTGATGATGCGCCATCCCGCGCTCTCCTTTGCCGCCGATCCCGTTCTCCCCGAGGGCTACGCGATCCGCACGCACGAGGCGGGGATGGAGGCCGTCTGGGAGGACGTTATAAAGGATGCCTTCGGCCATCCCTATTCCTTCTCCTTTATGAAGGATCGCCCCGAATACGATCCGAAAACGGTCTTTTATCTCGAAAAGGACGAAGAGGCGATCGCTACCGCCACGGCAGTGGAGAATCCGCTCTATCCCGGTGAGGGATGGTTCCGTATGGTCGGTGTCAGAAGCTGTGCACGCGGCCTCGGCGCAGGTCGCCTGATCGCTTCCTATGCGCTTGCCGATCTTCGCCGCCGCGGCTATAAAACCGCTCTTCTCTCCACGGATGACCGTCGCATTCCCGCGATCGCGCTCTATCTCTCGCTCGGCTTTGAGCCCTATATCACCCACGAAAGCCACGAGGCGCGCTGGAAGGCCGTAATGCACGAGCTTGCGCGCAGAGCGGAAAAGAAGCAATAGCTTGTCCGAAAAACAAAAAATAAAAAACGCACACCGCATTGGAAGTCCTCGGATGCGGCTTCTTATTCCATCATCGATACCACGGCGGCTTACGGAGACAAGGCGGTCAAGGTAACGAGAGGTATGCTTCTGACGGCTGATCGCAAGACCTGGGTGCTTCGCGACGAGGCCGAGTTCAAGGAAGCGGAGAACGCATGCTGGGTCGCAAATTTCGAGAGCGCAAAGATCAAATGCGAGATCGCAGAGGACGGCAAGAAGTGCCGTATGTCTTACGAGGACGGCGCGGCGATCGACGTATATCTGTTCTCGGATGCGGATGTGAAATTCAAGACCGTCAGCTGCTACGACTTCCTTCTGAAGGATACCCAGCCGAAGGTGGAGGGTGAATATGACCGCTCGGCATACTCCCGTCTGCTCGTGCGCATCAACGGAATGAAGAAATTCAACCTTTCCATCGTGGTTGAGCCCGTCGGCGACGCCGCACAGTACGCACTCCCCACCGCGGAGTGGTAAAACATCGGAAAATAATTTTCATTTTCGCTTTTTACGGTCGCCATTGCGACAGATTGGAGAAAAAATATGTCCAGCTTTGACAGACATCCGCATCTCGTTCTTAAATTAAACGGTCCCTACGCGCTCAAGGACGGCGAGAAGATCTCGCTCGACTATGCGCCCGCTCGCAAGGCGGACGGCACCGTGCTCGTGCCCGCCTTTATCGAGGACTTCGGCGGAAAGG
>JAGBBQ010000025.1 GCA_017938425.1 Clostridia bacterium | reverse complement strand
CGATCCACGAATTCAATCAGAATTTGGTAAAGGGCGTCCCCACCGATTTCCTGCCTGCACTTTTTGCACCGATCGACACGATGATCGCCTCTTACATGGAGGAGATCGATCGCTTCTCTGCCGAGGTGGAGAAGAATTTTGATGACGCTATGCAAGAATTCTTACAAAACGAGGTCGTTCCGGAATTCAGCATGGTACCGCTTCGGACCTTTGACGAGAGCGCGGTGGACGATCTGCTTGGCACCATTAAGTCCTCTTATGCCGATAAGATCACCGATATCGTGATCGATCAGGTCGATCACGGTGCGCTGAAAAACGCACGTGCGCTTGGTAACATTATGTCGCTGTTCCATCGCTTGCAGGTGGGAATGGATAAGGAAACGCTGAAGCGCTTTCTTGTCGCCGCTGCGCGCTTTAACGACCGTGAGGCGCTGGCAGCGCTGCTTTACACCAATCGCCAGATCTCGATCGACACGGTGCGTGAGGTCTTCGTTCCCGAGAATTGGGAATGGATCTTTGTACCCGAAATGGCAAAGGCGTTCAACCGCCGCGAGCTCGGCTTCATTTTTGCCGATATTTTGGATGCCAACAGATCGAATATGTGCTATCGCCTGATGATCCATCTTGACACCGCCGATCTTGACGTGCTGGAGCTTGCTATCGCGGAAGCGCGTGAGCGTCTTGACGGTGCTTCAAACGAAGCATTGAAAATGGCGTCTGCGTGCGCTATGATCCTGCAAAGCGCTTATGCGGTGGGTGGCAGCGGCAATCTGCTTGAAAACATTGCCTATATGCTCTACGATCGCCGCAGCGAGCTGAACCTGCCCACACAGGTGCAGGAAAGAATTGCCGAGATCGTGCGTACCGAGAGCTTTTGTGCCGCCGAAAAGGAGCTGACCGAGCTGTACAGCCGTGTCGCGAAAGGCGGTAAGGCGTTGGTTGCTTCTACCACTCGTATATTGCTGCAATATATCATCAGCGATCCCGAGGGCTTTTTGGATCCGCGCCGCTTTGCCGAGCTGCTTGCCGAATATCGTGTGACGCTCAGCTTTGCGGATATTAGAACGATGCGTGCGCTGCTTTGCGCGTGGATAATGATCCATGTGAAGGACAGTGCCGTGACCGATCTGATCGCATCCGAGCTCAAGGCGCTTCCCGCGCTGCCCACGACCGAGAAGGGAAGCGTCGAGTCCGCCCGTGACATTTTGTCCTACCTCACCGAAAAGGATCGCGTCAGACTTCGCTCTGTAATCTATCGCACCGAGAGTGCAAGACAGATGCTTGACACCGTCTTTCACCTTTGAAAGGAGGAGAAAAATGGAAGAAAAGCTTGATAACAAGATGCCGTGTCTGTTGATCTCCTTTGTGCTGGATAACGGACCTTCGATGACAGCGGAGCGCTTGAACGCTTTGACGGAAGCCTTCGCACGCTTTAACGAAAGTGAAAAGACCGTTCGCCTGGAATGGGAGCTGCTCTCCTTCGATGCCTTTTCTCCCACGGTAAACAAAAGCTTTGGCAGTGATGAGATCAAGGGCGTTGCGGCGAACCGCTTTCCCTTGCTGGGACGTACCGTTCTTGCAGCGGCTGAGCGCTTGACGGCGCGCGCAAGGGCGTTGCGCGAGGCAGGTGAGGAGCTTTACCGCCCGTGGATGTTCATGCTTTCCGACGGCTTTACGGTGGATGATATGACCGAGGCGACCGCACGGCTTGATGCGATGGAGAAGGGCGGAGAGCTGCTTTATCTCCCCTTCAAGCTAACGCCAAAGCTCTTTACCGAGCGCTTGCAATGCCTTGACCGTAACAAGCACATTGTTCAGATCCTGCAAGGACAGCTTGACGGCTTTTTTGACTTTGTGCAACGTATGATCGAGCAGCGCGGAGCGCTTTCGCCCGATGTTGGCATCAAATTTGCCAAAACCGATTTTGAGGGGTGGGCTGTGCTATGATTTTACAAAAATGGAAGCAGTGCGGCGCCGCCGTACAGGGCGTGGATCATATTCACGCAAACGTGCCCTGCCAGGATAACGTGTCTTATCTGCAAGGGGATGGCGTTCACGCCATCGCGCTCTCGGACGGCGGCGGAAGCCGCAAATTTTCCCACGTCGGCTCCTTGTGCGCAACGCGCGCCGCGTGCGCGCTTTTGGTGCAAAAATTCGATAATATTTATTCCCGTATGCAACGGATCGCGGTAGGAGACGCAAAAGCGAAAAAGATGCTTCTTGCGCTGCGTCTGGAGATCTTGGAGGCAGTGCTTGACGCGATGCGTGCCGAGGTGAGTGAGGAGCGCACGCTCTACGATTTCGGCTGCACGCTGCAG
>JAGBBQ010000024.1 GCA_017938425.1 Clostridia bacterium | reverse complement strand
TAATGTTTTTTATTCGGTTATGCCTAAATCCGTTCGCCCCAAGGTTCTGATCTCATTAAGAATTCGCAAATCGTGTAATTACAACCGTGCTTTACCGATTTATCATTGATATGCCTGAATTCTTAATGAGACAGCCCCTTTCTTTTTATTTCCCCATTAAAAAACAATTGACAATCTTTTTCACTTATGCTATAATTAATTGGTTAAATATTTTCTTTTATTTAGGAACAAGCTATGGAAACGAGAACCTTTTATCCCGAAACGGGGACCGAGCTCGTCAGGCGTCTGATCGAGGGCAGGGAGGAGAAATACTACGTTCTCACCCTTGGCTGTCAGCAGAACGAGGCGGATAGCGAGCGTATCCGCGGAATGGCGGAGGCAATGGGATATTCTGCCGCCGAAGCGCCCGAGGATGCATCCCTGATCGTTGTGAATACCTGTGCCATCCGCCGCCACGCGGAGCTGAAGGCGCTTTCCATCGTCGGCCGCTTCAAGGCGATCAAAACCGCGCGGGCGGAGACGGTGATCGGCATCTGCGGCTGTATGGCCGCCGAGCCGCATATGGTCGAGCATATCAAGAAGAATTTCCATTTCGTGAGCTTCACTCTGGAGCCGAACCGTCTCTTCCGCCTGCCCTCGCTTGTGGCAACGGCGCTGCTCGAGGGGCGCCGCTCCTTCGTTCTCGGAGAGGATGACGGCACGGTCGCGGAGGGGCTTCCCATCCGCCGCACGAGCGACCACCGCGCCTACGTCTCGATCATGTACGGCTGCAACAACTTTTGCTCCTACTGCATCGTGCCCTACGTGCGCGGCAGAGAGAGAAGCCGCGAGAGCGCCGCGATCTTAGAGGAATGCCGCGCGCTGGTGGAGAGCGGTGTCAAGGAGATCACGCTCCTTGGGCAGAACGTCAATTCCTACCGTGCGGATATGAGCTTTGCCTCCCTGATCTCGGCGATCGCAGCGCTCGAGGGCGATTTTATCATTCGGTTTATGACGAGCCACCCGAAGGATGTCTCGGATGAGCTGATCGAGGCGATGCGCAAATACAGGGGCAAGATCGCGCCCTGCTTCCACCTGCCCCTGCAGGCGGGCAGCGACCGTATCTTAAAGGATATGAACCGCACCTATACCACCGCGCACTATCTCTCCATCGTGGAGAAGCTGCGTGCCGCCGTGCCGGATATCGTTCTGACAACAGATATCATCGTCGCCTTTCCCGGGGAGACGGAGGAGGATTTTCTCGGCACTCTCTCGCTGATCGAGAGGGTGGAATACGATATGATCTTTTCCTTTATCTTCTCGCCGCGCGAGGGCACGAGAGCCGCGCGTATGGAGGATCTCATCACGGAGGAGGAGAAGAATGACCGTATGGCGAGGCTCCTTGCTCTGCAAAGAGAGATCGCTCTCAAAAAGAATCTTTCATATCTTGACCGTACCGAGCGCATCCTTGTGGATAGCGAGGCGCGCGAGGGAGAGGGAAATTATATCGGGCGCACCGCGGGCGGAAAGCTCGTGCGCTTCACCGATCGGGAGAGCCGCATCGGGCAGTTTATCAACGTAAAGATCACGAAGGCCACGCCGTTCGATCTGTTCGGCGAGGCAATACAATAAAAAGAAAAGAGGAAAAAGAAATGACGAAGATCATTGAGCTTGCACACACCTTAGGCCTTGCCATCGCAGAAAGCGATGAGATCAAGGCGCTGGAGATCGCCAAGGAGGCGTATGAGTCGGATGCCGCTCTGCAGGCAAAGCTTGCGGAGTATGAGACCGACAGAAAGCTTCTGACCGAGGAGTTCATCAAGGAGGAAGGCGAGAAGAACGAGAGCGAGGTCGCAAGGCTTCGTGCGCATATGGAGGCGCTTGCCGCCGAGATCGTCGTGGACGAGAAGTACGTTGCCTTCACCACCGCGCAGGAGGCGCTGAACGCGCTGATGGCAGAGGTCAATGCGGAGATCAAGTTCTGCATCACGGGCGAGCGCCCCTCGACCTGTACCCATGACTGCTCGACCTGCGGCGGATGCCACCACTGATAGGCAAAAAAGCTTTTTAAAACGAACGATGGGAAGGAGTGATACCGATGGCAGAGGTGATCGGTAACAGAAAGGACCTGGAAACGGTTACGCCGATGATGCAGCAGTATCTGGACGTCAAGGCGCAGTACGAGGGGTATATCCTCTTTTATCGCCTGGGCGACTTTTACGAGTGCTTTTTTGAGGACGCAACGCTCGTTTCGAGAGAGATGGAGCTGACGCTGACGGCGAGAGACTGCGGCGGCGGCAAGCGCGCGGCAATGTGCGGCGTGCCCTTTCATAAATCCGACGTCTACGTGGCCCGCCTCGTGGAGAAGGGCTTCAAGGTCGCCATCTGCGAGCAGGTAGAGGATCCGAAGAGCGCGCAGGGGCTCGTGCGCCGCGATGTAACGCGCGTCGTCACCCCCGGCACGGTCACGGACGGAGAGATGCTGAACGAGGGGAAGAATAACTTCCTCTGCGCGCTCTGCTACGGCGCGATGGGCGTTGCCCTTGCCGCAGCGGACGTCTCGACGGGTGAGGTATCCGCCACCTTCCTGCAGGGCACGGTTCCGCCCTCGGTGCTGGAAAGCGAGCTTGCTGTCTACGCGCCCGCCGAGCTGATCCTTTTCGATGCGGCGGGGCAGAGCGGTGCGCTTCTGCGCTCCTTGAAGGATAAATACAATACCTTCATCACCGATAACGAGACCGCCCTCTTCGATTACGGCAGGGCGAAGGGCGCGGTGCAGCGCGTTTATAAAGAGGAGAGCGAAAAGCTGGATCCGCCCGAGATGGCGATGGCAGTCGGCGCGCTTCTTCTTTACATACAGAAAACGCAGAAGACGGAGGTCGCCTTCGTCAGAGAGCTGCGCGTTTATTCCAAGGGGCAGTATCTGGAGCTTGACTACAATACGCGCCGCAATCTCGAGCTTTGCGAGTCGATGCGTGAGAAAAGCAAGAAGGGCTCGCTGCTTTGGGTTCTTGATAAAACGAAAACGGCAATGGGCGCAAGGCTTCTTCGCTCCTACGTGTTGAAGCCGCTGCTCGATCCCGTTGTGATCTCGCACCGCCAGGCGCTCGTCAGCGCCTTTGTGAAAAACGTCGAGCTGCGCGAGGATATGGCGGAGGCGCTCTCGTCCGTATTGGATATTGAGAGACTGACCGCCAAGGCGGTCTACGGCACCGCCAACGCAAGGGATCTGCGCGCCATCGCCGTCAGCATCGCCTGCCTTCCTGCGGTGAAGAATATGCTGACGGAGTCGGAAAACGAGGCGCTCGGTGCGCTTGCCGCAGAGCTCGATCCGCTGGCGGATATCTGTGAGCTTTTGCTTCGCGCCCTTGCGGATACCCCGCCCCTGACCGTGCGTGAGGGCGGTATGATCCGTGACGGCTTCCATTCCGAGATCGATTATTACAGGCATATCAAAAACGATTCCACCGAGATCATGGCGTCCATTGAGGAGAGGGAGAAGGAAGAGACCGGGATCCGCACCCTCAAGGTCGGCTATAACAAGGTGTTCGGCTACTATATCGAGGTATCGAAGTCCTTTACGGACAGCGTGCCCGACCGCTACGTGAGAAAGCAGACCCTCGTGAACTGCGAGCGTTATATCACCCAGGAGCTCAAGGATATGGAGAGCACGATCTTCAGCGCGGAGGAGAAGCTCTGCTCCCTGGAGTTTGAGATCTTTTCCGAGCTGCGCGAGATGATCTGCCAGCAGAACGAGCGCATCCGCGCCGCCGCCGCCGTGCTTGCCGCCGTGGACGTATACCGCAGCCTTGCCGAGGTAGCGGATAAGAATAATTACGTTTGCCCCGAGGTGGATCTTTCCACCGATCTCTATGTCAAGGACGGCCGCCATCCCGTCGTCGAGCGCTTCGTGACGGACAATTATTTCGTTCCCAACGATACGCTACTCGATACGGCTGCCAACCGTATGATGATCATCACGGGTCCCAATATGGCGGGTAAATCCACCTATATGCGCCAGGTCGCCCTGATCGCCGTTATGGCGCAGATCGGCTCCTTCGTGCCTGCGAGGGAAGCACGTATCGGCATCGTGGATAAGGTATTCACGCGTGTCGGCGCATCGGATGACCTTGCGTCCGGGCAGTCCACCTTTATGCTTGAGATGACCGAGGTGTCCACCATTCTGAAGAACGCCACGCGCCGCTCGCTCATCGTATACGACGAGGTCGGCAGAGGCACGAGCACCTATGACGGTATGGCGATCGCACGCGCCGTCGTGGAGTATACGCACTCGAAGAAGATCGGAGCCAAAACGCTCTTTGCAACGCACTATCACGAGCTTACCGCGATGGAGGAGCAGTTCGACGGTATCGTGAACTACAATATCGCAGCAAAAAAGAGGGCAGATTCCATCACCTTCCTGCGCAAGATCGTCAGAGGCGGCACCGATGATTCCTACGGCATCGAGGTCGCAAAGCTCGCAGGGCTTCCGAATGAGGTCATCAAGCGCGCAAGAGAGATCCTTACGGAGATCGAGTCGGGCAGCCCGAGGGCAGCCGTCACCGCTGTTAAAAGAGAGGCCGAGCCGGATCTTTTTGCCACCCTTGTCAAGGACGTGGACGGCGAGGTCGCGGATGCCATCCGTGCGGCGGATCTCAATACGATGACGCCGATCGAGGCAATGAATCTTCTTTTTAACCTGAAAAAGCAGCTCTCATGAGAGCGAAAGGTAAGATATGGGTAAAATAAACGTACTCAGCTTCGAGATCGCGAACCTGATCGCGGCGGGCGAGGTGGTAGAGCGCCCCTCGTCGGTCCTAAAGGAGCTTCTCGAGAATTCCATAGATGCGGGCGCAACGCGCGTGGTCGCGGAGATCAAGCGCGGCGGCGTGGCTATGATCCGTGTGACGGATAACGGCTGCGGTATGACGGCAGAGGATCTGCCGGTCGCCTTGAAGCGCCACGCAACGAGCAAGATCCGTGAAAAGGAGGATCTTGCGTCCATTATGACGCTTGGCTTCCGCGGCGAGGCGCTTGCCGCCATCTCGTCGGTATCCAAGGTCACCGTTATCACAAAGACAGAGGAGGCCGAGGAGGGAACGATGCTCGTTTCCGAGGGCGGCAGAGTCCTCGATATATCCGCCGTTGGCGCCTCCACGGGCACCACGGTCGTCGTGGAGGATCTTTTCTATAACGTGCCTGCGCGCCGTAAGTTCCTTAAAAAGGATGCCACCGAGGCCATGAACGTCGCCGCGCTGCTGGAGCGCGTGGCGCTCTCTCGCCCCGATATCTCCATCCAGCTTTTGGTGGACGGAGAGGAGCGCTTCAAAACGCCGGGCGACGGCTCGCTCAAAAACGCGATCTCTGCCGTGCACGGCAGGGAGTTTGCGAAAAAGCTGCTTTCCGTGGATGCGAAGGCGGAGGGCGTGGAGGTAACGGGCTTTATCGGCCGCTCGGATAACGTGCGCAAGAACCGCAATATGCAGAACGTCTTTATCAACGGCCGCTACGTCAAGAGCCTTACGGTGATGGCGGCGCTCGAAAAGGCATATACCTCGTATATCGCGCCCGAGTGCTTTCCGATCTGCGTGCTTTTCTTAACGATGAACCCTGCCTTCGTGGACGTCAACGTGCATCCTGCGAAGCTGGAGGTCAAGTTCTCGGACGAGCGTACCGTCTTTGAGGCGGTCTATCACGCCGTGCGCCGTACCTTGGAGGAGGCGGCATGGCGCCCCGAGATGACGATCGGCAACAAGGCGCCCGAGCGGCCGCTGAGCGCCGCCTTCGTGCCGCTGGGAGAGAAAACGGCGGGCGAGCAGATAAAAATGCCGCCGCTCGTGCGAGAAAAGAGAATTGAGCCCGCACCCGTCGCGCAGAAGCCGTCCTATGCGGAGCCGCGTCCGTCGCAGGGCGCCTCTCTGCACCGTGAGCCCTCCTTCAGCACAGGACCGAGGGAGAGCGCCGATGCGGTGCTTTCGCCGAAGGCATCCATCGATATTCTTGAAAAATACAAGGCCTCGGCGCCCGTAAATCAGGTCGCGTCCTTTACCTCGGATATGACAAAGCAGACCGAGGGCGCGCCGTTTATCCCGCCGGTCAGCACGGCGCCCGCGGCAGCGGCCGCAGAGCCCCTTCCTGTGGAGGAGACGGCGTATAAATTCGTCGGCGAGGCGTTTGACTGTTATCTGATGGTGGAGCTTGCGGATACGCTGCTGATCATCGATAAGCACGCCGCGCACGAGCGCATTATCTTCGAGGACCTGAAGGCCTCGCGCGAAAAGGACGGCCGCGTTGCCTCGCAGGCGCTGCTTTTGCCGATCGCCCTCGCGCTCGATGCCGAGAGTCTTTCTGCCGCGCAGGAGTACAGAGAGGACTTCCTCTGTGTCGGCTTTGATTTTTCGGTCGTCGGCAGAGGTGTTGAGATCTCGGCGATCCCCGATGCCATCAGCACCTCGGATGCTGAGGCGCTCTTTGCCAAAATGGCGGATGAGCTCGTGAAGGGAAGAGGCAATCCGAGCCTTACCGAGGCGCTGCGCCGCGAGAAGGCACTCTACCAGGTCGCCTGCAAGGCCGCCATCAAGGGCGGCAGAAGGTATAACCGCGAGATCGCGGAGCATCTGATCGGCCGCGTGCTGGCTCTGCCGGATATCACCGTATGTCCGCACGGCCGCCCGATCGCATACCGGCTTACCAAGCGCGAGCTGGATAAGAATTTTGACAGAATCAAGTAATTTGGAGCAAATATGGGAAAATTCACTTTGTTGAAAACCGAGGGGAAGGCGCGCCGCGGCCGCTTTGAGACCGTACACGGCACGGTGGAGACGCCGGTGTTTATGAACGTCGGCACCTCTGCCGCGATCAAGGGCGGCATATCCACGGAGGATCTGAAGGAGGTCAACTGTCAGGTAGAGCTTTCGAATACCTACCATCTGCACATTCGTCCGGGCGACCGTCTGATCCGCGAAATGGGCGGTCTGCACAAGTTTTTCAACTGGGACAGGCCGGTTCTGACCGATTCGGGCGGCTTCCAGGTCTTTTCTCTTGCGTCTCTGCGTAAGATTACCGAGGAGGGTGTCTCCTTCAATTCCCACGTGGACGGAAAGCGCATCTTTATGGGGCCTGAGGAGTCGATGCAGATCCAGTCCAACCTCGGCTCGACGATCGCAATGGCATTTGACGAGTGCGTGGAGAATCCCGCCCCCTATAAGTACGTCAAGGCATCTCAGGAGCGCACGGTCCGTTGGCTGAAGCGCTGCCGTGCGGAAATGGACCGTCTGAACGCTCTGCCCGATACGGTCAATCCGCATCAGATGCTCTTCGGCATCAACCAGGGCGGCACTTACGAGGATCTGCGTATCGAGAATATGATCGAGACCGCGAAGGTCCCCTGCGACGGCTATGCCATCGGCGGTCTCGCCGTCGGCGAGGATGCGGATACGATGTATCATATCATCGAAACCGTCGAGCCCTATATGCCGTCGGATAAGCCGCGCTATCTGATGGGCGTCGGCACGCCGCAAAATATCGTGGAGGCGGTGTATCGCGGTGTTGATTTCTTCGACTGCGTGATGCCCAGCCGCAACGCGCGCCACGGCAACGTGTTCACCTGGGAGGGAAAGATTACCATCCAGAACGAGCGCTTTATGAAGGATCCGCGCCCGATCTCCGAGAGCTGCTCCTGCCCCGCCTGCCGCCGCTATTCGAGATCCTATATCCGCCATCTTTTCAAGGCGAAGGAAATGCTCGGTATGCGCCTGGCGGTGCTGCATAACCTCTATTTCTATAATGAGCTGATGCAGAAGATCCGCGATGCGCTCGACGAAGGGCGCTACGAGGAGTTCTATCATAAATACAGAGACGTCCTCGGCAGAAAGCTCCCCGACGATATGTAAATTTCGGTCGCCATAGGCGACAGAATGGAAGGTTTTTATGAAAAAAAGGCTTCTGTCCCTTCTGCTTTGCATCGGTGTCCTTTTTTCGCTTTGTGCTTGCTCCCTGACGGAGGACGGCGTGCGCGTGAAGGTCAACTTTGTTGCCGAGGGGGAGAAAACGACCGTCAGCACGCCGCTTGGCAGCGCGGTCTCTCCGCCGCTGACGCCGCGTGTCGAGGGCAAGCTCTTTAACGGCTGGTTCGTGGATGAGGAATGCACGGAGGAATACGATTTTTCCACCCCCGTCTATAGGGAATTGACGCTCTATGCGGATTTCGTACTCGACGGCGCGGCACTCACGAACGCCATCACGAGCCGCGTGATGCCCTCGATCGTCACTGTCTCGAACCGCTACGTTTCCGAGGGAAGAGAATGGGAGGCGCAGGGCTCGGGCTTTATTTACAAAATAGAAGGCGGCATTGCCTACCTTCTGACAAATTGCCACGTCGTATACGCACCCACGCACGTGCAGTCGATCCGTGTCACGGATTTTCGCGGTGAGGAATATGAGGCGCGGATCTATCGAAGGGATCCCTTTTCCGAGCCTGCCATCGATCCGACCTACGATCTCGCCTTAGTCACCTTTGCCTATACGGGAGATACCCTTGCGGCGCTCCCCTTTGCCGAAGAGGGCGTAACCGAGGGAGACGAGGTTATTTCGCTCGGTGCGCCGCAGAATCAGAGCCACGCCATCACCTTCGGTGAGATGCTCGGTCTGCGTATTGCCAATCTTCCGGATAGCGACGTCCGCGAAAGCGCCGTCAGCGCCCCCGTTATCTTCCATTCCGCTCTGATCGCGAGCGGCTCGAGCGGCGGCCCGCTTCTGAACGGAGATCTCGCGCTCGTCGGTGTCAACTACGCAGGCCTCGCCCCCGAGGAGGGCGAAACGCTCGGAAGCGGCTGCGCGGTGCCGCTGAATATGGTGCTGGAGTTCCTTTCCATCTACAGTTGAGCCGGGCTGCCACCTCCCGGGATAACCGAAAACAAAAAAGGATGAGGTATTTATGATCGGTACCTCATCCTTTACTTT
>JAGBBQ010000023.1 GCA_017938425.1 Clostridia bacterium | reverse complement strand
CTGAAATAAAAAACGGCGAGACCGAAAAACGGTCTCGCTGTCTCTGTGAAGATCCGAAAAAATTATTCCGCGAAGGAAAGCACGAGCTGCCCCTTCGTCGGCTTGAAGCAGGAGCATTTTACGCCCGCCGCCTCGAGCATGCGGCGCGAAGCCATCGTGGAGGGGGTGTCGTGGTATTTGTCCGAGAGGTAGACCACCTCGCGGATGCCTGCCTGGATGATGGCCTTGGCACATTCGTTGCAGGGGAAGAGCGCAACGTAAAGGCGCGAGCCCGAAAGATTCTTTCCGCGGTTGTTGAGGATGGCGTTCAGCTCGGCGTGCACGACGAAGGGATACTTCGTCTCTCCCTCGCCGCCCTCTCTGCCCCAGGGAAAATCATCGTCGGAGCAGCCCTGCGGGAAGCCGTTATAGCCGGTGGAGAGGATGCGGTTCTGTTCATCCACGATGCAGGCGCCGACCTGCGTGTTGGGGTCCTTGGAGCGCTTGGATGCAAGCAGGGCAACGCCCATGAAATATTCATCCCAGCTGATGTAGCCTTGTCTTTTTTCGCTCATATAAATCTCCGTAATTGCTTTATTGGTTTTATCATACCACAAAACTATGAATTTGTCAACGAAAATATGCAAAACGCAAGGGAAAGGAGGGGGAGCGTATGCTTTCCTATGAAAAATGTATGCTCTGCGGCCGCGCGTGCGGTGTGGACCGTACGGCGGGAGAGCGCGGGTACTGTAACAAAAGCGACCGTGTGACGGTAGCACGCGCCGCCCTTCATATGTGGGAGGAGCCGCCCATCAGCGGCAGCCGCGGCTCGGGCACGGTGTTCTTTTCGGGCTGCTCGCTCGGCTGTATCTTCTGCCAGAACGAGGAGATTTCTCACGGCGGTGTCGGCGCGGAGATCGGCGTAGAGCGCCTTTCGGATATCTGCCTCTCGCTCGAGGAAAAGGGGGCGCACAATATCAATTTCGTCACGCCGACGCATTATATGCCGAGCGTGCGCGCCGCGATCCTTATGGCAAGAGAGCGCGGGCTCTCGGTCCCCACGGTCTTCAATACCTCGTCCTACGAGAGCGTCGAGGCGCTTTCGGAAATGTCGGGAACGGTCGATGTGTATCTTGCCGATTTCAAGTATATGAGAGAGGATCTCGCGGCAAAATATTCAAAGGCGCAGAATTATCCTCGGATCGCCAAGGCGGCGCTCGCGGAAATGCATCGCCAGTGTCCGCGTCCGATCTATAACGCCGAGGGGCTTTTGGTCAGCGGTGTGCTCGTGCGCGTGCTGGTGCTTCCGGGCGCCGTTGCCAACGCGAAGCTCTCGCTGCGCTATCTTTACGATACCTACGGAGAGAGCATCGTCTACAGCATCCTGCGGCAGTATACGCCGCGGGCGGGGCTGCCGATGCCGCTTTGCCGCCGTGTGACCGAGGAGGAGTACGAGGACGTTCTTTCTTATGCGATGCGCATCGGTATAAGGGACGCCTTCACGCAGTCGGCAGAGAGCGCCGATGCTGCTTATACACCGCCGTTTTTGTCGCTCGAGGGCGTCTGATCGGGACAGAGGTAATGCCTTCTCGCGTAGCGGATGTAGGCGACCGCCGCCACCTGCATAAGCATAAGAATGCAGAGATGGAGGATAAAGCTTAAGAGGATCGTCAGGATCTCCTCGAGGGTGTAGGTGCCCGCATTTGTAACGAGATACGACACCGTATTGATCAGTTCAATGGCTATTTGCAAACAAAAGTATGCAAAAGAAATGGAGAATACCGATTTTATAAAGGGATCGTCAAGGGAGAAGAAGCCGTATTCTTCTTCCTTTTCTTCTCTTCCTGAATGCTTGTATACGCATTTTGCGATAAGGTAGAGAAGTGCCGTGAAGCCCCAGATCGCCGCGCATTCGAGCAGCGTGACAGCGCCCGCGATCGCAAGCGCCTCGGCGGTGGTCAGATCGTCCGCGATATAAAAAAGGTAGTGGTCGGGCAAGAAGTAGAGCGCGCGGGAAAGCACGGGAAGCGCGGGGAAGAGCAGAGCGCGCCTATGGCCTGCGCGCCACAGCAAAAGGGCGAGCGCCGCGCAAAGGATCGGTACCGCCGCCTCTGCCGCCTCTCGAAGCCAGTAAACGAGAAGAACGAGCCACTTCATATTGACACTTGAAGTGACGAATGAATAAAGGAAGAATGCCGCCAGCTGCACCACTGCGAGGAACGCGAAAAGATAGCCGGCCATCCGTTTTGTCTGATACACCATGGATACCTCCTGTCGGGATATGGATATTGTATCACAAAAGGCGTGTGATTGCAAGAGGATAAGCCCCCTTCTGTCCCTTCAATATTATGAAGAAAGTGTAAATTCTGCACTTTTTTTGAAAAAGCCTTGCATTTTTACTTTATTTATGATATTATTTAAAGGCTGTCTTAAAGTGCAGGCGTTATCACCCGCCCTTTGGCAGACAAAATAAAACGCACATAGCGAATGGCTATGCCGCCGGTGCTTCCTTTCGGGAGTCGCGGCAGGAAGATCGCTATGGTGGAAAAACCAAGGAGGAACATAGAAATGTTCGAGATCACCATCAAGCAGCTGCTTGAAGCAGGCGTTCACTTCGGTCACCCGACCAAGAAGTGGAACCCCAAAATGGCTGAGTACATCTTTACTCAGAGAAACGGTATTCACATTGTTGACCTTCAGAAGACCGTTAAGAAGTTTGAAGAGGCTTACAACTACGTAGCCGAGATGGCCCAGGAGGGCGGCACGATCCTCTTCGTCGGAACCAAGAAGCAGGCGGCAGAGACCGTGAAGGAAGAGGCGCAGAGGTGCGGTATGTACTTCGTAAACGCGCGCTGGCCCGGCGGTATGCTGACCAACTTTAACACCATCCGTAAGTCCATCAAGCGTCTGAAGGACCTTGAGCATATGCAGGCTGACGGTACCTTTGATCTTCTTCCCAAGAAGGAAGTTGCAAAGAAGGTGAAGGAGATCGAGGATCTTGAGAAGGCATACGGCGGTATCAAGGATATGGAGCAGCTTCCTACCTGCGTATTCATCGTAGATACCCGCAAGGAGAGAAACGCCGTTCTTGAGGCAAAGAAGCTTGGCATTCCGGTAGTTGCTATCGTAGATACCAACTGCGATCCCGATGATGCTGACTATATCATTCCCGGTAACGATGATGCGATCCGCGCGATCAAGCTGATCGGCGGCGCTCTTGCCGATGCCGTTATCGCGGCACACGGCGGTGCTACCGAGGAGGTTGCTACCGAGGCTGAGGCTGAGGAAGCCACCGAGGCTTAATTCTATAACGCTGAATTTATAAGGAGATTAAGAAAATGGCAGAATTTTCCGCAAAAGACGTTGCCGAGCTCAGAAAGCAGACCGGCTGCGGTATGATGGACTGCAAGAACGCTCTTAAGGATGCGAACGGTGACTTTGAGGCAGCAGTGAAGATTCTTCGTGAGAAGGGTATGGCCGCAACCGCAAAGAAGGCAAGCAGAATTGCCGCAGAGGGTCTTGTTGATATCATGACCGTCGGTGACGTGACCGCTATCGTAGAGGTTAACTCCGAGACCGACTTCGTTGCCAAGAACGCAACCTTCCAGGAATTCGTTAAGGAGATCCTGAAGACCATTATCGCAAATAAGCCCGCTGACGTAGCGGCTCTTATGCCCTGCAAGATGGCTGACGGTATGACCGTTGAGGCCGCTCTTGCCGAGAATACCTACAAGATCGGTGAGAAGCTTTCCATCCGCCGCTTCACCGTGATCGAGGGTGTCGTTTCATCCTATATCCACGGTATGGGTATGACCGGCGTTGTCGTTAACTTTGTTACCGACGTTGCAGATAAGCCCGGCTTTGCCGAGTTCGCAAAGAACGTAGCGCTGCAGACCGCTGCAATGCCCGTTCAGTACCTCAACAGAGAGGCAGTTCCCGCAGCCGTTCTCGAGGAGGAGAAGGCGATCCTCATCAAGCAGATGCAGCAGGATCCCAAGATGGCAAACAAGCCCGCACAGGTGCTTGAGAAGATCGTTGTAGGTAAGCTTGGTAAGTTCTATGAGACCAACTGCCTTATGGATCAGGCTTACGTTAAGGACGATTCTCTCACCGTTTCCAAGTACGTTGCTCAGACGGCGAAGGAGCTTGGCGGCAGCATCGAGGTTGTCGGCTATGTTCGTTACGACAAGGGCGAGGGTCTTGAGAAGAGAGAAGAGGACTTCGCAGCAGAGATCGAGAAGATGGTTAAGGGTTAATTCCCGCATCTTTCCTCTAAATAAAAAAGAATCGGAAGCACCGTTGTGGTTCTTCCGATTCTTTTTTTTATGCTCCTTTAAGATAAAAGCTTCGCAAATCTTGTTCGCACGGCCTCTGCGCCACGATGTCCCGTGGCATCCAGGTTCTTGATCGTTAAGCCATCCACGTCGTAGGCATCCACGCACGGAAATTTGTCGCTCGGCATCATATCCTCGCGCCATAAGTGCTCGTATTCGGGTGGCCGATTTTCTTCGATCGCAAATCGCTCGATACCCTGAAGGCTTTCTTCATTCCAGCGCACCCTCGTGTTGAGAAGTGAAACGTCGCTTGCATGGCGTACGTAGAGATTATAGGGCGCAGAGGATGCCAAAAAATAATGGATCAAAGGATCGATCAGTCCGTTGCCAAACACTCTCGCTCTCGGAGCAATGAGAAAATCGCAGTTTTCTATCCGAACGCCCGAGATAGAGTCCTTCGTCGTGCCCTGAATGGTGGCAAGTCCCGTAGCACCGTGGCAGGAAAGCGAGCGGATCGTAACGTCGCGGATGCTTCCTTCCTTTTGAATTACCATAAAGATCGCGGTTTTTGCCTGCTTTGCGGTGACGTTCGAGAATGTAACGTCTTCGATTTTCCCGAAAACGCCAACCATGTTGATAGCACAGCATCCCTCTTCGAGCGTGCAGTCCGAAATACGCACGTTGCGCACGGCGTGCTTTCTTGCGGCGGCCAGCTGCACCTCTCCGCCGATGCCGATATCAACGGCAAGATCCGCCTCAATGCCGTTGAAAACACGAATCAGATTGGCGTGCGTGCGGCCGGTGCAGGAGGAAACGGTAATATCCTCGCAATCTTGTAAAAGCGGTGTGAATTCGCCGTTGCTGATTGCAATGCAGTCATCTCCGGTTTGAAAACGGCAGTTGGAAATCGAAACCTCTTTGCAAGCGGCGATGTTGATGCCGTCCGAATTGATATAGCTTAAGCTCGTTTCGATCGTAAGCCCTTCAAAGCGCGTATCCTCGCATTCGATGGCGCGGATGTTGTAATACGCCGCATTCATCAATCGCGTGCTTTGAACGGAAACGCCGCGGCAACGCTTCAAAAACATCATCTGCGGTCGGAAAAGATGCGGCTTATACCGTCCACTCTCGGTGATCGTGAAGAAATGCTCGGCGTTT